>JBKDQC010000698.1:0-8578 GCA_046342295.1 Deltaproteobacteria bacterium | reverse complement strand
GCCTCGGCCTCCTGGGCTCGGCGCTGCATGTCGAGCTCGGCTTGTCTCGCGGCCTCGGCCTCCTGGGCGCGGCGCTGCATGTCGAGCTCGGCTTGTCTCGCGGCCTCCTGGGCGCGTCGCTGCAGGTCGAGCGCGGCCCTCTGCGCTGCCGCCTGCTGCACGGATGTCGCTCCGTCGGTGACCTCCGGCGCGCCTCGCCAGTCCTTCCACTGGAGCGCCACGAGGGGAGGGCGCTGGGGCTGGCCCTGCCAGCGGTGGTCGAAGACGGCCATCTTCACCAGCTTGCCCTTGGGCCGATGGGCGAGACTCGCCTCCATCTGGGCGAAGAGTTGCTCGAGAACCACCCGCGCCATCGCGGCGGGGGTGCCCTCCGGGACGTAGTAGTGCCGCTCGCGGTAGAGGAGCGGAGATTCGGCGGTCGGCTCACCGTCGCGCGCGTAGGTCTCCTCCGCGACCTCGCCGAGGAGCACCGCAGGCGGCTCCATCCGCACTGGCTCCGAAGGCGCAGGAGGTGCGAGCGTCGCCTGGACCTGGAGATCTTCGGCTGCTGGCGTGGCTGCGACCCGCGCCGCCTCTGCGGCGGGCAGCGTCGGGACCTCGTCCGTCACCGGCTCCTCATCGCCCACCGCCATGGCGGAGCCTTCGGTCGGCGTCGTGACGTAGGCGTTCGTGTGCGCAGGTCGTCGATTCGTCGTCGGGCTCGCCTGCTCGGGCCGCGCGGGCGGCGGAACGCTCACGGGGCGAGCCGGTGCGTGCGCGCCGTTCGCCGGAGCGCGAGGCGCGAGGTCGGCGCTTGGCGCTGCCGGGCTCGCCACGGCCGGGCTCGCCAGGCTCGCCACGGTCGGGCTCGCCATGGCCGGGCCCTCCGCCGCCGGGCTCGTGACCGGAGGCGGATCCTTCGAGGGCGCCGCGTCCTGGCTGGGCACGACGGGTGTCGTGGCCGCCGCCGCGCGAGGCGCCTCGAACGCGACGGTTCTCCTGCCCACCTTCACCGTCGTGGTGCCGGGCGGCGGAACGCTCGCGGGCTTCGCGGCGGGCGGAGCACTGGCGGCGCCTCGGGTCGGTTCGAGGCGGTAGCGCTTGCGGGTGATCGCGTCGACGAGCGTGACGACACCTTCTGCGGACACGCTGCACATCGAGCCCGGTGGCACCCCGCCGCGCTCACCGATCCGGCCGCGACCCACCGTCAGCGCGGTCATCCAGTCCGAGGACTCGACGGTCACGTCATGGATCGCCGCCTCCGAGCCGAGCTCGGTGACCATCAATCTCCAACGTTTTTGAGACAAAACGGGGTTCTCCGCGGGTGCGAGATGAACGCATGAGGCCTCACCTCGGTCAAGGGCCATCCGCGCCGCCCCGCGGTCGGGTCGCTCGTGGCTCGGGGGGGCGCTATCAGCGGCCTCGTGTGGATCTTGGTGGTCGGTAGCCCGCAGCTTGCCGAGCGGCCGGACGGCGGCGCGGCGACCCTTCGCGATCTCGGGTGCAACGTCCGGGTTGCCGACCTCTGGGACCCGCTCGAGGCCGACACGAGCGTCCGGGACCGGCCACCCGCCGCCGTGCTCATCGAGGCGCTCGACCTCGTCGAGGTCGCACGGGCTGCGCTCGCCCGCGTCCGCGCCGTCCCCGCGCTCCGCGAAGTACCCGTGCTCCTGGCCTTGACAGTCGGCGCGCTGCAGCGCCTGTCGCCGGAGGATGCGTTCGACGACATCCTCCTCGTGCCGTACGTGCCCGTGGAGCTCTACGTCCGCATCCGCCGGCAGGAGCACCGGAGGAGCTCCTTCGCCGACGACGAGCAGGTCAAGCTCGGCCCGCTGACGATCGACAACGCCGCCCACGAAGCGCGGCTCGAAGGCGACAAGATCGACCTGACCCATCAGGAGTTCGCGCTGCTCTCGTTTCTCGCGCGGCACCCCGGCCGCGTGTTCACGCGGCAGCAGCTGCTCGAGCGCGTCTGGGGCGTCGAGCACTACGGTGGCTCCCGCACGGTGGACATCCACGTGCGCCGCGTCCGCATGAAGCTCGGCTCGCTCGATCCGATCGAGACTGTCCGCGGTGTCGGGTACAAGGTGCGCTCGTGACACGACCTCGTCTCGCCATCTCGGCGGGTGATCCCGCGGGCGTGGGCCCAGAGATCTCCGTCCTCTCGCTCGCTTCGCTCCCCGCGGATGCGCCACGCGCGCTGCTCTTCGGCGACGCCGCCGACCTCGCGCCGCGCCTCGCCGCGCGCGGACTGGCGGGTCGCGCCGAGCTCGTCGACGTGGGGCGCTGCGCACCGGGTGTCGTCGCCCAGCATCGTGACGACGCCGAGGCCGGGCGGGTCGCGCTCGCTTCGCTCGACGCCGCGCTCGACGCGGTCCTCGCGGGCCGCGCGGACGCCGTCGTCACCGCGCCGGTGTCCAAGGCCGCGATCACGATGGCCGGCCACGCGTTCATCGGTCAGACCGAGCATCTCGCGCGGCGCGCAGCGCTGCCCGACGACGACGTCACGATGATGTTCCTGGGCCCGCGTCTCTCCGTCTCTCTGGTGACCACACACCTCTCGATCCGCGCGGTGCCCGACGCGATCAGCGCGCCGCGCGTCGTCCGAGCCGCGCGGCATCTCGCCGAGGCGCTCGTGCGTCTCGGGGCGCGACACGGAGCGTCCATCTCCGTGAGCGGCCTCAACCCGCACGCAGGGGAGCACGGGCTCTTCGGTGACGAGGAAGAGCGGGTGCTCGGCCCGGCCATCGCGTCGCTGCGCGCGGAGGAGCCGTTCGCGTCTGGACGGCTCGCGTTGCGTGGACCGCAACCTGCCGAGGCCGCGTTCCGGCAGGCGCAAGCAGGCGCGCATGCGGGCGTCGTCGCGATGTTCCACGATCAGGCGACGATCGCGAGCAAGCTCCTCGACTGGGGCAGCGCGGTGAACGTGACGTGGGGCCTCCCCTTCGTTCGCACGAGCGTCGATCACGGTGTCGCGTACGAGGCCGCGCGCTCCGGATGCATCGACGCGGACGGCATGATCGCAGCCCTGGAGCTCGCGCTGCGCCTCGTCGGAGGGCCCGCGTGATCCGGGTCCGCGGCGCACGCGAGCACAACCTCAAGGATCTCGACGTCGCCTTCCCACGCGGCGAGATCAGCGTCGTCACGGGCCCGAGCGGCTCGGGCAAGAGCTCGCTCGTCTTCGACACGCTCTACGCGGAGAGCCAGCGCCGCTACGTCGAGTCGCTCGGCACGCATGCGCGGCAAGACCTGGAGATCCTCGCGCGGCCCGACGTGGATGCGATCGAGGGGCTCTCGCCTGCGATCGCGGTGCGGCAGGAGCCTCCGCACCGGAGCCCGCGCTCGACGGTCGGCACCGTCACCGAGGTGCACGACTTTCTCCGCGTGCTCTTCGCGCGCATCGGCCGGCCGCACTGCCCGGGCTGCGGCGGCGAGGTGCGCGCGCACACCGTGCAGCAGATCGTCGACCGCGCCGAGCGCACCGCCGGGGCCCGCGTGGTCGTGCGCGCGCCGATCGTGCGCGGGAAGGTCGGTGAGCTGGCTCCCGAGCTCGCCCGCTTGCGCAAGGAAGGGTTTGTTCGCGTGGTGCTCGACGGACAGCCCCGCGATCTCGGAGAGACCATCCAGGTCGACTCGCGCGCCGAGCACGATCTCGACGTGGTCGTCGACCGGCTGGTGATCAAGCCCGACGTCCGCGCGCGCCTCACCGATGCCGTCGAGCTCGCGATGAAGACGGGCGGCGGACTCGTGCGCCTGGCGATCGAGGGCGAGCCGGACGAGCTGCTCTCGGAGCGCGCGATCTGTCCTCGGTGCGACCGCACGCTGCCACCGCTCACGCCGCGTTCCTTTTCCTGGAACACACCCGAGGGCGCGTGCCCTCGCTGTGAGGGGCTCGGCGCCGTGCCCGCGGGTGAGTTCGGGGGCGATGCGCCGGCGCCCGAGGCGCCCGGGGCAGGCCCCGCAGAGCGCGGGACGGCGCCGGGGGCGCGGGGCGCCGGATCGCGCAGTGCACCGCGTCCGCTCCGAAGCGCCAAAGCGGAGGCGCTCCAGGACCCCGGCGCCCGCGTCGAGGGCGCGAAGACGACGAGCGCGAAGACGACGAGCGCGAAGACGACGAGCGCGAAGACGACGAGCGCGAAGACGACCAGCGCGAAGACGACCGGCGCGAAGCGTGTCTTCGCGGGTGGGTCGCTCGACGAGATCCCGGCCCCGCACGACGACGGCGAGCTCGAGGCCGAGCGAAGCGACGAGGCGCTCGCGTGCCCTGGCTGTCGGGGCCACCGGCTGCGTGAGGAGTCTCTGGCCGTTCGCGTGCTCGGCCGTACGATCGCCGAGCTCTCATCGCTGGCGGTGACCGAGCTCGCGACGCTTCTCCGCGACCCTGATCTTCGCGCCGCATCGTGGGGGGAGCGGGAGCGCGAGATCGGCGCGCCGCTCCTCGGCGAGATCTACGCGCGCCTGCGCTTCCTCGACGAGGTTGGCGTCGGCTACCTCTCGCTCGGTCGATCCGCCACGACGCTCAGCTCCGGTGAAGCTCAGCGCATCCGCCTCGGTACACGCCTGGGTGGCGCGCTCGTCGGCGTGCTCTACGTGCTCGACGAGCCCTCGCTCGGCCTCCATCCGCGCGACACCTCCCGGCTCATCGAGACGCTCGAGCGCCTGCGAGACCAGGGGAACACGGTCGTGGTGGTCGAGCACGACCTCGACATCATCCGGGCTGCCAGCCACGTCGTGGACATCGGCCCCGGCGCCGGAGCGCACGGGGGAAAGCTCCTCTTCGCAGGACTGCCGAGCGTCCTCGCGACCACGCGAGACACGGCCACGGGGCCCTGGCTCGCCGGCAAGAAGCTCCCGCCTCGGCGCCCTGCGCCTGCCCGCGGTGCGCTCACGCTCTCACGGGTCTGCCTCCACAACCTCTCCGACGTCCACGTCACGATCCCGCTCGGGCAGCTCGTGGCGGTGACGGGAGTCTCCGGCAGCGGCAAGAGCTCGCTCGTGGTGTCCGCGCTGCTGCCGAGCGTGCGCGCACACCTCGCCGGGCGGGCCCCGCCGTTCGCGCTCTCGGGCGCGGACGCGGTCGGTCGCGTCGTGTCCGTAGACCAGAGCCCCATCGGGCGCACGCCGCGCTCCACGCCCGCCACGTACGTGGGGCTCATGACGCCTCTCCGCGAGCTCTATGCGACCCTCCCCGAGGCGCGCGCGCGCGGCTACGAGGCGGCGCGCTTCAGCTCGAACGTCAAGGGCGGTCGCTGCGAGGCGTGCGAAGGCGAGGGCGTCGTGCGGGTCGAGATGCAGTTGCTCAGCGACGTCTACGTGCGCTGCCAGAGCTGCGGAGGGACACGCTACAACCGCGACACGCTCGAGGTGCGCTACCGCGGCCTCTCGATCGCCGACGCGCTCGCGCTCCCCATCGAGGAAGCCGCCGAGATGTTCTCGGTGATTCCGTCGCTGCGAGATCGCCTCTCGACGCTGCGCGCGCTGGGCCTCGGCTACCTGACGCTCGGGCAGAGCGCCACGACGCTCTCGGGGGGGGAGGCCCAGCGGCTCAAGCTCGGCAAGGAGCTCGCGCGCAAGAGCGAGACACCCACCCTCTACGTGCTCGACGAGCCGACCACCGGCCTTCACCCGAGCGATGTCGAGGCCCTCCTCGAGGTGCTCGATCAGCTCGTGTCGCAGGGGCACACGGTCATCGTCGTCGAGCACGCGATGGAGCTCGTCGCGTGCGCCGATCACGTGATCGATCTAGGCCCGGAGGGCGGAGCCGCCGGCGGGCGCATCGTCGCGCAAGGAAGCCCCGGTGAGGTCGCCCGGACCCGGACCCATACGGGGAGGGCCCTCGCGGCGCTCGGCTGAGGCTCCCGCTGCTGCCCGGCAACGACCCGAGGACATCGACCGACGCAGCCCATCGGAGGTTTGTTGTCCGATTGTTGCGGGTCCTTCTCTCCGGGCGTCCGGGCGTTCACCCTCGGAGGGTGAGCGCGCGCCTCGACCCGGAGCCGTCCCTCAGCGTCGTCTACGTCGAAGACGACGAGAGGCTCGCGCGCCTCACGGCGCAGTACCTCGGCACGCACGGGGTCCTCACGCACGTCGTGGCCCGCGGTGACCTCGCGCTTCCGGAAATCACGCGTCTTCGACCTGACGTCGTCCTTCTCGACCTCATGCTCCCCGGGCTCGACGGGCTCGAGGTCTGCCGCAGGCTGCGCGAGCGCCTGGACGTCCCGGTCATCGTCCTCACTGCGCGCACGGAGGAAGCGGATCGTGTGCTCGGTCTCGAGGGCGGGGCCGACGACTACGTGCTCAAGCCCTTCTCTTCGCGCGAGTTGCTCGCCCGAATCCGTGCGCAGGCGCGCCGGCACAGGGGCCTCGCCGGACCGCGCGCGAGCCGCCTCGAGGTCGGCCCGCTCGTGGTCGACGCCTCCACGATGAGCGCGAGCCTGCATGGAAAACGCCTCGCGCTCACGACCTACGAGCTCGCGCTCCTGCGAGCCCTGGCGGAGCGCGCAGGCCGCGTGCTCGGTCGCGAGCAGTTGATGGAGCTCGTGAAGGGCAGCGCGGACGACGCGTTCGACCGCTCGATCGACGTCCACGTCTCGAGGCTGCGGGCCAAGCTCGGGGACGATCCCCGACAGCCCCGGCTTCTGAAGACTGTGCGTGGCGTTGGCTACGTGCTCTCACCGGGCACCGGGAGCAGCGAATGACCCGCCCGTGCCGGCCAACCCCGCGCCGATCCGGAGGGTAAGCGTGTCCCGACCGGACGGTCCGCCCCGTTGGACTCTCGCCGTGCGTCTGTTGATGCTCGGGCTCATCCAGCTTCTTGTGCTCGGCCTCGCCGCGTTCGTCATCGGTGAGCTCACCCGGCCGCCACCTCCGCATGATCTCACCGCGCGGCTCGACCACGCGACGGCGTGTGTCGAGGCCGCGCTCGGGCGCGGCGAAGACTCGACCGCGCTCGAACGACTTCTCTCCACGCTCGCATTGGACCACACGCTCTCGTTCAGCTTGTACGACCAAGCTCGCACGCTGGTCGCGACGACCTCGAGACCCCCGGTTCCGGTTCCGCCGCACTTGGTTCCGCCGCACTTGGTTCCGCCGCACTTGTTTCCGCCGCACTTGTTTCCGCCGCACTTGTTTCCGCCCCCATTCGGAGGTCTTCCCCCCCAAGGGCACCCGCCCGCTTCGCATCCGTTCGGCGGCCCGCCTCCGACGGGCGGTCCGTCTTTCGAGCGCGGACCGAGCGCCCCGATCGTGCGCATGCTCTCGGGCGGGCATCTGCTGGTCGCGCGCGGGGAGGCGCCGCCCGGCTATGTGGGCCCCCTGCTCACCGCCTTGGTGGGCCTCCTCGTCATCGCGGCGGGGGCCCTCTGGACGGCCCGCGGGATCGTTCGCCCGCTCGAGCGATTGAGCGTCGCGGCCGAGCGCGTCGGCCGAGGCGAGCTCGGTGCCCGCGCCGCAATCGCACGCACGGATGAGATCGGAACGGTCGCGCGTGGCTTCGACCGAATGGCCGAGCGCATCGAGGACATGATGCGAAGCGAGCGCGAATTGCTCGCGAACGTCTCGCACGAGCTGCGGACCCCGCTCGCGCGCCTGCGCGTGGCGCTCGACCTCGCCTCCGAGGGCCATACGGAGGCGCTCGAGGACGTGACCGCAGACCTCGAGGAGCTCGAGGGGATCGTCGCCGACGTGCTCCTCGCGTTTCGCTTCGAGGGCGATGTGCGCGTGGGGCGCTCGGGGCTGCCGGTCGGTGCGCTTCGCGAGACGAGCGTCGCGGAGCTCGTCGGCGCGGCGCAGAAGCGCTTCTCCGTGCGGCACCCTACGCGCCGGCTCGAGCTCGAGCCCGAGCCGGGCTCATCCACCGTGCTCGCGGATCCCGCGGTGCTGCGCCGCGCCATCGACAACGTCCTCGACAACGCACACAAGTACACGCCCGATCCCGAGGCGCACATCACGCTGCGCGTCCGCCGCGTCGCGGGGCAGGTGGAGATCGCCGTGACGGACCGAGGCATCGGGATCGCGCCACGCGATCTTTCCCGCGTCTTCGAGCCCTTCTTCCGGGCCGAGCGCTCACGTGTGCGTGGCGCGGGCGGTGTCGGTCTCGGCCTCATGCTCGCGCGTCGGATCGTCGAGGCGCACCACGGCTCGATCGAGGCCCGCAGCGAGCTTGGCGTGGGCACGACGGTCACCATCCGTCTCGAGGCAGTCGAGACGCACTGAGCGACCGATGAAGAAGCATTCGCGCCTGCGAATGGAGCGGAAGGTCCGCTTCGGGGGGAGCGAGCTCGGCGACACGCCTCGTTGGATCGGCTTCATACGCGGACACATGCAGGCAACACCGTGCTCGCAGTGCGCGTCCAGGATGCTCGAGGCGACGCAGCACGCGTCGAGGACCCACATCGACATCCCCCGAGAGGAGCTCGCCATGAGCACGACACGCACGGCCGCCTCGATCCATCCCCAATCCACCGCGCATAGGCTCTCGACGCCGAGCAAGCTGACGCTGGGCTTCTGGAGGCTGGGCCTGTCGACGCTGGGCCTGTCGACGCTGGGCCTGTCGACGCTGGGCCTGTCGACGCTGGGCCTGTCGACGCTGGGCCTGTCG
>JBKDQC010000697.1:0-5486 GCA_046342295.1 Deltaproteobacteria bacterium | reverse complement strand
GGCGGCGCGCCGGGCCCGCGTCGCGGGCAGGTCGGCCTCGGGATCCACGCTGATCCAGAGCTCCGCGAAGTTCGGACCGACGACCTCGTCCGCGACCTCGGCGCGACCGATGTGCGCCCCGAAGTTGCGCACACCCGGCACCGTGAGCAGCTCGGCCCGCGCGAGATCGGCGCTGCGTCGCACGGCCTCGAGCGAGGTCCCGGGCCGCGCGATCCAGTGCATCAAGTAGTCGCTCTCCTGGAAGGCCGGGAGGAACTCATCGCGGAGCGTCGCGAAGCCCAGGGCCGTGCCAACGAGGCCGAGCACGCTGAGGCCGAGCACGAGCCGCGGACGCGCGAGCAACCGCGAGAGGACGGGGCGATAGGCCCGCGCGAGGAGGCGCGCCACGGGAGCCCGCGTCTCGCGTCGAGGCTGGCGCGAGAGCAAGAGCAGCGAGAGGGCCGGCGTGACCGTGAGGGCGACGAGCGTCGAGGCCAGGACCGCGAGGCCGTAGGCGATGGCGAGCGGCCGGAAGAACTCGCCGGCCACACCGTCGAGGAAAAGCACGGGGACGAACACCAGGACGACGATCACGCTCGCAAACACGATCGCGCTCCGCACCTCGAGTGAGGCCTCGAGCACCACGGCCAGGGCGCGCGCGGCCCCGGGTGGCGAAGGCTCCTCCGCGAGGCGACGATGGATGTTCTCCACGTCGATGATCGCGTCGTCGACCACCTCGCCGAGCGCGATCACGAGCCCTGCGATCACCATGGTGTCGATGGTTCGCCCCAGCGCGGTGAGCACGACGGCCGCCGCCAGCAGAGACAGGGGGATGGCCGTGACGCTCACGACCGCCGTGCGCCAGTCCCAGAGAAAGACACCGAGCACGAGCAGCACCAGCACACAGCCGATGCCCATCGCCTCGGCGAGGTTGGTCAGCGCACGCTCGATGAAGCCGGCGGGCCGGAAGATCGTCGCGTCCACTTCCACGCCGGGCATCGCGGGGCGGAGCTCGGCGAGCGCCTCGTCGATGCGATGGGTGATCTCGAGCGTGTTTCCCTCGGGTTGCTTCTCGACGATGAGCAAGAGGCCGGCGCCGCCGGTCACCAGGCCATCGCCGATGGCGGGCGGAGCGTCTTCGACCACCTCAGCGACGTCGCGCAGACGAAGACGGCCCAGGGCGTTCGCTCCGATCCCCGGCGCGCCCCCGAGCGCGCCCGCTCCGAGCGGCGCGAGCGGGAGACGCCCGAGCGAGTCGACGTCGGTCGCCGTCGCCGTGTGGAGCACCGGCAAGCGCGTCGTGGGCGAGTCGACGAAGCCACCAGCACGCGGGAGCACCGCGCTCCGCACGGAGCCGAGCACCCGATCGAGCTGGATTCCCTGCGCATGGAGGCGGTCGGGGTCGACCAGGACCTGGAGTTGGCGGTCGCGCTCCCCCCCAGATCGCCACGTTCGCGACGCCGGGGATGGTCATCAGTCGAGGGCGCACCACCCAGCGAGCGAGGTCGGTCAGCTCCATCTGGGACAGGGTCTCGGACCAGACGCCGATCTTGAGGATGCGGCTCGTCGACGAGAGCGGCGAGAGCATCACCGGAGGTCGCGCGATGGTGGGCAGGGCCACACGCGCGAGGCGCTCCTGGACGAGCGCACGGGCCTCCATCAGGTCCGTGCCGGATGCGAACAAGAGGACGATGGACGTGAGGCCGAGCACCGAGCGAGAGCGGAGCTGCGTCACCCCAGGCAGGCCTCCGAGCGAGGCCTCGATCGGCGTCGTGACCAGCGCCTCGACGTCTTCGCTCGAGAGGCCGGGCGCCTCCACCTGGATCTCCACACGAGGGGGAGCGAACTCCGGGAAAGCATCGAACGAAGCGTCCGACACGACGCGGGTACCGAGCGCGACGAGGAGCAGGACGAGGCCCACGACGACCCAGCGCTGTGCCAGACAAAGGCTGACGAGCGCGCGCATCGTCAATGACCCGGGGCGAATTCGCTGCCGAACACGTCCGCTGCTCCCTCGGTGACGATGCACGTGCCCACCGCGGGCCCCCGCGAGAACACGACGCGGTCACCGACGCTTCGGATGGGATCGATGCGTGTGCGAACGAACGCTCGCTCGTCCCCTGGGTCGCCTGCGCACACGTACACCCAGGAGGCGCCCGAAGCGTCGAGCACGATCGCCGCGCGTGGCACGGTTCGACCCTGCTCCTCGAAGGCGAACGAGAGACCGACGAGGACCCGCTCTCCGACGGAGAAACGCGCATCGTCCGGGAGCGCGTAGAAGCGATCGACCGTCGAGGCGAACGGGTCGGACGTGGGGGGGCCGCCGACGGGCTGGGCTTCGAGCGCGCCCGCATCGCTCGCCGCTCCCAGCGGGCGGACCCTCGCGGGCATCGACGCGTCCAGACGTGGGAGGTCCCCCGCGTAGACGGCCACCCGCACCTGGAGCGCCTCGGCCGCGACCAGCTCGAACATCACCGACCCAGCCGCGACGGCCTGGTCGGGCGCGACGGCACATGCGCGAACGATGCCCGCGAACGGAGCTCGGACGGTCATCGCCACGTCGGCCATCAGCGGCCGGCGGCGCGTGGCGAGCGCTCGCGCCTCGGCCGCGTCGAGCTCGGCCTGCGCGACATCGCGCGTCGCGGTGGCCTCCTCCACGAGGCGAGCGCTCGTGGCGCGCTCGGTCGTCAGCGTCTCGAGGCGGGTCAGCCTCGCCTCGGCCGGGACGAGCGCAGCCCGTGCGATCGGGACCTCACGCTCCGCCCGTGCACGCGCGTCGCGATCGAGCAGCGTGATGGGAACCAAGCGCGCGAGGGTCTCACCCGCCTGGACGTGCGCTCCTGGGATGGGGAGCCTCGCGCCGGCGGCGACGCTCACGACGCCCGCGACGGGCGCCGTCACCGTGATGCTCTGCCCCGGCGGGACCGTGACCTCGCCGCCGACCAGGCGCTCGGCAGGCGAGATGTTCGCCTCCACCGTGCTCGTCGCGATCGCGAGGCGCCTCATCGCTTCGGCGGTGAAGTGGACCGTGGCGAGGCCGGACTCGGGGATGGCGTTCTCGACGTGCGCGGGGGCCTCGTGCGGGGCTGGGCTCGTCGTGGAGCCGCAGCCGGTGATCAGCCCCACCACGATCGCGCTCGTCACGACGCCCCAGCCCAGGGAGCGGCTCACGAGGGACCTCCGGGAAGCCGCGCACCGATCGCGCGCTCGAGCTCGGCCTCCGCGCGCCTCGTCTCGGCCACGAGCTCCGCTTCGCGCAGCTGTGCTTCTCCGAGCTGTCGCGAGGCTTCGAGGGCCACGAGATACGTCTCTTCGCCCACCCGGAAGCCCTCCGCGGCCATCCGCAAGGCCTCCTCGAGCGCCGGAAGCACCTCGCGCCGGTAGACGGCGAGTGACGTGTGGGCTCGCTCCGCGCGCGCGTGCGCCTCGATGGCTTCCCGTGCGACGCGCAGACGCGCGGCCTCGAGCAGGGCCTGCGCGCGCATGATCTCGGCCTCGGCGCGGCCGACGCCGCCCTGGTTGGCATGGAAGATCGGGAGCTCGAGGCGCGCACCGGCACGCATCGAGAGCACCCCCGGATCGGTCCAGTGACCCTCGAGCTGCGCCGCGAGCGCCACGACGCGTGACCGCTCCCAGCCTGCGCGGGAGGCCGCGGCGGTCAGCGCGAGCTCGCTCGCACTGACATCGGGGCGGCTCTGGCGTGCGAGCTCGAGCAGCGCCGCGATGGGTGGCGGCGGGCGCGGTGCCCCCACGAAGCGGATGGCATAGGGGCCATGCCCCTCGGGCAGTCCCACGACGGCGCTCAGCCGTGCACGCGAGATCGCGACCTCCTGGGTCGCCGCCTGCACTGCATCCCCGCCGACCGCCGCGAGCGCGCGTGCGCTCGCTTCCTCGGTCGGGCTCGCCTCTCCCACGCGGACCCGGGCGGCGGCGAGCTCGGCGAGCGTCTGCCAGCTCTGGGCCAGCGTGGTGCTCACCCGCAGGCGATCCTCCGCGAGACCGGCCTCCTCGTGGGCCAGGCGTGCGTCTCGCGCGAGGTCGAGCCCGCCTTGCACGAGCGACTCCGCGATCGACTCGAGCGCCCGCGCCGCCGCCTCGGTGCGTAGAGGGATCTGCCAGAGCGACTCGAGGGGCGCGAGCAGGGTCGCCAGGGTGCTGATGGGGCCGATGCCCGCGGCCAGCGTGATCTGCGGGTTGGAGAGTCTGCCGGCCTCGTCGAGGTCCGCGCGTGCGGCATCGATCCGCGCCAGCTCCGCGCGATACGTGGGGCTGCGCGAGAGCGCGAGAGCGACGACGTCACGCTCGTCGAGACCGTCCGCGAGCGCGGCCAGCGAGTCGTCTCCGCCGCTGGTGGGCGGCAGACCGCGGTCCTCGAGCGCGTGCGCGACCCAGTCGCGATCCCGTTCGCTCGAGGCGCAGCCGAGGACGCTCGCAAGGACCAAGGCGAGAGCCATCAGCCCGTTTCGCGGGGTCGCATGACGGAGCGGCACCACGCCTGTCTAACAGCCGTCCCCGAACGGAAGCTGAACGACCCCGTGGGCGTCGGGTCGAGGCTGCTATCGTCCTCGCGTGCGGCTTCTCCTCGTGGACGACGACGCTGAGCTCCGGGACTTGCTCGTGCGCGCGCTGGAGCGCGACGGGCACGCGGTGCATCCCGTCGGGACGATCGGGGCCGCGCGCACGGCGCTCGAGCGGCGCGACTTCGACGTGGCCGTGCTCGACCTCTCGCTGCCGGACGGCCTGGGCGACGAGCTCGCGCGCGAGCTTCGCGCCGGCGGCTCGACGCTGCCGATCCTGGTCCTGACCGCGCACTCGGAGGTGCCCAACCGCGTGGCCTCACTCGATGCGGGCGCCGACGACTTCCTCGGCAAGCCGTTCGCGGTCGCCGAGCTCCGGGCCCGCGTGCGGGCGCTCGGTCGGCGTCGCGGCGCGGCGACGGGGCCGAGCGCGATCCTGCGGGGCGAGCTCTGTCTCGAGCTCGTGGCGCGGCGCGCCACACGCGCGGGCAAGGCCATCACGATGACCCCACGGGAGTGGTCCATCCTGCAGGCCCTCGGGACGCGCGCCGGGCGGGTCACGCCGCGCACGGTGCTCCTGGACGAGGCGTGGGGCGAGGCGAGCGAGTCTGCCGCTGCCAGCCTCGAGGTCCTGATCGCCCGCATTCGCCGCAAGCTCGGTGAGGGGGTGATCCGCACGGTCCGCGGCGAAGGCCACGTCCTCGAGGCGTCGTGAGCGGCTCGATCTTTCGCGGGAGCCTCGCGACCCGCGTGGCCTGGGCCACGGCGCTCATGGTGCCCGCCGCCGGCGCGGTGGTCGTCCTGGTGTCCTGGCTCATCGCAGGCTCGATGGCGGCGAGGCCGAGGACATCCGGCTCCGCGATGCGGCGGGGGTCTTCGCGCGCGAGCTCGAGGCGGACGGCGTGGACCCGATCGCGATCGCGGTCGACGAGACCGACGAGCTCGTCCACACCGGGATACGCGTGGCCGTGCAGGAGGACGGGGCACACC
>JBKDQC010000696.1:0-4632 GCA_046342295.1 Deltaproteobacteria bacterium | reverse complement strand
CGGCGAGATTGCCGTGCTCCGAGAGCAACACGAGCGCATCGCGGAGGCCCACCGCGCGGCCCTGGTGCTCCAGCAGATGACGTCGGCCCGCGCCGACGCCGAGGCGGCGAGGGCTATCGAGCTCGCGCAGCGCGTGCTCGGGCTCGACGGTCTCGTCTCGCGGCTCCAGAGCACGCTCGCGCAGGAGACCCAGCGAGCCGACGCGGCGCGGCGAGGACTGCGCGCGGTCGAGCAGAGGCTCGCCGACGCGCTCGAGGCTCGCGACGCTCTCGAGGCCGGGACCACAGTCCGGTTCGAGGCGGAACGGAGCGCAGCCGCTGCGTTGGAGAGTCGACTCGCGAACTCGGAGCGAGAGCTCTCGCGCGGGCGAGACCTCGTCGGGCTCCTCCGTGGCGCCCTGCTCGCCGCGCGGTCGCTGCTCGCCGACGCCGCCTCCCGGCTTCCCGCGTCCGTCGCGTCCGATCCGCGCGGCGCCGCGAGCGACTCCACCTTGCGTGAGCGGCTCGACGAGATGAGGGTCGCGATCGAGGACCGCGACGTCCTCCTCCGCAGCCTCACCGCGCAGCTCCAGGACA
The DNA here is from genome assembly GCA_046342295.1 of Deltaproteobacteria bacterium. Taxonomy (GTDB): domain Bacteria; phylum Myxococcota_A; class Polyangia; order Polyangiales; family Sandaracinaceae; genus JAFLCL01. Next base: position 4,057 of record JBKDQC010000696.1, on the reverse strand, counting down.
AGGACGACCGCATCCGTGGCCTCGAGACGACGCTTCGAGAGGCGCGAGACGGCTCGGACGTGCGTCCTGCGGAGGACGCGCTGCGCGCCGCCGTTGCCGAGCGCGACCAGCGCATCGCGCGGCTGCGAGGCGAGCTCGAGGAGGCGCGTGCCGCCCGGGAGCGGCTAGAGCTGGCGACGGGCAGCAGCCGCGAGCGCGAAGCGGAGCTTCGCCGCCTCCAGGGCGCCATCGCCGATCGCGACGCGCAGTTGACGGCCGTCGAGGGCCGTGCGGTCGCCGCCGAGCGCGACCTCCGGGAGATGCGGGAGGCCTTCGCCTGGGCGCGTGCCGAGCTCGAGCAGGTGCTTGGCGATACCCGGGTCCGGGCAGGAGCGGCGGGCGATCTGGGTGATCACGTCGCGGAGCTGCTGCGCCTGCTTCGCCGGTTCTGAGCTTGCTGGCGGGCCCCGCTCGGGCGCCTCGCGCTGCGCTCGGCGCGAGCTGAGCTTGCACGCCTCGCGCTACGCTCGGCGGCATCTCGAATTGCTCCGTGAGCTGGCCAGGACCCCCGCGTGCTCGACACACTCCCGATCCACACCCTTCGCGAAGCGTTCGACGAGGCGCTCGTCCACGCGGGGAGCGCACGCCGCCCCGTCGTGATCTCCTCACCCACGGGCTCGGGAAAGTCCACGGAGGTTCCTCGCTGGTGCGCCGCGCGTGGCGAGCGCGTGCTCGTGATCGAGCCGCGGCGCCTCGCCTGTCGCAGCCTCGCGGCGCGGGTCGCCGAGCTCGATCGGTCCTCCGTGGGCGAGCGCGTCGGCTACGTCGTCCGTGACGAGCGCGAGATCACGGAAGAGACGAGGATCGTGTTCGCGACGCCCGGGATGGCTCTGCGCGACCGAGCGCTGCTCGGCTCGGCTCGCACGGTCATCCTCGACGAGCTCCACGAGCGCAACTTGGAGATCGATCTCCTGCTCGCGCTCGTGCCACGGCACACGAGCGCTGCGCTCGTGGTGATGTCGGCGACGCTCGAGGCCGAGCGGGTGACGGCTCACCTCGGCGGCACGAGCCTTCGCGCGGAGGGCCGCACGTTCCCGGTCGAGATCCGTCACCCGGTCGGGCAGCCCGTCGTGCCGGACCCTGTCGAGCTTGCCGCGCGCGTGCGCGCTGCGGTCGGCGATGCGCGCGCGAACCCCGGCGATATGCTCGTGTTTCTGCCTGGCAAGGCCGAGATCGAGGCGTGCGGCCAGGCGCTTCGCGGCATGGACGTCGAGCTGCTGCCGCTCCACGGCGAGCTCGCCGCGAGCGAGCAGCGTCGCGTTTTCTCGAGCGCGCGAGCTCGAAAGGTGATCCTCGCGACGAACGTCGCAGAGACCTCCCTCACCATCCCAGGGGTGGGTGTGGTGATCGACTCGGGGCTCGTGCGAAGGACGCGGTACCACGACGGACGCGGCTTTCTCACACTCGCTCCCATCGCGGAAGACAGCGCAGCGCAGCGCGCCGGGCGCGCCGGCCGAACCGGCCCCGGAGTCTGCTACCGGTTGTGGAGCGCTGCCGCGAAGCTCGAGAAGACCACGCCGCCCGAGATTTACCGCGAGTCGCTCGTGCCGCTCGTGCTCGCCGCCGCGGCCTGGGGCGAGCGTCCGGAGGATCTGCCGTTCCTCGACCCGCCCAAGCCCTATGCGCTCGCTGCCGCGCGTGCCGACCTCGCCGCGTGGGGAGCGCTCACGTCGAGCGACCTCTCGCGCGAGGGTCAGGCGCTCTACGCGATGCCGCTCGCGCCTCATCATGCGCGGCTCATCGTCGCGGCCCGCGCGCACGGCTGCGTCGAGGACGCGATCGACCTCGTCGCAGCACTGTCGGTGTCGAGGCCCTGGTTCCTCGACGCGAGCGACCTCGGGCGCGACGAAGACCTCCGCGCCGGCGGCTGCGACGCCACCGCGCTCGTTCGCGCGGTCCGGGCCGAACGCCCGGAGGATCACGGCCTCTCGGCGGGCGCCGTCCACGAGATGCGGCCGATCCGCGCGCGTCTGCGGCGAATGGAGGGCCTGTCGTCGCAAGCTCCGGGGCCCGGGGCTCCGTTCGCCCGAGAAGCGCTCGTTCGCGCCGCGGTGTCCGCCGATGCCCGCGTCGCGCATGTCGCCCGCACTCGAGGTCGGGACACGTTCTTCAGCAACGGGGGTACCGAGCTCGAGCTCGCTCGGCAGAGCGCGTTGCGGCGCCTTCCTTCGATCGACGCGCTGATCGTCCTCGACACACGCGCGTTCGGTGCGGGCCGCGAGCAGCGTGTCCTCGTCACCGCGGGCATGGCCGTTCCACTCGGGGCGCTCGCTCACGCGGGCCTCGGCCAGGAGCGGCTCGGTGCGGTCTCGATGGTGAATGACCGGGTGGTCGCGACGATCGAGCGCGTGCTCGCCGGGCGCGTGATCAGCGAGCGGCAGGACACGCCTCGCGGCGCGCTCGCGCGGGAGGCTCTCGTCGCTCTCCTCGCGCGCGGTCGCCTCTTCCGATCGACCGTGACCACCACGCGAATGCGTCTGGAGAGGCTCGCGCTCGCGGCGCGCCTTCACGAGGGCGGTCACCCCGCGGGTGTTGCGGCGTCGCTCCCGAGCCACGAGCTCGAACCGTGGCTCCTGGCGCGTCTCGAGTCGCTCGGGGTCGAGAGCGGTGAGGACCTCGCGTTGCTGTCGGACACGGACCTGCTCGCCCCCGAGCTTCCCTACGAGGCGCGCGTGCTCCTCGACCGCGAGCTGCCTGCCACCGTCACCGTCGGTGACGCGCTCTACCGCGCGTCCTACGACCTCTCGAAGAGAGAGGTGATGCTCGAGATGATCCAGGGGAGCCGCAAGGACGCCCCGCCGCTCGGCTACCTCCCTCCATTCGCCGGCTTGCGGATCGTGGTGTCGGGGCCTCGCGGCACGACCGTCCTGCGCGAGCGGCGCTGATCTGCAAATCGGCATAGGGGCCCGAGGCAATCCCCCGGGACCCCTGCCACACCACCGGACAAGCGGGTCCGCATCCGGCGGTTCGGAGTGTTGAGGTCACGCGGCGAGCCGGGGGACGCCCAGCTCGTCGAAGTAGCGAATGGGGAATTCGCTCGCTCCCGAGCGCTCGTTTCCGCGCGTCGCCGTCGGCGCTTCCGCGCTCCGCTCTGCTCTCGGGATTTCGTCCCTACCCCATCGCGGGAGCTCGAGTTGCCTCCGACATCTGCGGCCCTTTGCCTCCGAGACGCACGCTCGTTTCGCTCTCCTCTCCGTTCGGCCCTTCGCTCCGGTCACCCTCGGCTACTACGGCCTCTGCTGGCTCCTCGCTCCGCTTGCGCGTGGCCCTTTCAGGCCCGAGGCGAGGTCGCCCCAGGTAAGAACGCGACCCTTCCCCGCACGACCGCCCGATGTGCGTCGCCTGGGCCTCGACCATCGGAGCTTCGCGGTCGTTTGCCCGCTCGCCCCGCTCGGCGCCGCCTCGAATCGGGTTCTTGTCCATCGGCCCGCGGTTTCGCTCCCCGCTTCCTCCCCACGGTCGGTCGCCCTTCCGCAGTTGCGGTTCACTTCGATCAGGATGGTCTCCTCTCGGCGGGAGTTGCACCCGCAAGGTCGCGCCCATGCTGGGCGCACAAAAGCGAGAGGCCCGCCTCCTTGCGGAGACGGGCCTCGCCGCGACACGCGTGCCGCCTCTCAGAAGTCCATGCCGCCCATGCCGCCGCCGTGGCCGTGGCCGCCACCGGCTGCCGGCTTCTCCTCCTTCGGCAGCTCGGCGATCAGCGCCTCCGTCGTGAGCATGAGGCCCGCGACGGACGCCGAGTTCTGAAGAGCCGTGCGCACGACCTTCGTCGGGTCGATGACGCCGGCCTTGATCAGATCCTCGTAGGTGTCCGACGCGGCGTTGTAGCCGAAGCCGTCCTTGCCGTTGCGGACCTTGTCGACGACGATCGAGCCCTCGACGCCCGCGTTCGTCGAGATCTGGCGGAGCGGTTCCTCGATCGCGCGGCGGACGATGTTCGCACCGACACGCTGCTCTGCGTCGAGCGTGAGCGTCTCGAGGGCGGCCTGGGCGCGGATCAGCGCCACGCCGCCGCCGG
>JBKDQC010000695.1:0-5815 GCA_046342295.1 Deltaproteobacteria bacterium | reverse complement strand
CCCCCGCACTCCCTTCGGCGCGAGCTGCCGGAAGCTCTCGCGCGTCAGATCCGCGCCGCCGGGCTCGACTCCATGATGAGCACCCTCTTCACGATTCGTGACTCTCTTCGCACCGAGGCTTGTGGCGACCTCTGCACAAGCAGCATTCGCGCTTCCAGAGCAGTTGGCCACAAGTTCCCCGTTGGGTCCGTTCTCACGCCAAATTGACAGATTCGACGCTCCGACCTCCCTCCCTAGCCTAGTTTCGGTAACCCGGAACCGGTCGATACCCCAACGGTCGTCGTACCTCTGAGCGTCGATGCGTGAGCCATCAGGCCTTTCGACGACGACTCGTTCGATGCTCTTCTCACCGTCGGCGTTCACCTCGAAGTATGCCTTGGTTGTAACGTCCCGTTGCGATCCGTCGGACCCCTCGACCCGGCGCGTAATGGTCACTGAGTAGTTGTGAAGCCCAAACTCTTCAGTGAAGAACGCCGTCGTGTCGCCGAGTGTTTCAGAGGGGAAGTCATGGCTGGAAAAAACAAACCCGGTCAACCTGGACGCTCCTTCCTGTGCACCCCACTGGAGGATGCCCTCCGCAATCGCGCCAGCGGCGAACAATGCCAATGGCCCTACTGCGAGACTTTCGGTCGTAGGAGCTCTTGTTGGGGACGGCGAAGCGCTCGTGGAGGAGAGTCCGGAGTAGCAGTCGGCGATGAGTGAGGACATTGCGGCATACTCGAGCACGTCTCCCATCGGACCATCGATGCAAGATTCGGGGGAGTAGTCGGGGAGGGCCGAGACGCCGTCGTCGGCCGCGCTCCCAGCCGAGCAGGCGCCATGAAGGAGGCGGTCGAGCCGCTGGGCATCTCCGGCGCCGAGGCTTGCCCGGACCTCACCGTCCGTGCTCCTCGTGAGGGAGGAACTGCGGGGGAGCGCCGAGAGCATGTCGGGCGTCGCCTCCTGAAACGTGCCCTCCTGCATCTGGCGGCAGTGCAGGCGCGTGAGCGGACCCGTGTCTGGAGACGCACCGAGAGCGCAGGCAGCGATGCGGAGGACCTCGCCGTCGAGGATCTCTCCACGAGTATCACGGAGCAGATCGAGGCCGCACAGGTCGAGGTTCACCTCGGGATCATTGATGGCATCCCCGAGCGATGCGCGTCCGAGACGACGGTCGTGCGCGGCGAACCAGTTGAGGAAGACGCGCGAGGCATCGGAGCGCACGGCGCTGGTGAGGAGGCTCCCTCGGGAGCCCACTCGGTCGAGTCGGAGCTGTGCGCCACGCGGGGCCGGCGGCGGGGCCGCCAGCGCGGCGCGAAGACCGTCGAGCGCGCGCGATGCTGCTCGCTCGAGCTCGCTACCCGCGGGCACGTCGGTGGCCGCACAGTCGATCAGCGTGAGCAGAGGACCCTCGAGGCCGTCGATCCCGCGCGCTCGCGCCACCGTGGCGATGTCCTCGATGCCCGCGATGCACTGGCGCGGCATCATGCGACGCGTGGCATTGGCCACGGAGCTCGTCAGACGCTCGTACTCAGCGGCTTGCCCCCTGCGATGAGCATCCTGAATCCGCTCGAGGAGGTCCGAGCGTCGAATGGTTGCCGCGAGTCGGGGGCTCCCGGGCGCCACGGTGTGCCAGGTCACGTCCGCCCGGCGATCGCCGTCGAGATCGAGCGCCACCGGAGGAGTCGACGCGTCGATCTGCGAAGGCACGGTGACCGTGCTCGTACCGCCGAGTCCGCCGGTCCGGAACGTCGCGATCACGAGCTGCTCCGTGGACACGGGGGTCGGCGTCGTGCGAACCGTCCGCGCCAGCGTGAAGTCGAGCAGACCATCGCCATCGACGTCCGAGACGACGACGGGGGCGGTCGTCGGCATCGCCACGAACCCCGTGGACACCGGCCGTTGATCCTCGAAGCGCGAAGTGCCCGACTGCCAGCGAAGAAGCCAGAGCTGATTGCTCGAGAGCAGCGCGAGCTCGGGTGTTCCATCACCGTCGAAATCGCGGAGGGTCATGGGCCGCGACGTCGCATCACGAGGTACCGCTGCGTGTCGACTGTCCGAGGCGGTCCAGCCACCATCGCCGCGACCGAGCCGCGCTCGCACACCGAGGCCCGTGCCCACGCCATCGATGTCGAACCCCACTGCGACGAGGTCCGCCCGGCGATCCGCGTTGAGGTCCGACAGGCCAGCCTGCAAGCTCGTGAACGCCGACGGAGCCACAGACAGTGCTGCTTCAGCACCCGCCGTCCACGTCCCGTCTCCCCGAGAGAGCTTCGTTCGAGTCGACACGGAGGTCGCCCCCGGGAACACGAAGACCAGGTCGTCACGACCATCCGCGTTGACGTCGCCGACCAGCGGGGCGCGAGAGGCGACCGAAACGCCATCTCCCAGCCTCTGGGCCGCCCGCGTGAAGCCTCCCGATGCAGTCGAGAGATAGGTGACGACACCCAGGCCGGCTCCGCCTGCGATGCCGTTGCCCGTGACCACCACATCGTCGCGATTGTCCCCGTTGACATCGGCCACGACGACCGGCGTCGTAGGCGTCGGATCCCCGATGTAGGTGCTGGCCGCGGCGGACGGTCCGGTGTCGAGGACTCTCGTCACCCGAAGCGAGAGGCCGGCGCGCGCCCCCACGCCACTGACGAGCTCGAGGATGTCGTCTCGACCGTTCGCATCGAAGTCTCCCACGAGGGCAGGTCGACCCGGAAACCCGACGTGCGCGATCGAACGCGTCGTCAATGCGGCGCTCGCGGGGTCGGTGCGGAGGTCTCCCTCCACGTAGTCGAGGTCCCCGGCGTCGACATGAGGGGCGCATCCCGCCAACATCAAGGGTGGAAGAGCCGCAAGGGACAACCATCTGGAACGCATGAGAACCTCCTACAGAATGAACTGACGACGAGTTTCGTTGAACGGCATGAGCCGATCGGTCGCGCGAAGGCCCCACGGCCCCCGACGACGCTTGCCCGTCAATCAATCTTCATGCCTGCGCGAGACACGCACCGATCGGCGCTTTTGTGGAGGGAACGCGAAGCGCGTCGAGTCAGCGCCGTTCGTACGTACGAACGCTGCCCACCCTCAACGGTCCTCGGGGACCACGGAAAGCATTCGCCTGCACGACGGCTCCGTTCTTCTCGGCCCCGAAGCAATAGACCCGTGGGACGCGCGTGCGACGGATCACGAAAGCGTTGCGCCCGGTCGACCGTGAGGTCGCCGGGCGCGCGGCCATGAGGTCAGCGATGAATCTCAACGCCAGTATGGCGAACTGCACTCTGCGGGGCCGCGTCCCATTACCGGTCTACCTTCTCCCTGTGAGAAGGTTCGCGGCCGTGGGCCCGAATATGGCGACAGCAACAGGAACTTCGGCACGGGGACCAGTGGGCGGAGAGCATGGCGCTGGGCGTCACGCGTGAATCTCCTCCTCACGACCGCGATCATGGCGAAGAAGGAGCTGACGTCTGAGGCCGCCGCGCCGCGATCATCGGACGGCTTGGCGCGTGTCGGTGTGGTGAGAGCATGCGAGCGTGTGATGGTTCGCCTGCGCCGACGACCACGTGGCCGGGTCGGGAAAGGTCTCGTGGTGCGTCGAGGCCACGCACAGCCGGGCAGCGGACGTCCGTACGGACGTTCGTACGCTCGACGTCTGGGGGAAGCGTGGTCGCTCGACGAAGAGCCATCCATCTGTCGAAGCGGCGACCGCCATAGCGAGTTCGCCCACGACCGCGGAGGGGCGTGACACGAGCCCACTGCCGGAGCCCGGAGGCGCCGTGATCAGGTAGAGCGAGTCGGTCTTCCGCCACGCCGTCTCGAAGTCCCCTTGTTCCGCCGTTCCACGAGGGACGGGCGTGAGGGCGCATCCACGAAGCGCGTGCGGCGCGATGCGGAGCAGTACGGCGACGACCTCGTCGTCGTCGTGAATGTTGAAGGCACCCCTACCGAGGATTGCCGTGGGCAACGGCATCGCAGCCCGACCGCCGTCGTCCACCCGGACCGCTCGGAGCGAGCGGAGACCGTGCGGAAGCAGGAGACCTCCCGCTGCTTGCCTTGGCACAATGACCCAAGGCGCGGACCTGTGTTCGAGTTCGGACGTACGTACGTGCACGAGAACCTCCGGGGAGAGCGGGACCGGCAGACTGGTTCTCGGTTAGCGATGGGCGTGCCACGCCGCTTCCCCGCGATGCGTGCCGTGGACCGATCGCAAGGCGGTCGCTGCTGCGCGGCGAGATGGGTCGTAGGGCGAGGCCGTTCTGGAGTACCTTGGTGCTACCGCATGCCGATGGAACAGCAGGAAACCGCGCGAAGTCCCGCGATGGCGGCCCCGACGAACCACTTGGTGTATCTCCCCGCTCTCCGCGCGCCTTCGGGAAACAGCACGCTCGGTCCGTATGAGCTCGTTGCGACGCTTGGCGACGGGGGCATGGGCAGCGTTTGCATCGCGAGGCGTTCGGGCCCGGGAGGATTCGCGCGACGTGTCGCGATCAAGCGCATCCACGCGCACCTCGCGGCGGAGAAAGACGTCGTTGCCATGTTCCTCGACGAGGCGCGGCTGGCGGCGAGCGTGTCGCACCGCAACGTCGCGCAGATCTACGAACTGGGAGTGGCGGACGACACGTATTACCTCGTCATGGAGTTCGTCGAAGGGACGCACCTCGGAGTGCTGCGGCGCGCGCTCGGCCAGGTCTCGCTGGGGCTCGCTGCGTATGTCGTGGCCGAAGCCGCTCATGGGCTCCACGCGGCGCATGAAGTTCGAGGCGCAGGGGGTCAGCGACTCGGCCTCGTTCACCGCGACGTGTCTCCCAGCAACATTCTCTTGGGCTTCGATGGAAGTGTGAAGGTGACCGACTTCGACATCGCGAAGGCGGAAGGCCGTCTCGCACGTACCGACACCGGGCAGGTGCGCGGCAAAGCGAGCTATATGGCGCCCGAGCAAGCCCTTGGTGAGGATGTCGATCGCCGCGCCGATGTATTCGCGCTGGGGGTTGTCCTGTTCGAGCTTTGTTCGGGGCGCAAGCCCTTTGGTAGCGGGGCGAGCGCAGAGACGATGCTGCGGGTCTTGCGCGACGAGCGACCGCGCCTCGAGGAGGTGGCGCCCAGCGTCCCCGCGGAGCTAGCGGACATCGTGGAACGATGTCTCTCGACCGAGCGAGCCCAACGCTACCCGACGGCGGCGCTCGTCGCAGAGGCCATCGACTCCTTCCGCAATCAGAACTGCCCGTTTACCGCAGGCGATCTCGCCCGAACGCTCGACAAGGCGCTCGGGAGCGACCAGGCCATACGTCGGCGTCAGCTCGAGGCGCTCGAACGAGCGTTGGAGGAGACGCCGGTGGCCGCCCCGAGCCTGGATGCAACCGCGGCGGCTTCCTCGCGCCAGGCAGCGCCTGGAGCCTCGTTCTCCGAGACTCCGGCTCGCCCCGCGGTCGAGACAGGTTCGACGCACCCCGAGCGGCCGAGTGCGAGGTCGGCGCCCGAGCTACCCGTCAATCGCTGGCCGTTTGCGGTGGTAGGGGCACTCGTGTTGGGGGGAACGGCGATCGTGCTGAGCGCGGCCTTTAGGTCGCCAGGGTCTGGTGGAAGCGCCTTCACCGAGGACGATCCCGAACCGATACGCATCTCGTCCTCGAGTCTCGTCGACGCCGCACCGAGCTCTGGTTCGCGGCCGCTCCCTAGCAGGCGGGAAGTACCCACTCACGACAGCTTTTCGGGCACTCCACCAGGTTTGGTGGGGAGCTGAGCGAGGCTGAAAAGTGTTCGTGGGGTTGAACCAGAAGGGTTTCGTTCGGGTCGAGGCGTCGTGGTGACGCAGTACTTCGTGCGCACGGACCACGGTACGGTTTCGTTC
>JBKDQC010000694.1:0-8131 GCA_046342295.1 Deltaproteobacteria bacterium | reverse complement strand
CTGCGCGTTACCTCGCGAGAAGCCCGGGGAGCCTCGCCAGATCCAGCCAGCCACGCAGCACGCGGGCACCGACCCGGAGCGCGGTGGCACCGACGCCGAAGCTCGTCTCGCGGGCGCGTCCCGCGGGCTTGTTGACGCTGCTGTCCCAGAGCCCGTAGTCGAAGGTCGCGACGCGGCCGTGCTCCTCGTCGAGTCGCTCGAGCACGCAGACATGCTCGGGCGGTGCGAGGTACAGGATGTCGCCGGGCCTCGGTCGTAGGTCGCGCTTCGCCCAGACGAACGCTTCGCCGGTCGCGAAGACGAGCCGCGAGAGGTTCGTGCCGCTCTGCCACGGCGCGCGACCGCCGTCGTCGTCGCGATTGAGGATGCGCTCGTCGCGGAAGCCCAGCTCACGCAGCACGTAGTGCGCGAGGTCGCCGCAGGCCGAGTAGCCCTTCCAGCGGTTGCGCCCCTCGGTGACGAGCTCGAACACGGGGTCGCCGAGCACGCGACCTGCGGCTCCGTTGCAGGCGAAGCGCGCCGCCTCGACGGCGGCGGCACGGAGCGTGGCCTCGTCGACGAAGCGACGCGCGGGCGGCGAGGCCTGCGGGTTCATCACGCCGCCTTGTCGTGCAGGTCCTCGATCGCGTCCTTGAGCGCGACGAGCGCGGCCTCGACCTTGGTGACGGCCTCCGTCTGCCCGCGGCCCATCTCCGCGACCTTGTCGAACAGCTCGCGGAGCGCGGCGTCCTTCTTCTCGTTGATGCGCCAGAAGGCCCAGCCGAGGACCGCCACAAGCCCGTAAGGGCCGGTCGCCTGAAGCCACGTCGCGATGGTGCTGAACTCGTTCATGTCGTTCTCCTCGTCGTCAGGCCACGGGCGTGGCGGGAAGCAGGTCTCGAACGTCAACGGCACGTCGCGCGCCCGTCGCGCGCCGTACCGCCTCCTCGAACGCGACGTTCGGAGCGAGCCCGGCCTCGAGACGCAGCCATGCGTAGAGGACCAGCCACGCGCCGTCGGCGTGTCCGAAGTAGTGGTGCGCGAGCACGCCGGGCAGCGCCTTGCTTGCCTCGGCGAGCGGCCCGAGCTGGAAGTTCCCGGCACGCAGCCCCGGCCAGCGGCGCGGGACCTCGAGGCCCGGCGCCGGCGCACTCGTCGCCCACCTCACGAGCGAGGCCACCGCCTCGGCCTGGGCGGGCGTCGGCAGCACGTACTGACCCTCGTGCGCCCACGGCGCCTTGATGGTTCGCTCCCACGGGAGGCCCTTGCGGAGGAGCCGCGGGTAGTACGGGTTCACGACCTCCACGCCGAACGACGGGCCGTTGTGCGCGGGCCCCGCATGCCAGAGCACGTCGTTCGCGAGGTCGCCGTGCTGGGTCAGTTCGCCGTCCGGCCCGAGGACGAGATGCACGCTGAGCCCGCGCTTCATCAGCACGGCGATCGTCGAATCGACGCTGCGCGTGACGGTCTCGTGGATGACGAGCTCGGTCGTGCGCGTTCGCTTGCCCTTCGATACGAAGCGCGCGGTGCCGTCCTCGAGGAAGGTCCGGACGGGCACGCTGTCCGGCGCGCTGGTCGCGACGGCGCGAACGACGAGCCCGCTCACTGCCCGGGCTCCTTCACGCGGGCGGCCTCGGGGAGACGCGTTTCGATCTTCAGCCCCCGCGGAAACCAGCGCGCGACGTCCTCGGCGGCGACCGGCTTGGCGAGCTTCGCGTCGACTCGCCCTTGCTTGTCCTTGAGCGGCGGGATGACCTTCTTGCGCTTCACCAGCTCGGCGTGGACGCCGTCGACGAGCATGCGATGGAGGTGTCCGAAGCTGCCCGGCGCTGGGTGTGCGGGCTCGTCATCCGGCGAGCGAAGCAGATACTCCGTCGAGCGACACGTCGGGCACGCGGGGAGAGGCACGACGGCCGCGTCGGTCTGGTCGTCGCGCGCGACTCCGACCTCGAGCGAGTCGAGCACGATGCGGTTCTCGGCGGCGCACTTGCCGCAGCGTTGAAGGACCTCGGTGGCGTTCAGCTCGTGGATCGACATCGAGGCCTCCTCAGGCGACCGCCGTGTACGTGCCGAACCACCAGACCGTTCCGAGCGCGGGGATGGTCTGGTAGCTGAAGTAGCCGAACCCATCGCGATCGACGGTGAACGTCGACGGGTTGCCCGTGAAGCCGCTCGACTGGCTGAGCGACGAGAACGTGATCGACGACGGCGACGCCGGGAAGCGGTTGCGGAAGTTCGTCGCGCCGCCGCCCGCGAGCGTGCGCGAGGCGGTGTCGGCGTTCGAGTACTCCATCCCGAGTCGGCCAACCTCCTGGACGCTGCCCGTCAGCTCGAACGCCGAGTTCGTGGTGCTGCTCATCGGCAGATTCCACGAGCGATCCCACGTCGTGAACGTCGCCTCGTTGTTGAAGTCGTGGAGGAACTCGAGCGAGTTGCGACCGAAGCGGAAGGCCGCCGAGTTGTAGAGCGTGCTGTCGCGCGTCCAGCCGGCGCCGTTCCACGACGCGTTCAGCGTGAACCAGACGGAGTCGCTGTCCGCGTAGATGCGCAGGTGCGTAGGCGCGGTGCCCGACGCATTCGAGTCGAGGATGAGTGCCTTCGACCCGCCGAGCGCGGGCTGCCGGATCGTTCGGTGCTGGCCGGGGTTCGCCTCGTTGCCGCGGAAGTGGTCGCCCTCGACGGCGTCCAGGATCTCGGCGAGCGAGGTCTCGACGTTCACGGCGTTGAGGTTGTTGCCGGCGTCGGCGACGGAGATGGCCGTCGCCGCGTGGGCGCCCGCGGCCTGGCTCACGTGGCCGTTGAGGCCGCCGAGCAGCGTCACGAGAGCCGCTCGCAGCGTGCCCGCACCGATGGCCGTGGGCGCGCCGGCGATGGCGTCGACGCCCACGAGGCCCACGCCCGGAGCCGAGGCGCCCGTCGCAAGGAGGTCGGTGACGATCTCCTGCAGCTGCGACTGCACGTTGATGCCCGCGATGTTGTTGTGCGCCGTCGCGGCGATGGCGCTGGCTGCGTGCGCCCCCGTCGCAGCGCTCATGTGCGTGTTCAGGAAGCCGAGGAGCGCGGCGAGCTGCGTCTTCACAGTGCCAGCGGCCAGCGCGTTCGGAGCACCGGCCGACGCGTCGACGCCGACGCGGGTGGCACCGGACGAGCCCACGGCGCCGGTCGTGAGGTCATCGACGACCTCGTCGATGGCCGCCTGCACGTTGGCGGCGCCGACGAAGCCGTGCGCAACGTACTCGACGGCGGTCGCGGCGTGCCGTCGTGCCGCCGCGGTGAAGTGGTCGCGCAGCTCCGCGTCCACCTCGTCGAGCGAGGCCTGCACCGTAGCCGCGAGCGGGGCGAGGATGCTCCAAGCCCCCGTCACGACGGAGACCGAGGAGCCCTGCGCGAAGATGAAGGCCTGCCGTCGCGAGGTGTCGAGGTCGGCGACGAGGATCTGCGTCTGCCCGGGGCGTCGCCGCACGTCGCAGAGCAGCAGCTCGTCGGCCTGCAGCGCCGCCTTGGGCGCGACGCCGATGGCGCCCTCGGGCGCCTGCCGGACCACCAGCTCGAACGACTCGTCACGCCGGAAGAACACCTGCTGCGAGTTGCCGTCCGTGCGGGGGTCGGAGAGCAGCCGCTTGAAGCGGAGGAAGATGCCGAGCCAGCGCTCGTTGCCGACCGTCGCAACGTCGGTCGGGATGCCGACGAGGTCGACGGCGCAGTCCACCGTCTGGCCGGTGCCGAAGAACATGCGCTGGCCGAGGTTGTCGTAGGCGCGCGCCGGTGCGGTCAGGTCGACCGTGAGGTCCGGTACCGGCGAGTGCGGCGCGGGGACAGCACCCGCGACGATGCCGTAGATGTTCAGGTCCGCGGCGAGGTCCCGGTCGGCCTTCTCGAGCAAGGCGAACGCGAGGTCGAGCTCGGCCTCGGTAACGCGCTGGCGGAAGTAGAAGTCGACGCGATCGGCCATGTCCTTGCCTCGGAGCGCACGGGGCCCTCCGGTGAGGCAAAGCAACCGATGCTGGCTCCGGGGGACACCGCGATATCCTTACGAGATGGGTTCGCGAACACGCCTCGACGCAGACGCTCCAGAGCCGAACGTCGTCGGAGACTTCACGCCTTGGTTTCCATGGTCTGATCGGCTGACGATGCCGGACGGCCACGGAGGGCTCGTTCATGAGTACGGCGGGGTCTACATCCTCGCGCACTTCGCAAACACCGCGCCCTCGGGCTCAGCCGACTTCCTGGACGACGCCGTGGTGTATGTCGGCGAGGGCGCGTACCTGAAGCGCAGGTGGTACGACTTCGAGCGCTCGGCCAACCTCGGTCTGTCCGGGCACTCTGGGGGACATTCCCATCGCGCGTGGGCCGCGGAGTCCGGTGCGACCTGGCAGACCCTGCACGTCGCTGCGTACCCGATCTGGTTCGACAGCGAGGGCGCGACGGACGCACCTGCGTCACTGGCCCGGCGCTTCCGACTTCACGTTGAGCAGCTGCTTCTCTGGAAGCTCGCTGCACACCGGCGGGGCAAGACCTTGCACCTGTTGAACGTGAAGTAGCGCTCCGGGGTTCAGTGCAGGTCCGTGGTCTCCCCCAGGTCGCTGAGACCCAGCTCCCAGTGGTTCGGCAGGATGGGCGGGAGCGGCTCGACCAGGTCGACGAAGTGGGTGTGCGCGGGCTTGAGGTACTCGACGATGGCGCGGAGCTGCCGGCGCTCGCGCTCGGCCAGGATGCGCGCGACCTCGACGTTGAAGGCGTAGCGGGCGAAGCGGTCGGACGGGCCGAGGACCCAGTCGATGCCCAGCTCGGACTCGCCGAGGATGAGCGTGTCGGCGTTGAATGGCGAGATGGCCGAGATGTCGATGCCGAGGAAGAAGCGGATCGCGTTCTGGATGCCCTTCGCCGTCCCCTTCTGCCGGTACATCTCGACGAGCACCGACGCGAGTCGGCGCTTCCCCATGGTGTCGAGCTCGAACGGGAACGGGTTGCCGAGGTCGCGGAGGATGAGGTCGAGGAAGCTCTCAGGCGCGCGCTCGAGATCGAAGATGTCGGGCCAGCGATCCACGTCGGCCAGCAGCAGGTCCGTCACCTCCTGCATGCAGGCGATGAACCGGAAAAGGTCCCCGGTCTGATCGTCGCGGCGGTTGTGCTTCGGGAGCATCCGCCAGAGGTCGAAGCGACGCGTCTGCGGCCGCGCAGGGCGGAACCCGGTGAACGTCGCGCGGTCGTAAGGCGCGAGGACGACGTTGCCGAACACGTCCGTGACGCCGAGCGCCACGACCTCGTGCACGACGTCCGGGGTCATCTCGGTGTCGAGCGTGAGCAGCACGACGGTGCCGTCGATGGCCGAAGCGACGACGGCCACCGGCACAGCCGGCGCTGCCTTCGGTGTCAGGACGAAGCTCGAGCCGCCGGGGAGCAGGACGGGCTCGTCGAAGGCGACGCGAACGGTCTTCTGCGCGAGCGCCTGCGCTCCGACGACCCGCGGCGCCGTGCGGTCCTCAACGACGAACGAGTACACCTCGTCGACGGAGGCGGCGGCACCCACCGTCTGCCCAGCCACGCGCACGGAGACCGTGGCGAGGCTCGCCATCGGGACGACCGGATGCAGCACGACGCGAAGCGTGTCCGCCGTCTGCGTGGCACCGGCGAGCGGGCCGGCAAAGGCGGCGGTGATCTCCGGCAGCGCGCCGCCGTCGAAGGCCAGCACCCCGTCGACCCAGACGTGGACACTGGCTCGGTTCACGCCGTCCGCGCCGGTGTCGACCAGCTCCAAGGCGAGCGTCGCGTCGACGGGCACTCCTGCCTCGCCCGGGCTCGGATCGCGGTTCACGACCACCAGCCGCGGCGTGCTCACGAGGAGCGCGACGCTGTCGACGTAGAGCGCGGGAAGCTCGAGCGTGCTCATGCCGGGGCCCTCATGCGGTCACCAGCTCGAGGCGCACGCCTACGGTGTGCACGCCCGACAGCTTCGAGACGTTGGCAGCGAGGTCAGTGACGAGTCGCTCCCGGCCCGGCTTCGCGCGCATGCGTGCGAGCGCGGTGCCGTCGACAACGAGGGAGGCCTCCCACGCAAGGCCCGCGGGCGTGCTCGCCGGCACCCGAAGGCGAAGCAGCGCTCGCACCAGCTTCACGCCCGTGAGGTCCGTCGACTGCGTCACCTCTGTGTGGTCGCCGAGACCGAGCTCGAAGAAGCGCCCCGGCTCTTCCTCGCCGAGCACGAAGGCGTAGTCGCCTCCGGTCGCCTTCGAGCTGAGCAGGCGTCCCTGGCCTCGCCCGAGTCGGCTCGTGAACGCGGTGAGCCCCATCGCCTCACACCTGCCGGAACAGCTCGACGTGGTCGAAGTACGAGCGCCGCGTCACGTCCTTCACGGAGCAGCCGAAGCCGCCGCGCCCCGAGGTGAGCGGCTGACTGCCGGAGTTGATGCCGAGGTGGTCGTCGATGAACTCGACCATCCCGGAGACCGGCTGCCAGTCGGGCGGCGTGCCGAGGGCGTGCGCCGCAAGGTCGTTCTGGAAGACCTTGAGCACGACGTCGCCGTTCGTGTTCACGATGACGTCGAGCCGCAGATGCACCCAGGTCGCCTGCGCGAAGCTCGCCGCCGACTTGAGCAGCACGCCGGGACCATCGGCGTTCGGCAGCCCCACCGTGACGGCGCCCTTGCGCAGCACGATGCGGTGCGGGTCGTCGTCCGACAGCCCGAGCAGGTACGCGCTGTCGTTGACGGAGTTGCCCTGGCAGCAGAGGAACAGGAACGGCGAGAAGCCCGTGGGTCCGCCGCCAGGGCCGCGCTGAACGACGCCGCGAATGGAGCCACCCTTCGCCATTGGAGCGAAGCTCGCGAGGTTCGCGAACAGGGCTACCGCGCCATCGACGGCCGCGAGGGAGTTGAAGGCGTAGAGGAAGCTCCCGCCGCCCGGGGGTCGAGCGATGCCCGCGGTCACGCCGCGATCCACCGTCGCGATGTCGAGCCCGTCGTTCAGGTACGTCCAGTCTGCTTCGGCCATCGGTCACTCCTCAGAGGGTGGTCATGTTCGTCCAGGCGTTGTTGAAGTCCTCGACGGCCTGCACGCCTCCGTCGAACAGCGCGGTGCTCGCCGTCACCGCGGCCCACGTCCACGCGTAGCTCTGGTTCGAGCGCCACTGGTCCTCGAAGTCCTCGCGCGGCTCGCCGTCGAACACGCCCGTCGCGGCCGTCACCAACGCCCAGTCGCGCAGGTACGGCACGTTGCTCCAGCCCGTCTCGCAGGCCTCGACGGCGCCGCCGCCGAAGGCGCACGTGACGAGCTGCGCGGGCGGCAGCTCGTAGAGGTAGACCGCGTTGGCCCAGCCGCTGTCGAACTCCTCGTAGCCCTTGAGCGCGCTGTCGAAGAACGCGAGCACCACGGTCACGTCGTCGAGCGACGCGAGGAGCGCGAACCAGCGCTCGAAGTCCTCCCAGGCGTCCTCGGGCGCGGCGCCGAAGCCGGCGAGCACCTCGATGCTGGTCACGGCGGTGAGCGTCCAGTGCTCGGCCTCGCCGGGCAACGCACCCTCGTCTTCGAAGCTCGGGTTGAGGAGCGCCATCAGAGCAGCTCCCCCGTGTCGCCGTTGCGGAGGGTCACGGTGCCGAGCACCGGGAACTCGCGCACGTTCAGCTTCACATCGGCGGGCAGGCCGTTGAGCGTCAGGTCGAGGCGCGCGTCGCCCATCTTGCGCACGCCCGGCGTGTCGCGGATAACGTTGAAGAGATCCGACCAGGCGATCTCGCCAACCGCGTTCCCCTCGGCGTCCTTGATGTTGAAGCCGAAGTCGACGAGCGGGTTGGGCGTGCCGTCCTGCTCGCTGACGCGGAAGTAGCTCGCGAGATTCGCGCGCACCCGGTCACGGACGTCGCTGCCGGCGAAGCCCTGTCGCAGGAAGAGGCGCGCAGCGACATCGACGACTCGGTAGACCGGGTCCTGCACGCTCACCTGGAACGTCAGCGTGCACGGGTAGACCTCGGTGACCTGCCGCAGCACCAGGTTCTTGAGCGCGGGCGTCGGCACTGCCGCTCCTGCCGTCGACTGCGGGATCACGTAGAGGATGCCCGTGTTCTCCGCGATGGTCGGGTCCTCGTTCGAGGTGAGCATCAGCGCCCGCGCGACGCTCGGGAGCCTGCGCGCGTTGATCTCGAAGTCCTCCCTCGCG
>JBKDQC010000693.1:0-1606 GCA_046342295.1 Deltaproteobacteria bacterium | reverse complement strand
GATGGATCGATGCGGGTGCCACGGGCTCGAATCGGCGGGAGGGAGGCTCTCGCCGATTCACTCGGCGAGAGGGAGGGGCTGCGGCCAGACCCTCCGGCAAGAAACGTCAGAGCATGAGTCAATCCAAGTGACTCATGCTCTGAGTCCTCCCCCGCGACGCGGAGCTCGTCCCCACGCGTGTCACGCGGGAGCACTTTCCCGTCAGACGCGGCGTCGGAGCACCACGTAGTGGTAGCCGCGCGCGTAGGGCACGACGGCAACGACTTGGAAGAGGGCGCGTGTGCGTGGGTCGAACACGATCTGCTGCTCGACGGGATGACCGCGCATCGCGGTGATCACGCCGCGCTCGATCCTCGGCTCGCTCCCCGAGTGCAGGACCAGGGTGTCGACGTTCCGCGCGAGGAGCTCGTCGACGGTCACGCGCTTGGCGCAGTGGGCGCCCGGCCGCGTCCCCACCTCGGGGTCGGTCACACCGGCGAGGTCGAAGGGCTCCCAACGTGCGCGGTACGCCAGGAAGCCGACGTCGACGAGCGCGATCACGCGAGACTCGCGCTCGAGCAACGAGCGAAGCTCCGCGCCCGCGCGCGCCCGGGACTGCGCGACGTCGTCCGCCTGCCCGAGCGACAGCGCCGTGAGCGCAGCTTGCGGCCCGAGGCAGAGGAGGCCGAGGAGCACGGGCAGCCAGCGGGGGCGCGCATGGCTTCGTGTGAGCGAGAGGCGCGCCAGGCCCAGCCCGAAGAGCATCCACGTGAGCGGCGCGACCGGCACGAGGAGCCGGCCACCTGGCATCCAGTCTCCACCGCCGAGGATCACGGTCACGAGCGACACCACGAGCGCGAGACCGAGCGCGCCGTCGGTCTGCGACGAGCGGGCCGCGTGGAGCACGGGCACGAGGCCGAGTCCGAAGAGCACCGAGAGCGCGACGAGCGCGTAGCCGAGGCCGTTGCCGAGGTCGGTCGGCTTGGCCTGGGCCGAGAGCGGGATCGCCCCCCCGAACATCGCGAGGCGAAAGGCGATGACGCTGCCGCGGCCGAGCGCCGCCGAGGCCACCACGAGCGCATTCGACGCAGCCGGGCGGGGGCGCGCGCGTACCCAGACGAGCCCGAAGGCCCACGCGAGCGGCACGAGCTCGGGCCGGAGCCATGGCAGAAGGAGCAATGCCGCCAGAACGGCTGCGAGGGCGAGCCTGCGCGCACGGCGGAGGCGGCTCGGCTCCGCATGGGACGCCCGGGCGCTCGCGCCGAGGCCACCGAGGGTGACGACGAGGGTCGCGAGCCCCGTCTCGAGCCCGGATTGCGCGTGCATCGCCATCGCTCCGGACACTCCGAGGCCGAAGACGATCAGGACGGCGGAGAGCGTGCCCGTCGCGCGCTGACGCGCGCGATGAACGACGAGGCCGGCCGCGAGGGCGACCGCGAGCGCGCCGACGAGCTTCGAGGCGACGACGGGGTCGGCCCCGAGCCACGTGGCGACGAACTCGACCGCGAGCAGGAGCGGCCCCGTCACTCCGTCGGTCGCAGGACCGTCGCGGAAGGTGTAGCCGCGTCCCTCGGCGAGGCGCAGGGCGTAGCGACCCGGGATGAAGGCGTCATCGGAGGTGTAGCCG
>JBKDQC010000692.1:0-1482 GCA_046342295.1 Deltaproteobacteria bacterium | reverse complement strand
CGCTCCCGCTGACACGCGAGGGCGACCGCCCAGAACTTGTCGGCGTGGCCGCGGGCGTTGCGCTCGGCGTCGAAGCTGACCTTCCCCGAGGGCAGCACGCGGCGCTTGATGGCGTGGATCTGCGCGACGAGGTCGCGGTCGCGCGGCATCGTCACATCGCGCCGCTGGAGCAGGATCTTGAAGTCGGTCGCCCAGCGCTCCTTCGCCTCGTTGGTGAAGTTCTCGCCGACGACCTGGGGGAACTCGCGCGCGAGGTTCTCGGCGAGGTTCATGCCGATGCCACTGCGGTCGATCGAGAGCCGGGCGACGGGCAGCGTGCCGAGGAGGCGTCGCAGCTCGGCCTCCTGCTCCGCGAACGGCGTCCCCTCGAAGCTCTTGAGCATCCGGCACGTGAAGCGCCCCTCGATCTCCTCGAAGACCGCCAGCTCCGAGCGGTCGCGCGTGCGGCCCACGTCGAAGCCAGCGACGATGCGTCCTTCCGGTGCGCGCACGCTGGTCGGCTCGTCGCAGAGGACGAGGTCGTCGCTGGTGCACGGGAGGATCAGCTCGTAGGGGTAGAAGCTGTACGTCTCGTCGACGAAGCGCCCCTCGAACTCCTGCTGGAAGTCCTCGAGTGGCAGCGAGTCGAACTGCTCGATGAGCGTGGGCCGGCCGAACTTCGCGACGCGCTCCTCGGTGGGCAGGTTCGGCGCGTCGTTCGCGGCAGCCCGCACGTCGGCGCAGAAGAACCGGCACAGCCACCACGGCACCAGCTGCCGGAGGTGGTGCGGGTACTTGCGCAGCTCCTCGTTCGCGATCTCCCAGAAGATGCCGCGCCGGCCGAGCGGCGTGCTGCAGCCGGTGAGCTGCCCGTTCGAGCGCAGGATGAGCGCCGTCGAGCCCCGGTAGACCTCGCGGTCGTTCACATAGTGCGCGAGCTCGTCGAGGTAGACGTCGCCCTTCTTGCCGCGAGGCGCCTTCGACGGATGCGAGAGGATGCGTGAGAGCCGCTTGTTCGTGCCGTTCGACTCGAACGCCAGCTCCGTCTTCGAGTCGACGACGAGCCGCTTCTGGTACGCGAGGGGCAGCTCCTCGTGGACCTGGCGCGCGACGAGGATCTTCTCCTTCGCGTCGTCGAGGTTGTAGCTGACGAAGACCGCCGTGTGCTTCTCGCGCAGGTGGCAGCGGGCCAGCGCCTCGAGCGCGAAGAGGAACGAGAAGCCGACCTGGCGGCTCTTCGTGACCCAGCGGAACCGAGAGCGGTTCTGGAGGAAGTTGAGCTGGTACTGCTCGAGCGCGATAGGCTCGTCGTCGTACGAGAGCAGGCCCTCGGCGAAGCCCCACTCGGTGCCGAGCCAGTCGGCGAACTCCTCCTCGGTGCGCTTCACGATCCCGAGCGTCATGCCGTCCTCCGCGCGCACGCTCACCGAGAGCGAGCAACGCCTGCTGCTCAAGTTCACGGGGCAGCGCCTCGACGGGTTCCGTGACCACGTCATCTACAGC
>JBKDQC010000691.1:0-22725 GCA_046342295.1 Deltaproteobacteria bacterium | reverse complement strand
GCGCTCTACGGTCGCGAGAAGATGCTTCCGCAGGCCATCGAGATGCTCGAGGCGCTCCTCAAGGTGGAGCTGGACCCCGATCGGATGCGGCAGCACCGTCTGGCGCTGGCGCGGATCCACGAACAGTCCGGCGACGCGCGGCGCTCCGAGCAGACGCTCGAGGCTACACGCCGCGCGAGCCCGACGGACCTCGAGACCCTTCGCACGCTCGCGGACTTCTACACGCGCCAGAAGGCGCAGACCGCGCTGGCGATGCATCTCAACCGAGCCGCCCAGGACTTCCGGCACGCGCTCGCCTCGGATCTCTCGGACGAAGCAGCGTGGATCGGCCTCGTCGAGGTGCTCGGCTGGCGGGGGCGCCATGACGCGGCCCGGGCGACCGCGAGCGCAGCCGTGGCGCTCGGCATCCTCGACGTGGAGGTCGCCAAGCTCGTCGACGACCACGGGAACGCGCCTGCCTGTCAAGACGTCGTCCGCCTCCCCGAGGTGGTCGACGCCATCGCGCCCGCGGCCCTCACGAGCGGCGCCCGCGAGGCGTTCGTTCGGCTCGGTCCCTTCCTCGACAAAGTCTTTCCGCTCGACCCACGGAGCCAGCGCGCCGAGAAGCTCGGGCCGCGCGATCCGTCGATGGTCCAGATCCTCGCGGACGTGGGGCAGTGGATCGGCGCGCCCGAGCTCGAGGTCTGGGTCGCGCCCGGCTCCTCGCGGATGCTCGCGCCCATCGGGTGCCAGCCGCCGGCGATCCTCGTGGGGCGCGAGATTCTAGGAGGCCCCGACGCGGAGCAGCGGTTCCTCGTCGCACGCGCGGCGTACGTCGCGCGCGCGGGCCTGTCGGGCGTTCTGCGTGCTCCCACGCAGGAGCTCGACGCGATGCTCGCGTTCGTCGCGCAGCAACTCGACTCGACGCACAAGCCGGTTGGGCTCGATCCTGCGCTGATTCAAGAGCACGGGCGCCGCCTCACGAAGATCGTGCCTCGCAAGACCCTCGAGGAGGTCGGGCCGCTCGTGCTCGAGATGGTCGGAGCCCCGGAGTACGACGCAGCCAGGCTCCCGATGGCGGTCTCGGAGCTGGGGGATCGCGTCGCGCTGCTCGTCACCGGCGCGGTTCCGCCCGCGCTCACGTCGATCCTGAAGCTCGCCGGCCTCCCCGCCGACGCGACGGACGTGAGAGCTCGCGTGGCCGCCGTGCGGAAGTCCCCGGAGGCCGCGTCGCTCCTCACGTTCGCGGTCTCCGAGGCCTGCTTCGACGCGCGGCGGCGCTCGAGCGCGTCGCGCTGAGCGTGCGGGACATGGCGACCGATCAGGGCACCAAGGGCGCGACGCAGCGGAGCTGGAAGCTCGGCATCCTGGGCCCGACCGACGACGAAGAGAGCTTGCGCGAAGCGGCTTCATTCCTTCTGGGCGACGCGGAGGCAGACCAGGTGGTCTTCCTCGGAGACGGCACGTTCCTCGAGCGGGTGCTCGAGCGCTGGGGCCTCGACCTCGGTCTCGACGGGGGGAGCCAGTTCCTCGACCGGGCCATGGCCGCCGCGAGCACGGGCGAGCCGCGCGCGATCGAGCAGTTCCTCTCCGAGGACGCGAGCGCGAGGCGGATCGTCGACGTGCGGCGTCTTCCCGATCCACCCGCGCGCGCCATCGAGTTGCTAGACGACCGGATCGTTCTCCTCGTGCACGACAAGGCCGTGCTCGACGAGGAGGACATCGCCAACGCCCACGTGATCGTCTACGGACTCTCCGAGGAGGCTCAGCTGCGTCGCTTCGGAAAGCGCGCGTTCTTCACGCCGGGCCCTCTCGCGTCGGGGCGTGTGGGCATCCTCGAGTCGAGCGAAGAGGGGCTCACCGTCGCGCTCTATGACGTCTCGGGCATGCCCGTGCTTCGGGAGTCGCTCGCCCTCGGCACAGCGCGCGTCGTGGTGTCGTCGTGAGCGACGCGTCGCGCTGGGCGCGGATCGGCGTGCTCGGCGGCAGCTTCGATCCGCCACACTGCGGCCACAGCCTCCTCGGTGCGTACGCGCTGTCGGTGGCGCCGATCGACGGCCTCATCGTCGTGCCGGCGTTCTCCCACGCTTTCGGCAAGGCGATGGCGCCATTCGAGCACCGGGTGGCGATGGCCCGTGCGGCCTTCTCGGTGCTCGATCGCGGGCGCGTCGCGGTCTCGGAGATCGAGCGCGACCTGCCTCCGCCCAGCTACACCTACCGCACCCTGGAGGCGCTAAAGGAGAGGCTGCCGCGGGCGAGCTTCCGGTGGATCGTCGGCTCCGACATCGTGAAGGAGACGAGTCGATGGGCCCGGATCGAGCGCGTGACCGAGCTCGCGCCCTTCTTCGTGATCGGGCGCGGAGGCCACGGCACGGCGGACTCCGAGAGCGCACCGCTCGACCTCCCCGAGGTCAGCTCGACCCACGTTCGCGAGGCGCTGCGCGCGGGCCGCGGCGCGCAGGGTCTCGTCAGCAGCGCGGTCGAGGCGTACATCGCCGACCACGGGCTCTACCGGGGCTCGCCGTGACGACGCGGCCTGACCTGGTGCTCGTGGGTCGCGGTCGCGTCGGACGCACGCTCGCCAAACGCTTCGCCGAGCGCGGCGTGCGCGCTTCGCTGCTCGCCGCGCGCGGGCTCGTCAGCTCGGCTCGGGCCCGCGCCGCGCTGCGCCGGGCCTCGGTGATCTGGATCGTCGTGCCCGATCCGTACCTCGCCGAAGTCGACCGGGCGGTGGCCGCGGCGCTCGAGGGCATCGCGCGTGGCGATCTCCCGGTGGTTGCGCATGCGAGCGGCGCGCTCGCGCCCGGCGCGCTCGCCGCGAGCGCGGCGCGGGGCGCGTGCGTGGCAGTCGCGCACCCGGCAGTGTCGTTCGGCACGACGAGGACGGCTCTCGAGGGGACGAGCTTCGTGCTCGACGGGCCTGCGCGCGCGACGCGGCGCTTGGGTGCCCTGGTTCGCGCCCTCGGCGCGCGCCCGATGGCCCGCGCGGTGCACGGGCCCCGGTACCACGCGGCCCTCGCGCTCGCCGCCAACGGCGCCGCGGCGCTGGCGGCGCTCGCCGCCCACATCCTGGCTCAAGCGGGGCTGACTCCGGAGGAATCCGCTCGGCTCCTCGGGCCCCTCCTGCGCTCCGTCGCCGACAACGTGTCGCGCGTCGGGCCGGCGCGAGCCCTGACCGGGCCGATCGCCCGTGGGGATGCGGCCGCCGTGACTCGCCACCTCGACGCGCTCACGCCCGCCGAGCGTGCGGATTACGTCGCGGTCTCGGAGATCGTGCTGCGCGCAGCTTGCGCGGGCGGGCTCGAGGCGTCGGCTGCGCGGCGGATCGCAGCGACCCTGTCGCGCGCTCAGCGCGCCACGAGATAGAAGAGCAGCGCTCCCAGGAACGCGGCCACGACCATCAGACCGACCGCGGCCAAGCCGAGACGCGCCGTGCTGATCTCCTGGACATCCCTCCGGGCCGGCTCCGCGCGCGGCCCGGGTGGGGCCGAGCTCGGCGACTTCGAGGCGCCTGGCGTCGCCTTCGCCGGCGCAGGCAGCGCCGGACCGAACGCCGCCGCGCGCACGACGGTCCTCGCGTCGTGGAAGTCCGCGTCGATCTCGGCATGACGCTCGGCCGGAGGGGGCGCCGTCACGGCCTTGGTCGCGAGCTCGCGGGCGCGGCGCTCGGCGAGCACCTGCTCGCCGAAGTGGTCCGTCAGAAACGAGGCGAAGCGGAGCTGCGAGGGCACGATCCGGAACGTCGCGAGGTAGCCGTCGAGCACCTCGAGCATCGCCTTCGCGCTCGGGAGGCGGGCCTCGCGGTCCGGCGCGAGCGCGCCATCGAGCAGCGCCTGCAGCGCGTCGTGGCCCGGCAGGCCGCGCTCGGGCAAGCGCGGGATCTCCGCGCGCCGCGCGAGCTCGAGCATCTCCGCTTCGGTCCCCTTGTAGAGCCTCCGCCCCGCGCACATCTCCCAGAGCAGGATCCCCGCCGCGAAGACGTCGGCCCGGCCATCGAGCGCCTCGCCTCGCGCATGCTCGGGCGACATGTACGCGCTCTTGCCGACGACGCGCGCACCGAGCTCGCTGCCTGGACCGTCCGGGCTGTCGGCCTCCGAGACGCCCATCTCATCGACGCGGCCGTAGGCGCGGGCGATGCCGAAGTCGCACAGCTTGACTTCCCCCTCGAACGACAAGAGGACGTTCGAGGGAGAGACGTCACGGTGCACGATGCCCAGCGGTGCGCCGCTCGGGCCCGTCGCTCGGTGTGCGAAATCGAGCGCGGCGAGAACCTCGCGCACGATGTGGAAGACGAACTCCGGCGGCAGGGGGATCCTCGACTTCGCGAGGTTGCGCAGGAGCTGCTGGAGATCGAAGCCCTCCACGTACTCCATCGCCATGAAGAGCACGCCGGGCCCCGCGTCTGCTGGCGCGCGCCCGAGGTCGACGACTTGCGCGATGTTCGCGTGCCGTAGGCCCGCGCAGAGCTTGGCCTCGTCGACGAACTGCGCGGAGAACGTGGGATCTCTCGAGAGCGCGTCGTGGATCTTCTTGACGACGACGAGGCGCTCGGCGCCGAGCTCGTTGTCCACGCGCGCGAGGTAGATGGTCGCCATGCCGCCCTGGCCGATGCGGTCGAAGAGCTCGTAGCGACCGAACCGTCGCGGCAGGGGATCGTCCGCGGCAGACGAAGCGGCGGAGCCTGCGTGGCGGACGAGCTCGGCGGGCATGAGGTCCCGGATCTGCCACGGCGGCCATCCCCTGCAAGCGGCGCCCGGGCCGGCAGCCCCGCGGCGGAAAAGCGAACGCTCCGCTGGCCCGCGCCCGGTCGGATCGTAGGCTGCGCGCCCATGCCGAGAGAGCGAACCGAACTGTCCTCTGGCGACGGCTTGCAGAGCCTCACCGCGCTCCTCGTCGCGCTCGGGCTCGCATCCGCAGCGGGCTGCGGCGGAGGCACCGAGGCCAGCGACGTGCTCGTGCGCCCCGACGCGGGGACGACGGCGGTCGCGCGGGTCTCTGCGGCGTGGGTGGTGCGCTGCGGCGAGCTCATGGACTGCGACGGCAACCCGGCCCGGAGGCTCGAGGCGGCCGATGGCCAGGGCGGAGCGATCGTGCAGTGCGCCGCGCCTCGTGTCGGCGCGGGTCGGCAGCTCGACCTCCGCTTCGAGCAGCCCTCGGACTTCGGAATCGCGCTCTCGGGCGCGGAGACGAGCCCGACCGGAGGCCGCGTGAGCGGCGCCGGGTGCGTGGTCGAGGTCCTCGAGTCTGCCGAGACGCTCTCGCTGCGCGGCCCCTGCAGCGCGAACCCTCCGAGCGCCGACGCTCCGTGCCAGGTGCAGCGCGTCGACATCGACGAGACGGCGCGCACGGTGTCGCTCGAGCTCCGCTGCGAGGGCCTCGGCACCGGCGATGGCTCGGGCGTCGTTCGCGAGATCACCGACCCCGACACCTCCGCTGGCTTCGTCGAGGTGCAGCTCTCGGAGTGCCGGCTCTGAGCGGCGTGCGCGTGCAGCCCCAGCTCGAGGCCGCGAACGTCGCCGCGTACCTGCCGCGCATGGCGCGCGACCAACCCGAGGTGCGTGCGATCCTGGCCCCGTCCGGGGCGCTCTCGAACCTCGTCGCGTCGGCGCGCGGTCTGGACTACGAAGCTCTGAGCTACCGCGAGCTCGACGCGCTCGCGGCGGAGTACGCGGCCGGGCTCGGCGAGGTGGGCATCGCGCGCGGCGATCGCGCGGTGCTGATGGTGCCGCCCTCCTTGCCTTTCTTCGCGCTCGTCTTCGGTCTCTTCCAGGCCGGCGTCGTGCCGGTCGTGCTCGACCCCGGCATGGGCCCCGAGCGCCTCGGCGCATGCCTCGCGCGCGCCGCTCCCTCGGCCTTCATCGGGATTCCGCGTGCGCACCTCGCGCGACGGGCGCTCGGGTGGGGCAAGGAGACGATCCGCACCCACGTCGTGGTCGGCCCGTTCGCACGCGTGCTCGGCGGCGGTGCGCGCCAGGCCGGCGTCTCCCTCGAGGAGCTGCGCCGGCGCGGCGCGCGGCGTGGCCGGCAGCCCTTCGCCGCGGTGAGCGCCGACGACGTCGCCGCGATCCTCTTCACGAGCGGCTCGACGGGCGTGCCCAAGGGCGCGGTCTACTCGCACGGGAATTTTCTCGCGCAGACCGAGGCGATCCGAGGCATGTACGGCATCGCGGCCGGCGAGATCGATCTCCCGACGTTCCCGCTCTTCGCGCTCTTCGATCCGGCGCTCGGGATGACCACGGTCGTGCCGAAGATGGACTTCACCAGGCCCGGTTCGGTGAACGGGGCCCAGATCGTCGAGCCCATCCGGCGCTTCGGCATCACGAACATGTTCGGCTCCCCCGCGTTGCTCGAGCGCGTCGCTTCGACCGTCGCGCACGAGGGGCGAGGCGGGCCGCTCTTGCCGAGCCTGCGCCGCGTGATCACCGCCGGCGCGCCCGTGAGCGCGCGTGTCCTCGAGTCGTTCCAGCGTCTGCTCGGGCCCGAGGCGCGCATCCACACGCCGTACGGCGCGACCGAGTCGTTGCCGATCGCGTCGATCGATCACCGCACGGTGCTCGACGACACGCGGGCGCGCAGCGCGGATGGCGAGGGAATCTGCGTCGGTGCGCCCGTGCCGAGCGCCCGGGTCGCGATCGTGCGCATCGACGATGCGCCGCGCGAGCGCTTCGGTCCGGGCGACCTGTGTGCGATCGGCGAGGTCGGCGAGATCTGCGTGTCGGGCCCGCAGGTCACCCAGGAGTACTTCCGCGACGACGAGAACACGCGCCTCCACAAGATGCGCGACGAGGAGGGACACCTCTTCCACCGCGTCGGCGACGTCGGTTGGCGCGACGACGACGGGCGCCTCTGGTTCTGCGGCCGCAAGTCGCAGCGCGTCGAGGTCGACGGTGTCACGCGGTTCACCGAGCAGGTGGAGGGTCCCTTCAACGCGCTGCCCCTCGTTCGTCGGGCGGCGTTCGTCGGGCCGCGGGCCGGGGGGCGCGTCGTGCCGACCCTCTGCATCGAGCCCATGTCCAGCAAGCTCCCGCGCGCGCCCGGCGCGTTCGTGCCAGCCTCGCTGCGTGCGCACCCGCGCGCGGGCGTCGTCGAGCGCTTCCTCGTGATCGACCGGTTTCCGGTCGACCCGCGGCACAACGCGAAGATCCACCGCGAGGAGCTGCGGGCCCGTTGCGAGAAGGCGCTCGCGTGCGGCGAGGGTGCGAGCTGGGACGACGTCGCCGCGCAGAACGCCAAGGGGTTCCGATGAGCGGCGCGCGCATCCTCGTGACCGGGGCGTCGGGCTTCCTCGGCGGCGCGCTCGTCGAAGCCCTCGTCGAGAGGGGGCACCTCGTGCGCACCCTCCAGCGCACGAAGGGGCGGCGCCTCGTCGCGCTCGAGCGGGAAGGGCGCGTCGAGAACGTGCTCGGTCCTCTCGATGAGCGCGAGGCGGTCGCGCACGCGATGCGGGGCATCGAGACCGTCTTTCACGTCGCGGCCAAGGCGGGTGTGTGGGGGAGCTACGAGTCGTACTTCCGCGCGAACGTGCTCGGCACGAGGCACGTGATCGAGCTCGCGAAGGAGCACGGCGTCGCGCGGCTCGTCTACACGAGCTCGCCGAGCATCGTGCACGCCGGCGGTGATCAGGAGGGCATCGACGAGTCGACGCCTGTGCCGTCGCACCACAGCACGCACTACCCGGCCACCAAGGCCGTCGCGGAGCGCGAGGTGCGCGCGGCCCATGGCGCCCGCACCCGCGCCGGCACGGTGCTCTCGAGCGTCGCGCTGCGGCCGCACCTCGTCTGGGGCCCAGGCGACACGAACCTCGCGCCTCGCATCATCGAACGCGCCAAGCGCGGGCGCCTCGTGCTGGTCGGCGGCGGGCACAAGAAGATCGACGCGACGTACATCGAGAGCGCGGTGCACGCGCACCTGCTCGCGTGGGAGCGCCTCGGTCCCGACGCCGCTTGCGGCGGCAGGGCCTACTTCATCGCGCAGGGAGAGCCCACGCCGTCCCGCGAGATCATCCTCGGCATCGTGCGCGCGCACGGTCTCGAGGTCGTGCCGCGCAGCGTGCCGCTCGCGGCCGCGCAATTCCTCGGCGCCACGGTCGAGCTGGCGTGGCGCCTCGCCCGGCGCGAGGACGAGCCTCCGCTCACGCGCTTCGTCGCCGATCAACTTGGAACCGCCCACTGGTACAGCCTCGCCGCCGCGGAGCGAGACCTCGGCTACCGCGCGCCGCTCACGACCGCCGAGGGCCTCGCCAAGCTCGCCGCGCATGTGAAGGCGGGCTGACCCGCCCGCCCACTGTCGTGCAGCTCAGCCCAACGGCGCGCCGTCGGGCCCTCGGTCGCTCTCAGCGCTTGTCGAGCGGGACGAAGTCTCGGCGCGTCGGCCCCAGATAGACCTGGCGCGGACGCGCGATCTTCTGCTCGGAGTCGTTGAGCATCTCTTCCCACTGCGCGAGCCAGCCGGGCGAGCGGCCGATCGCGAAGAGCACCGTCATCATGTCGAGCGGGATGCCCATCGCCTCGTAGATGAGCCCCGAGTAGAAGTCGACGTTCGGGTAGAGCTTGCGCTTGATGAAGTACTCGTCCTCGAGCGCGATCTTCTCGAGCTCGATCGCGATGTCGATGAGCGGGTTCTTCCCGATCGCGTCGAACACTTCGTCCGCGAGGCGCTTGATGACCTTCGCGCGCGGGTCGTAGTTCTTGTAGACGCGGTGGCCGAAGCCCATGAGCTTGCCCTCGCCGCTCTTCACGCTCTTGATGAAGTCGGGGATGCCATCCTTCCTCCCGATCTTCCGGAGCATGTAGATGACCTCTTCGTTCGCCCCGCCGTGGAGCGGTCCGTAGAGGGCCGCGGCTGCTGCCGCCAGCGCGCTGTAGGGGTCGGCCTTGGAGCTGCCGACGACGCGCATCGTCGAGGTGGAGCAGTTCTGCTCGTGGTCCGCGTGCAGCGTGAAGAGAACGTCCAGCGCCTTCTCGACCGTGGGGTTGGGTCGGTACTTCGCCTCGGTCATCTTGAACATCATGTTCAGGAAGTTGCCGGCGTAGCTGAGATCGTTGTCGGGGTACACGATCGGCAGGCCGCGACGGTGCCGATAGGCGTAGGCCGCGAGCGTCGGGATCTTCGCGACGAGGCGCGTCATCTGGATGCGGCGGTTGGTCGCATCGCCGACGTTCTTGGCTTCGGGGTAGAACGTCGAGAGCGCGCCCACCGTCGAGAGCAGGATGCCCATCGGGTGCGCGTCGTAGCGGAAGCCGTCGATGAACTCCCGCATGTTCTCGTGAACCATGGTGTGCATCGTCACCTGGTTCTTGAACGCCTCGAGCTGCTTGCCGTTCGGGAGCTCGCCGTTCTGGAGGAGCCACACCACCTCGAGGAAGCTCGCCTTCTCCGCGAGCTGCTCGATGGGGTCGCCGCGGTACTCGAGGATGCCCTTGTCGCCGTCGATGAACGTGATCCTCGAGGAGGTCGACGCCGTGTTCTGGAACGCCGGGTCGTAGGTCATCAGCCCGAAGTCGTCTTCGCTCACCTTGATCTGGCGGAGGTCCATCGCCTTGATCGTCCCGTGGTTGACGCCGACCTCGTAGGTCTTTCCCGTACGGTTGTCGGTGATGGTGAGCGTGTCCTTCGCCATGTTGTCTCCTCGCGTCGGTCGAGCCTCGTGCTTCGGGAGGCTGCCGTTGGGCGATGCCAGTGTTGGGCGATGCCAGTGTGCGACGAACCGGGTGCGATGCCGCACCGCGTCGATCGGGTCGGCGGATTTTGGGGAGCGCCAGCGCCCGTGTAAAGAGCGAAGTGCAGGTCGAGCGACCGTCAGAGCCCCTCGCCCTAGGGGGCTGGCGCCGTCAGCCGCCGCACGCAGGCCACCAGGTCCGAGGGCGAGAAGGGCTTGGGGAGGAATGCATCCGCCCCCGCGTCTTCAGCCTCTCGCTCGAGCGCATCGCCACTGATCGCGACGAGGCGGCCGGAGAAGCCCTCGCGCCGGAGCGCTTCGAGGAACGCGAGGCCCGATTCGGCGCCCAGGTGGAGGTCGACGAGGACGATGGCCGGGGCCTCCTTCGCGAGCGCCTCTCGCGCCTCCGCGGTGCAGCTCGCAGTCGACACCTCGAAGCCTGCGCGGGTCAGCGCGGCGCGCTCGACACGCAATACCAGGGGGTCGTCATCCACGGCGAGCACCCGCGTCATGGGCGCTGAGACTACCACGGCGCGGCCCGGTCCGGCATCGCGGCTCCGGAATGCGGCGGGGCCGGACCCTGCTACATACGGCGCCTCCGACGCCCCTCGGGCGTCGGGCGAGGAGCGATGCGCGTCTACGCGGACGGTTCGGCCGACATGGTCCTCAGGCCGGGGTTCTTGGACATCTACCCGCGCGGCGGCGCGCCTCGCCGCGTGGCGTGGGAGGATCCACCGAAGAAGAGCGGGCTGGGACTGCCGCGGCGCCGCGTGCTCGCGGTGCCGACCGGCTCGCACGCCTGGGTCGGAGAGGGCCGCGGCGTTCGCGTGATCCCGCTCGACCGGGACGACGTGCGAGACGTCCCGCCGCTCGGGGTTCGGGTCCTCGACGCGCTCTCGCTCGGCGACGGCCGTGTGCTCGCCTGCGCGCACCTCGAGGGTGACGAGGGGGCGTGCCTGCGGGTCGTCGAGGGCCGGGCGCCCGAGCTGGCCGCGAGCGCTCCGCTCGAGCTCCCGGTGCCTACGAAGGTCGAGTGGCCTGCCGGCGCGGTCTGGAAGACCGGCAAGGAGGCGTGGCCGGAAAAGGAGAAGGGGGTCGACAAGGCGACGCTGTTCAAGTCGGTCGCGCCGGGGCATCCCCAGAAGGACGGCGCGCGCTTCTTCGATTCGGTCGTGCTCACGCGCAGTCCGCACGGCATCGCCGGCGCCTCCGTCCAGAACGGCGTGGTCTTCGCGGTGAGCGCGGACGGCTCGAGCGTCGAGGCTGCGTTCCGGATTCCATCGCAGCCGGAGGCCGAGATTCATCCGGTGCGCACCGAGCGCGGTGTGCTCGTGGTCGTGGTCGCCTCGGGCCGCGAGTCCGCGGTGCTCCACGTCGATCTCGGCGGACGCGTGCTCGCGCACCGGGCGAAGCTGGGCAAGTCGCTCCCGCAGGGCCTGAGCCCTCCCATGGTCTTCGGCTCCTCGGTGTTCATCTTCGAGCGCAGCGCCGACCCCGTGCTCCTCGAGCTCGGTCTCGAGGACCTCGAGGTCAAGGGGAAGCACGGCCTCCCGGGCCTCGGTGCGGGACAGGCGTCCCTCGCCTACGGGGGGGACTCCGTGCTCGTCAGCGACGGAGAGGCGGCGCTCCGGATCACGCTGGTCGGTGGCGCTCCGAACGTCGAGCTGCTCGAGGCCGTCGGCGGCGCGGCCCAGAAGGCCAAGAAGAAGGTCGCAGAGGACGACCTCGGTCTCGAGGACGAAGACGAGGCCGCCGAGGGCGAGGAGGACGAAGAAGAAGCGGCGCCCGTGATCCCGGCCTCTCGGCCGCGGGCGACGGGGACCCCTTCGCTCACGCTCGCGGAGGCCGCCTCGCCGAGCGTGTGGGCGCTCGGGTCGGGCGCGGCGCTGAACGTGACCGTCGGCTTCGCGAACCTCGGGGGCGCCAGCAGAGGTGTCTACGTCGAGGTCGGCGGTCAGGCGGTGCTCTCGGGCCTCGTGTCCGCCGAGGACGTCCGCATCGGCTCGACGAGCACCAAGTTCGAGAAAAAGGGCGGCGTGTTCCGCGCCGAGGTGCCGCAGACCGATCTTCATGCGGGCCTCCTGCCGGACCCGGACGAGAAGCGCGGCAAGCAGCCGCTCTACGAGGGGATCCACCGGGCCAACGTCACGCTCCGCGGCGACAAGGCGGGCGCCGGACTGCTCACGGTGCGCATCGGACCGATCAAGGCCGACCCCGGCCGCGGCTCGATCGTGCAGGGCAAGACGCTCTCGGTGCGCTGACGCGCCCTCCGCCGAGCAGCGCGGCGCGCGTCACGCTGCCGTCTCCGAACTTCTCGCGAAGCGCAGCCTGGGCGGCCTCGAGCTTGTTGCCACGCTCGAGCCGTGCGTCCGGGAAGAGCGTCACCACCTCCCCGAGCGGGCCGAGCTTGCTCATCGAGATCCCGGTCAAGCGCACCCCTTTGCGTCCGAGCTCGAAGCGGTCGAGAAGCTCCCTCGCGGCGCGGTAGATCGTGTCGGTGTCGGAGGCGGGCTCGTCGAGCTGCATCGCGCGCGTCTTGACCACGAAGTCCGCGTACTTGAGCTTCACGCTGATGGCGCGCGCCGAGAGCCCTTCGGCGAAGAGGCGCTGCGCGACGCGCACGCTCTGACCGAGGAGGGCCCGCTCGAGCGCGTCGCGAGAGGTGAGGTCGCTCTCGAACGTCTCCTCGGCGCCGATGGAGAGCGCCTCGCGCTCGGGCTCGACCTCCCGCGGGTCGTCTCCGCGCGCCAGCCGGCCCATGGCCGGACCGTGGGCTCCGAACGCGCGCTCGAGCTGGGCGTCGGTCGCCTCCGCGAGGTCCCCGAGCGAGTGAAAGCCCGAGGCATGCGCGTGCGGGGCGCTCTTCTGCCCCATGCCCCACATGCGCTCGATCGGGAGCGGCGCGAGGAACGCGCGGGCGTCGGAGGCGCGCACGACGACGAGGCCGTCGGGCTTGCGGAGATCGCTCGCGATCTTGGCGATGAACTTCGCGGGCGCGATCCCCGCGGAGGCGGTGAGGCGCACCTCGCGGCGGATCTCCTCCTTCACGCGGCGCGCGATGGCCTCGCCATCTCCAAAGAGCGAGCGGCTCGCCGTGACGTCGAGGAAGGCTTCGTCGAGCGAGAGCCCCTCGACGAGCGGCGTGTAGCGGCGGAAGATCGCGAAGACATCGCGGCTCGCCCGCGTGTACT
Source organism: Deltaproteobacteria bacterium (assembly GCA_046342295.1). Lineage (GTDB taxonomy): Bacteria > Myxococcota_A > Polyangia > Polyangiales > Sandaracinaceae > JAFLCL01. Next base: position 9,897 of record JBKDQC010000691.1, on the reverse strand, counting down.
TCTCGAACGACGGCGCCACGACGATGGCTTGAGGGCAGCGTCGCAGCGCCTCGGCCATCGGCATCGCCGAGCGCACGCCGAAGGGCCTCGCCTCGTAGGAGGCCGCGGTCACGACGCCGCGGAGCGAGGGCCCACCCACGATCACCGGCCTGCCACGCAACGAAGGATCGTCGCGCTGCTCGACCGACGCGTAGAACGCGTCCATGTCGACGTGCAAGATCTCGCGCGAGGACACGCTCACCCGCTGCGGAAGAAGGCACGCTTTCCGCGGCTCGCGACCGCAGCCCCGAGCTTGAGCACGTCGGTGCCGGCCTTGAGCATCGCGGGCCCCGCGAGCTTGCTGCCTCGCTTGTCACGCCACTGGCCGAGGGGGATCTCGAGGAAGTCGTTTTCCTCGAGCGGAGGGTTCCCCGCGGTCAGGCGCCCGATCAGCTCGACGTCGAAGGCCCAGCGGGAGCGGAACGGCTCGGAGAGCGCGCGCCGGAGCTGCGGCGTGTCTCGGAAGAGCTTGGCGCCGCACTGCGTGTCGTAGACGGCGAGATCGAGCACGGTCGAGGCCGCCGTCGCGAACACCCGGCCGAGGTAGTGGCGCACGGGGTTGCGCTCGACCGCGGCTCCGAGCCGCGCAATCCGCGCGCCGAGCACGACCTTGGCGCGCGAGCGCTCGAGGGCCTCGAGCAGACCGACGAGCTCGCTCGGCGGCGTCGCGAAGTCGGCGTCGAGGTAGCCCACGATGGGGCTCCCGAGCGCGAGCGCCTCGAGCATGCCGCGCCGCACCGCCTCCCCCTTGCCACCGTTGACCTCGAGCGCGAGCACCCGGGCTCGTCCTCGGTGGCGCGACACGAGCGCCTCGAGCACCCTGCGCGTGCCGTCCGTGGAGCCGTCGTCCACGAAGAGCACGTCGACACGCGGATCCTCGAGCAGCCGGTCGACCTCGGCCGCGTCGAGCCGCTCGGCCTCGTTGTAGCAAGGGATCGTCAGCCACATCGCGGTCGGAGCATGTCACGCACCTCGCGCTCGCGTGTGGTCAATTCAGGTCCGGGTCGAGCTTCTCGAACTCTCCGCGGAGGACGTCGAGCAAGCCCGCCGCCTCCTGGGCGGCCTCGACCTCGGGCCGCGTCGCGAGGTAGCGCTCGAGGAACTGCGCGGCCGCGGCGGCCTCGCCGCGTGCGAAGTGCGCGAGGCCGGCGAGATGAAGGCCCTCCGGATCTTCCTTGGACTTGAGCAAGATCTGCCGGGCGACCCGGAGCGATTCGTCGTGCTTGCCGAGCATCCGCAGGCAGTGGCCGAGCCCCGCGAGGGCGCCCAGGTAGCCTGGCTTGATCGCGACCGCGGAGAGGTAGGCCTTCATCGCTCGGTCGAAGCGGCCGGCCTCGAAGTGGGCGGCGCCCAGAAAGAAGAGCGCGTATTCGTTGTCGGGCTCGCTCGCGATCACGCGCTCGAGCTCGGCCACGGCGCCTGCGTGGTCGCCTTCGCGCAGCAGCTCGGCGCCCTCCTGGGCCGCCTCCCAACGCGTGCCATTGCGCGGGTCCTCGTCGCGGACCTCGCGCGGCGCATCGCGGTCGTCATCGTCTTGCATCGCGCCAGCATGCCCGTCGCGCTCGAACGCGCAACGGGCCGGGTCACGCCCGGCCCTCGACCCGCGCCCCGGCAGGTCTGCCGGTCACGAAGGTCAGTAGGGCGCGCCCGCGTAGGTCGGGATGGCCTCGGCCGTGAACGTGCCGCCGCCGGTCGTGGTGCCCGAGAGGTGCGCGAGATCGGCGGGGCGGAGCGTCGCCTCGTAGGAGCGAGCGCGCTCGTCGAAGTGCAAGCGGAGCGTGGCCCCGACCTGCTCCCAGGTGTCGTTGCCGGCGGTCGTGTCCGACGGGTCGTTGCTCGTCAGCGAGCCGTTGGCAGCGAGCTCCACAACGAAGCTGCGGCCCGCGCTCGTGACGGTCCACCGCGAGCCGGCCGCGGAGTAGCAGCCCGGCTCGTCCGCGTCGCTCGTCGCGAGCTCGTTGCCGAGACAGCGAGAGCCGGTGTGGATTCGGTCCGCGCGCCAGTCCCAGCGGTCGCCCCGTACGTTGGCGGCCTCTCCGACGACGACCGAGCCGTTCGAGAAGCGGCCGCGGTACTCGACGAAGCGGTTCGCGAGGAACAGGCGAAGCTCGTCCTCCTCCACGATCCACTCGTCGGTGCCGGGGGCGGCGGCCGGGTGGTCGGTGGCCCGCAGCCGGCCGCCCGCCATGAGCTCCACGTCGAACTCGTAGCGCCCGCCGGGCGCGTCCGCGGTCACGCGCCACCGTGAGCCGGCGGGGTCGAAGCAGAGGTTCGCCGCGAAGCGAATCTGCGCGGGGTTCTCGCACGGAGAGTACGCGGGTCGCGCGGTCGTCGTGTCGATCTGCGCGGCGCCCCCGCCGCAGCCCGCGGTCAGCACGACGCTCAGGAACAGAGGGGCAGGGCGCATGGCGAGCGACTCTACACCGACGCGAGCGGCAGCGCTCGCTTGGCCGCCGACACATCGCTCGCGAACGGGACGGGATACTCCCCGCTGAAGCACGCGTCGCAGAAGCCGTTGCGCTCCGCGTGCGCCGGTCGGCCGGGGCCGCCGCCGAGCACCGCGCGGTGCAGGCCCTCGATCGAGAGGTAGCCGAGGGAGTCGCTGGTGATGTACTTCGCGATCTCGGCCGGGCTGTGGCTCGAGGCGATGAGCTCGCCGCGCGAGGGCGTGTCGATCCCGTAGAAGCAAGGCCACCGGGTCGGGGGCGAGCTGATGCGGAGGTGCACTTCCTTGGCGCCCGCGTCACGCAGCATCTTCACGATCTTCCGGCTCGTGGTGCCCCGCACGATCGAGTCGTCGATCACCGCCACGCGCTTGCCCTCGAGCACCTTGCGCACGGGTGAGAGCTTGAGCTTCACGCCGAAGTGTCGGATCGACTGCGCGGGCTCGATGAAGGTCCGGCCCACGTAATGGCTGCGGATGAGCCCCATGTCGTAGGGCACGCCGAGGCGAGCCGCGAAGCCCATCGCCGAGGCCACGCCGCTGTCGGGCACGGCGATCGCCACGTCGACGTCGCAAGGCTGCTCCTCCGCCAGGATGGTGCCGAGGCGCTTGCGGGCCTCGTACACGCTCACGCCGCCGAGCGTCGAGTCGGGCCGCGCGAAGTAGACGTGCTCGAAGATGCACGAGCGCTGCGGCCTGGCTTCGAAGGGGCGGCTGCTCGTCATTCCCGCGCGGGTGACGACGACCATCTCCCCCGGCTCGAGGTCTCGGAGGTACTCGGCGCCGATCAGCTCGAACGCGGGCGGCTCGCTCGCGAAGACGTGCGCGTCCTTCAGGATCCCCATGCAGAGCGGGCGGAAACCGTAGGGGTCACGGACCGCGACGAGCTCGTCGGTGGTGAGAAAGAGCAGCGAGAAGGCGCCCTGCATCTGCGAGAGCGCCTCGACGATCCGCTCGACGTTCGTCGCCGCGCGGCTGCGCGCGACGAGGTGCACGACGACCTCGGTGTCGCTCGAGCTCTGGAAGATCGAGCCCTGCGCTTCGAGCTTGGCCTTGGCGTCGTCGAAGTTCGTGAAGTTCCCATTGTGCGCGACCGCGATCGAGCCGGCCGCGTAGTCGACCGCGATCGGCTGGGCGTTCTTGAGCCCCGCGCCGCCCGCGGTGCTGTAGCGGACGTGCCCGATCGCCCGATCGCCAGGGAGATTCGTGAGCACGGTCTCGCTGAAGCAGTCTTGTACGAGGCCCAGGCCCCGGTGCGCGAAGAGGCGCCCGCCGTCGCTCGACACGATGCCAGCGCTCTCCTGTCCCCGATGCTGGAGCGCGTGCAGGCCGAGGTAGGCGAGGTTGGAGGCTTCTTTCGCACCCCAGATTCCGAATACGCCGCACTGGTCGTGGAAGTGATCGTCGAGCAGGCAGTCGTCGGACTCTTCGATCATGGGGACCTCCTCGAGCGGCGCGCCTTGTAGCGCCCCGGATTTTCCCCGTCCAGAGCTCCTCATCCCCGTCCGAGCGCGCGCTCGACCATCCAGAACGTCGCGAGGAGCCCGATCGCGACCGAGCCTGCCTTGACGACGTACGTGCGGTAGCCCGGCCTGCGCGCGAGCCACGCGAGCGGGCCGATCGCGAGCAGCACCGCCGCGATCTGCGCGAGCTCGATGCCCACGTTGAAGCTCAGGAGCGAGAGGACGCGGGCGCGCGCCGGCAGGCCCAGCTCCGCGAGCACCCCGGAGAAGCCGAAGCCGTGCACGAGGCCGAAGCCCAGCGCAATCCAGGGCATCTGCGCCCGCGCCTCGGGCCGCGCGTAGTTCAGCGCCGCGACGAGGACGATGGACGCCGCGATCACGGTCTCGACGAGGCGCGACGGCAAGACCACCCAGCCGAGCGCCGCTGCGAGCAGGGTCACGCTGTGGCCGGCGGTGAACGCCGTGACGACGAGACCCACGTCGCGGATCGCCTTGCGATGCCCCTCTTTCTCGGCGCGCTCTCCCGAGGTCAGGAGCAGCGAGAGGAGAAAAAGCAGATGGTCGTAGCCCGTGACGAGGTGGAGCACGCCCTCCCACGCGAAGGTCGCGAGGAGCGACGGAATCGAGGCGGGCGCCCCGATCTCCGCGCGCTGCCGGCCGCGTCGCAGCACGGTGGTGTCGGTGCCCTCCGAGAAGCGCAGCCGGACGTACGCCTCGTGCTGCGCATCGTTCTCGAAGATCGTCTCGTCGACGAGCGTCAGCGGTCTCGCCGCGCTGCAGACCGCCGCGAGCTCCACGGCGATGCGCGCCGCGTCGCCGTCCTCGAGGCGCTCGATCGGCGCGTTCGTCGCTTCGAGTCGGCAGGGGCCCTCGGCGTTCTCGACGCGGAGGCCGCCCGCGAGCCATGCGCGGAGGCGCGCGTCCTGTTCGAGCACCCGGTCTTGCGGGGCGTCCTCGCCGAGGCCCAGCTCGACCGCGGCATCGACGATCTCGATCTCGGCGCGGAGGCGCACGCCGTCTTCCGTCGGCTCGACCACGAGGTGCTTGGTGCTCCCGCGGTGTGCGCGCGCGGGCGATGCGCCCTCGAGACCCACCAAGAGCGCGAGCGAAACGAAGAGCACGAGGCCCGCCGGGCGCTCCGAGGCGAGCGCCGTCCGTGGGGATCCGGCGGTCAACGGCGACCCTTGAACTCCATCATCCCCTGCACGGCGTGCTCGGAGGCCTCCGCGATCTCGCTGGCCTCGCGCGCGCGGTCTGCGCACTCCTCACACATCTTCTTCGCTTTGCCGCCGATCTTCACCGACACCAACGCGTCCGCTTCTTCACCACACTGCTTGCACGTCGCCATGGTCGTGTCCTGCCTCCGGGCCTCGCACGGTACCAGAGCGAGGTGGGCGCGACCTCTGCTCATCTGGGGCCCCGTTCATCGCTCGAGGGGGAGCCGAGCCTCGCGCTCGAGCGCATCCGGATCGGGGCGGGGGAGGGCCAGGGCGTCCGAGAGCTCGCTCAGATCCGCGGGGAGAGGCGCGCGGAACGCCTGGGGCGCGCCCTCGCGATCCGGCAGTACGACGAGCAAGCAGTGGAGCGCGACCCTCGGGCACGCGAGCACGCGGCCGTCCTGACCGGTGAGGCGCTTGGGCCCTCCGTAGGCGACGTCGCCGAGGAGCGGAGCGCCGGCGCGCGCCGCATGGACGCGGAGTTGGTGTGTCCTGCCGGTGATCGGCTCGAGCGCGAGCGAGCAGGCGAGCGCGCCCCGCGCGAGGACCCGCGCCCGGGTGAGCGCCTCCTGCGCGCGCTCGCCTCGTTCCCCCTCCTCGAGAGCGCGACGTTTCCTCGGATCGCGCGGGTCGATCGCGATCGCCCAACCCCACGCGCAGCGCTCGCTCGTGGCGAGGGCGGAGGCCGCGTCGGGCGCTCGGCAGAGCGCGACGTAGCGGCGCGCGTAGCGACCTGCCGCCCGCGCCGCGAGGACCCGCTCGATCCCTCGCGTGCTCCGCGCGAACACGACCACGCCGGTCACGTCGGCGTCGAGGCGCGAGCTCGGATGACAGCGCTCGGCCCCGCGGTCCATCGCGCGCACGCGCTCCGCGAGGCTGTCGCCGCCGTCGGGTGACGTCGTCGGGAGGCCGCTCGGCTTGGACACGACGAGCAAGTCCGCGTCGCGGTGAAGCACGGCCAACGGAGCCTCGTGCGCGTGCCGGGTCATCCGCTCCGCTCGAGCAGCCGCACGGTGCCTCGCTCCCCGTCGAGCTCGACCCGGTCGCCCGTGCGCAGCACCGAGGTGGCGCGCTTGACGTTGACCACGGTGGCGACGCCGAACTCACGCGCGACGATCGAGGCGTGGGAGAGGGGACCGCCGAGCTCCGTGATCACGCCTCCGGCGACGAGGAAGAGAGGGGACCAGCCCACATCCGTCTGCTGCGCGAGCAGAATCTCTCCGGGCCGGAACGAGGCCACGTCGGCGGGGTCCTGCATCAGGCGCACGCTGCCCACGACCCGCCCCGCGCAGGCGCCGAGCCCGCGCAGCTCGGTCATCGCCGGCTCCGGCGGGGCCAAGGGTGGCGGCAAGCCCACGAAGGTGTCGGGCGGAGCGGGCAGCGCGGCGTCGCGCTGCAGTTGAAGGCGCCGAGAGCGGACGAGATCGCCCACCGTCGGAACATCGCCGCGGAGCTCGCCGTGCAGCTCGGGCAGCGAGAGGAAGAACGCGCCGTCGTCGCCGACGCCAGGCTCCATCGCGCGCATCCGGCGCGAGGCGTCGAGCGCGACCTCCCGAAAGAGCCCGAGCACCGTCACGACGTGCGCGCGCAGCTTCTCGCGCATCCGGAGGAAGCGCTGCACCAGCGCGAGCAGTCTCCGGACGGCGAAGCGGGCAGGTCGCGGGACACGTCGCTCGAGGTCGAACTGGGCGCGCTCGCGGATCTCGCGCTGGCGACGCTCGAGGTCGAGGCCCGCGTCCGCCTCGCGCAGGAGGTGAAGGCGCAGCGTCGCGAACGGCAGCGTGGCGTCCTCGCGCCAGCGCGGCTCGGCGATCTCCGCTTCGCGCGTGCCGCGATCTCCGTAGAGCTCGAGGAATCGAACCATGAGGCCACGCGTCGGGCCGACGGGCAGCTCCTCCACCCGCGTCTTGTCCGGTGCGCATGCGAGGAGGTACGCGCGCGCTTCTGGCTCTCGTCGTGCGGTCTCTGCGATGCGGGCCAGCTCGAGCCCCGGCCCCGCGCTGTCGACGTCGAGCAGGCCGCTGAGGAGCTCGCGGAAGAACGCGTCGGAGCGCTCGCCCCGCTTGGCGAAGAAGCCGACGACCGTCCGCAGCCCGACGACCGTCGCGAGCAGGTTGCCGTACACGTTCAGGAGGACCTGCCCGCTCTGATCGAGGAGCCGCTCGACCTCGAGGAGCACGCGGTGCACCGCGGTCGACGACAAGAGGCGAAGGTCGATCGCGCGCAGGCGATCGCGATCGGCCGCGAACGCACGCTCGAAGGCCTCGACGCGCCGCGTGATCTGGAAATTCTCCCGCGCGAAGCGGGCAGCGGTGATGGGCAACCGCGCGACGAAGCCCGCCGCCGAGGGCGTGTCCTCCGCGACCTCGAAGGTCTCCCCCGCGAGCTCTCCGCCGCCGCCGAGCGCGAGGATCGTGCGCGGAGAGATGCCCGGCACCTGCGACGCGATCGAGAAGAAGTCCGAGAGGTTCAGGTAGATCCGACCGCGAAAGTTGCCCACCAGCTCCGCGTCGGCGGGGACGCTGCACCCGAGCGCCCCGAACGCGCGGCGGAAGCCGGTGTCCGAGAACGCGCTGAGGATCGACCACGTGAGAGGCGTCGCGACGCCGGGCAGCGCCTCTCCGACGTTCACGTTGGACCAGAGGATCTTCGAGCGGTCGCGCGCGCGCCGCGGCCTTCGACGCGCGCCGCTGCCGTGCGAGGGAAGGGCGGTCACCGGCCGCGCCTGGAGCACGAAGATCGAGCTCCCGGCGAGCGCCCACTCCACGTCACGCGCGTCGCCGAAGGTCTGCTCGATACGCTGCGCGAGCACGGCCAGCTCCGCGGCCCGGCCGGCCGACAGCGCCTCGCGCGCGCGGTCCGCCTCGGGAACGTCTTCCTCCACGAGCGCGCCGCCCACGAGGCGCGTCGCTCGCGCCTTCTCGCCGACGATGTGGTCGCGCACCCAGCCCGAGGCTTTGTCGACTCGGTAGGTGTCGGGGGACACGCGGCCGTCGACCACCGCGCTCCCGAGGCCGTAGGCCGCGTTGACGACGATCTCCTCGGCGTCGCCCGAGAGCGGGTTCACCGTGAACATCACGCCAGAGACTTCGGCCGGCACGAGCGCCTGCACCACGACGCCGACGCCGCCATGCTCCGAGTGCGCGCGAACGCCGAGCGCCCGGAGGTAAGCGATGACGCGCGGCGAGAGCGCGCTCGCCCACACGGCGCGGATCGCGTCGAGCAGCGCCGCCTCAGTCGTGACCCCGAGCACGGTCTCGTAAAGACCTGCGCCCGACCGCTGCGCATGGTCTTCGTGCAGAGCCGACGAGCGCACCGCCACCGCGGCGGCGCCATCCTGCTGGAGCGTGCGGAACCCGGCTCGGATCGCCTCCTCCTCCGCCCGAGGGATCGTCAGTCCGCGAACGGTCTCGGAGAGGATCGTGAGCCGCTCGCTCCCGAGCTCGCGCGCCGGGGCCTCGAGCAGCGCGCCGATGCGGTCGCGCGCGGGCAGGGCGCGCGCCATGGCCTCCTCCGCCACGGCGGCGGAGATCGCGAAGCCAGCCGGCACCGCGAACCCCGCGCGCACCAGCGTCGCGAGGCCGCGCGCCTTGCCTCCGAACGCGGCCGCTTTCCTCGGCAGCAGAGCTTCGATCGGGCGGACGTCGGGGTGCACGGCGGGAGAATACCCGCGCGGACCCCGAGTGGCCCGACGTTCGGAGGCGCGCAGGGCCGGCCGTCGTGAAGAACCCGCGAGAGCCAGAACCGACTAGTTCGGTTCGCTCGCGGAGCCCGGGGGCTCCTCGGCGTTCGCGCCCAGCTCGGGGAAGGTATGACGGAGCTCGTCGCCGATGGCCTGCGCGATGAGCGCCTGCTCGTCGCCGGAGCCGATGCGCTCGACGTTTCTGCGGTAGACGAAGATGCGGCCCGCACGCGGCGCCTCCCCTTCGTTCGAGAGCCCGTCGAGCAGCACTGGGATCCGCGGGTCCACACCCTCGGCCACCACCTCGGCGCCAGGCACGTCGCCGACGATCACGAAAGCCCCGTCGATCGTCTTCGCGAGCGCCGCCGGCAGGCTCCGAATCGCACCGCGCACCCGCTCCTCGAACTCGCCCGCGGTCGCCGTCGATGGGGGTGGGGAGGCGCGCAGCTCGGCGTCGCGCGCGCGGAGAAAGGCCACGGCCATGCCCATGAGGTCTTTTCGCTGCTCCCGACAGAGCCCGAGGAAATAGTGGGCGTCGGCGAGGTCGGGCTCGAGTCCGACCGCGCGCTCGAGGTGCGGCTCGGCCTCCGCGTTGTTCCCGAGCTCGAACCACGCACGCCCCAGCGCCAGCTCGAGGCCCGCGTTCTCGAAGGGCCCCTTGGGCACGCGGCGCAGCACGCGCTCGGCGTCTTCGCGCGCCCCTTTGCCGAGGAGCGCGTCGATCTGGAGCAGCAGCGCGTCGGCCATCTCGGCGTCGTCGTCGATCCATTCGAGGGCCTGCTCGACCATCGCGATCGCGCCGTCCCAGTCGTGCAGCGGATGGAGGAGCACCTCCGTGGCGTTGAGCATCGCCTCGACGAAGCTCTCGTCGAGCTCGATCGCCTGTCGGTAGCGCTCGAGCGCCTCGTCGGCGCGCCCGTCCGCGGCGAGGACGTAGCCGAGGAGGTTCTGGACCTCAGGCGACGCTGCGTCCATCTCCGCGGCCTTCTCCGCGGAGCGGAGCGCGCCAGCGACGTCGCCGGACGCCATGCGATCCCACGCGCGGTCGATGTG
>JBKDQC010000690.1:0-23173 GCA_046342295.1 Deltaproteobacteria bacterium | reverse complement strand
GCACTCCGGTGCCGCTCGCGAGCGCGCCGGCGGTCACCTCGATCACTATCTTCTCGGAGAGCGGCCCGAGTGCGAGCTCTACTCGGCCCGCATCGCTAGACACGATGGCGCGTGCCAGCCCCTCGACGATCGCGGTCTTGCCCACGCCGGGAGGGCCGACGAGGAGCGGATTGTTTCCGCGGCGCCGCGAGAGCACGTCGAGCACGAGCTCGAGCTCGCGATCGCGTCCGAGCACCGGATCGATCTCCCCCCGCTCCGCGAGGGCGCAGAGGTTGCGCCCGAGGCCCGCGAGGATCGGGAAGCGGTCGCGGTCGAGCTCCCACCGCGAGGCCGGAGCGCTCGGCACGGGGCTCGGCGCGCTCGAGGGTGCGCTCGTTGTCGGGCTCGGCGCGCTCGACGCCTCGACACGGACCGTCGCCCCGCGACAGACGCGGCGGTTCTGCGGGGGCGACACGATCTTGGCGGTGGGCGAAGCGCGCTCGAGACGTGGATCGCGCGCCGGCAGGAAGGCGCGGCTCGGGCGCGCAGGCGGGGGCTCGATCGGGCGCACGGTCTCGCCCGGTGCGACGCGATGCAGCAGCTCCTGCTGGACCCGCACGATGGGCACCCCGAGCCGCTCGAAGCAGTACACCGCAGCCGAGCGGGGATCGGAGCAGATCGCGAGCAAGAGGTGCATCGGACGCACCACGGGGACGCCGCTCGTGTCGTGCCGGCTCGCGAGCTGCAGCGCCCGCTCCCCGGCCCGCTCGAGCACGAGGTCGGGCTCGTCGCCCGCCATCTTGAGCGCGCCGACGAGGCCCACCTCCATCACGCCGGCCGCCCGCAGCGCCTCGCCTGCGTCGGGGTCGTTCTGCAGCATCTCGAGCACGCAGTGGGCCGTGGTCGGGCGCTGTCCGCGGCGCTGCGCCTGCTTGCGCGAGGCGGCGAGGAGGCCTTGAAGCGCGGCGTTGGACAGCGAGCCCTTGGTCATGTCCCGGGAGTACGGGAGGGCGCCTCGCTGGACAACTTTTCAGCGTGTGCGGCCCGTTCGGGCTCGAGTGCCGCGCGGCCTCCGTCGAGAAGTCGGCGCGACCGGGTCCACGCCGCGATCCGAGGCGCGGCGCGCAGGCACCATCGACGCTGGACGCCGACGTCGCTACCATCGGGCGCACGTCCGGAGGCTCCGATGTCTTCTCGCTTTCGTTTCTCTCTCCTCAGCTCCATCGCGCTCGTCGCGCTGGCGCTTGGTTCGACGGGCCTTTCGGCCCTGACACCCACGGCCGATGCGCAGCGAGCACTGCGGGCGACGGTCTACGTCACGCAGGCGGCGATCCCGCGGAACCTCTCCGAGCGAGCCCTCCTCGGCTTCGCTCGGGGCCACCAAGCGAGGCAGATGCGAGAGACGACCGATGGGCCGCTCGCGCAGCGCCGCTGGCTCGGGAACCTGGTGATCCAGTTCTCGGCACCGATCGACGATCTCGAGTACCACGCGCTCTACTACGACATCACCGACGGCGCGCGGGACTTCATCGACGACATGGCCATCAACGTACACGACCGCACGCAGCGGACCTTCGTGCAGCGCATCACCTTGCCGCGACCGCGCTTCCGCCCGAACCGTCAGCTCGAGATGGTGGTCACGGTGCGACGGGCGGAAGCGGGTCGTGTGCGATTCAACCTCCTCGGCGAGGAGGAGCAGCGCAGCGGCGTCGTCACCTTCTCCGACGAGGACACCCGCGTACGCGACTGATCCGCGGCCTCCCCCGACACCCGGGAACGACGTGACCGAAGAGCTCGACATCCAGACCTTCCTCGCCGAGACGCGGCAGGGGACGTGGCGGCCCGTGAACGTGCTCGTCGGCACCGAGACGCTCCTCATCGAGCGCGCCGTCAAGTACCTGAAGAAGGCGAGCGTGGGCGCGGACGGCGTGCGTGGCTTCAACGACGACCTCTTCCACGGCCAGGGTCTCTCGGCAGCCAAGGTGGTCGCCGCGGCGCGCACGCTCCCGATGATGGCCAAGAGCCGCTACGTGCTCGTGCGCGATCTCGAAGCCGTCGCGCCGAGCGAGCTGGACGTGCTCGCCGACTCCGTCGGCAAGCCCTCTCCGAGCACGTGCCTCGTGCTGACGGGCGACAAGCTCCTCGGCACGACCAAGCTCGCCCGCGCGGCCAAGGCCCGCGCGGGCAAGGGAGGCGGGGCGTTTCTTGCCGTCGAGCCGCTCAAGGGCCCTCTGCTCGAGCGCTGCGTGCTCGGTGAGGTGAAGCGCCGTCGGTGCACGCTCGAGCCCGACGCGCAGGCTCTGCTGCTCGACGCCATCGGCAACGACCTCGCCGCGATGGAGGACGCGATCGAGCGCCTCTCGCTGTTCGTCGGTGCCGAGCGAGGCGCTGCGATCACGCGAGGCGCCGTCGAGGAGGTCGTTCAGCGCGTGCGCGTCGACACGGTGTGGAAGCTCCTCGACTCGATCGCGCTCAAGCGCCAGAAGCTCGCGGTCGAGGCGGTGGGGTCGCTGCTGGCGGACCGGGAGCAGCCCCTCGGCATCCTCGGTCAGGTCGCGCGGCAGCTGCGCATCATCTCCCGCATGAAAGACGCGCTCGACGAGGGGCTCCGACCCGAGGAGGCGGTCCGTCGCGCGGGCGCACCTCCCTTCAAGGCGCGCGACCTCTCCGAGTCGGCCCGGAAGTTCTCGCACGCCGACCTGCGTCGCGCGTTCCGTGTCCTCGCCGAGACCGACCAGGCGCTCAAGGGCAGCAAGAGAGATCCGGAGACGGTGCTCGAGGAGAGCGTCCTTTCGCTTACCCGTTGACGCGCTCGGGTCAGCCTCGGGCGGAGGCGAGCCAGATCCAGAGCCCCAACGCGAGCAGCGCGACGACCGCCCGACGCAGCTGCGCCCAGGCCTCGCGGCGCCGGCGCAGCGAGGGGGCCGCGGCATCGGGTGGGCGCGCGCGCATCGCAGGGCCCACGATCGCGCCGAGAAGCACGACTCCGAGGGCGGTGGCGATCGCGCCCGCGAGCAGCGCGGCGGTCTCGGCACCGTCCGCCCCGTGGCGCGCGACCCGAAGCGCGTGACCTCCGGCGATCGGGATGACCCCGACCAGCGCGACCGCGCCGATCGCGATCGCTGCGAGGAGCGCCGCGCGCAAGAGTTGCGGCCATCGCGGCTCGAGGATGCGCGCCGACGGAGGCAGCGGCTGGGCCCGCGCACGTCGAGGCGTCGCACGGAGTGCGCTCAGGTGCGCGCAGGATCCGAGGTAGAACGCGGTCGCGACGATCATCAGCGCCACGTGGGGAGGCCCGAGGACGTCTGTCCCCGTGAGCTCGGGGCGGATGGAGAGCGAACCGACGAGCCCGAGCGGAGCCACGCCGAGGAGCACCGCGTCGGACAGGCGGCGAAGGCGGAGCGCCGAGCGGCCATGCGCGAGCACCTCGAGGGCCAGGCCCAGGAGCACCGCGGCGGGAAACACGAGCGCGCCGAGAACACCGAACCGTCCCCCCACACCGAGCTCGAGCATGGGCAAGAGCGTTGCGAGCAACCAGAGCCAACCCGCCGCGCCGAGGACGAACGCGCGTGCCCGCGCGCTCAGCGGCCTTCGTGCGGGCGCGAGCTCCGTCTCGGTCTCCACCCGGGCACGATACATCGGTAGCGGGTGCGCCGGGCGGGCAACCTCCACTATGATGGGGCAGCGTGCCTCAGTGCCCCCATTGCGGAACGAACGTCAACGATCGAGACCGCTTCTGCGCCGCGTGCGGAGCGGGTCTCGAGCGCGACGATCCATCGAGCCCCGGTGATCCTCTCGTCGGCCGAACGATCGGCGGCGCGTACGTGATCCAGGAGCTCGTGGGGGTGGGAGGCATGGGCCGCGTGTACCGAGGCGTGCAGACGACGCTCGGACGCACCGTCGCGATCAAGGTGATCCACCCGAACCTGCTGAGCGACGAGCAGACCGTCGCGCGCTTCTACAACGAGGCACGCGCCGCGAGCCGGCTCAACCACCCCGACTCGGTCGGCGTCATCGATTTCGGACGGAGCGAGGACGGGATCCTCTACCTCGTGATGGAGTTCCTCTCCGGCAAGGACCTCGCGACGGTGAACGCGGAGGAGGGACCGCTCCCCTTCAAGCGGAGCGTGGGGCTCCTCCGACACGTCGCGAGCGCGCGCGGCGAAGCGCACGCGCTGGGAGTGGTGCACCGGGACCTCAAGCCCGAGAACGTGATCGTCCAGCGCTCGCGGCGCGGCGAAGACTCCGTGAAGGTCGTGGACTTCGGGCTCGCGACGATCACGGGCCCGCAGAGCTCGTCGATCACGACGCCCGGGCTCGTCTGCGGCACCCCCGACTACATGAGCCCCGAGCAGGGTCGTGGCGACCCCCTCGACGGGCGTACGGACCTCTACGCCGTGGGGGTCTTGCTCTTCGAGCTGCTGACGGATCGCCTGCCGTTCGTGGACGACACCCCCACCAAGGTCGTCCTCAGGCACATCAACGATCCCATCCCCGATCCCCGCACGGTCGCGCCGACGCGCGGCGTCCCCGATGCGCTCGCCGAGGTCGCGATCAAGGCCCTCCAGAAGGAGGCGGGGCAGCGCTACCAGACCGCAGACGAGCTCGACGAGGCCCTGCGCCGCGCCGAGCAGGCGCTCGAGGCGACCGACGTCGCGATGATTCGCTGCCCATCGTGCGGAGAGAACAACCCTCGAACGTCGAGGTTCTGCAACGCGTGCGGTGCCCGCCTCGAGCCCTCCGGGGTCTCGGCCAAGGGGGGGCACGTCGGGCCCTCGCGGGGCGCGGGCGCGGCTCCTCAGCGCGCGACGACGGCGCCGCCCGTGTCTCGCGCGCCGCTCATCGCCCGCGACGCGGAGATGGAACGCTTGCTCGAGGCGCGGACGGCGGCCGCGGCGCGCGCGACCTGGATTCGGCTCGCGGGCGAGCCGGGCGTGGGCAAGTCGCGCCTCCTCGGCGAGCTGGCTTCGCGCGCGACGTCGGACCTCGTGGTCCGCGCGGGCCCGCACCCGAGCCTCGCACCCGTTCCCTACTGGGCGATCCGAAAGCTGGTGTGCGCGCTCTTCGATGCACCGCTCGAGCGGCTCGGAGCGCTCGTGTCCGAGTCTCCGATGGCCCGCGCAGGTCTGCAGGAGCTGATCGAGCCACGCGGCGTCCCGGGGCTCGCCGGACGTTCCCGGGCTGCGGCGGTCGGGACGCTGCTCACGGCCGCGGCGCGCGCCGCGATGCGCCGAAGCCCCAGCAGGCTCGTCGTGCTGCTCGTCGACGACACGCACCGCTGCTGCGCGCTCACGAAGGTCGCGCTGCGCGAGATGATGATGGATCCCGCGCTCTCCGGGGTTCTCCTCGTGACGGCGACCGTCCCCGGGCAGAGCGTGCCACCGGTCGCGAATTTCGCGACGATGCACCTTCGTGGCCTCACGACCGAGGAGGGGTCTGCCATGCTCGGCGGCGGTCCCGCGCCGTCTCCGCGGACCGTGTCGCGCGACGCCGCGACGCCGGCCTCGGCCCGTCTGTTCCTGCCGCTCTATCTCGAGCAGCTCGCGGCGCTCGGCATCCAGACGCTCGAGGATCCCGCGGCGATGCCCGAGCGGCTCGCCGATGCCGTGGTCGCGCGTGTCTCGCGTCTCGAGCTCGGTGCGCGGCGTGTCCTCCAGATGCTCACCGTGCTCGGTGAGTCCGCGCCGATCGAAACCCTCCGCGATCTCGTGCCGGGCTCGGACCTCGCGCCCTTCGATCCCCTCCTCCGCATGGGCCTCGTCAAGATCAGCGACGGGGAGCTCGTGGTCGCCCATCCGTACCTCCGAGAGCTCGTGGAGGCGTCGATCCCCGCCGAGGCGCGAAAGGATCTTCACGGTCGCGCGCTCGCGCTCGCAACCGCCGCGCAAGCTCCTCTCGAGGTTCGAGCCGAGCACGCCTACCGCGCGGGCGAGCCGATGAGCGCGATCTTGCTGCTCGAGCGGATGGGCGACCAGGCGCTCGAGCGAGGTGATCCGTTCACGGCGATGCTCGCCTACCGGCGCGGCCTCGAGGTCGCGCGTCGCGAGAGCGTGCACGCCGGCGACACCTCGCTCGACCCCGCGGTCGTCACGCTTTCCCGCAAGCTCGGCGAAGCCCTCGATCGCGGCGGAGACCACGCAGGCGCCGACGGCGTGCTGCGCGAAGCGATGGAATTCGTGGGGCCGAGCAGCCGCGAACGCGGGCGCATGCTGCTCCAGCTCGGGCGGGTGGCCGTGCATCGGGACCGCGCGCGCGAGGCCGCGAGGTTGTTCGGTCAGGCGATCGAAATCCTGCAACGCACCCGGGACACCCGCTTCGAGGCGGAGGCGGAGCTCGAGCTCGGCCGGCTCCGACGCGATGCGCGCGAGCTCGACGCGGCCGTCGCACCGCTCGAGCGGGCGCTCGATCTCTTCGAGACGCTCGAGGACGGCGCGGACTCCGCGCTCGCGCAGACCGCGCTCGAAGCGGCCGAGACCGCGGTGCGGCGTGGCGACCTCGACACGGCGGGCGAGCATCTCCTGGTCGCCCTCGGACGTGCGCGTTCGCTCGGTTCGGGCGCTCTGCTCGCACGCGTCGCGGCCGCCCGTGGCCGACTCCAGCAGCGGTCGGGAAACATCGACGACGCCGAGCGGCTCTTCAGCGAGGCTCGCTCGCTCGCACAAGAGGCGGGCGATGCCGACCCGCTGCTCGAAGCCGGCGAGTGAGTCCCGACCCGGCATCGTGAGCGACCTCACGATTCGTGCGGACCGTGACGTGGTCGACCCCCTCGCACGTCAGTCCAGTGACGTCTCTCCCCTCGGAGCCTCGCGCGCGGGACTGCGGCTGGTGCGCCCTTGCCCTACCGGGTGCTGACTCTCGACCGCATCGTCATCGACTTGGGCGCGCACCGAATTTGCACGCGGCGCTCCGCGCCGTGGGTTGGCCACGCGCCTCGGGAGTATCCTCAGACATGAACACATCATTCCCCTCGCCCGCGCGCTCCGGTCTGGCCACCGGGGCCTCGGGTGTGCTCGCGCTCGCCGCTCCTGCCCTTCTGGGCGGGCTCCTGTCGGCGTGCGCCGCCGAGCCCCTCGCGGTCGTCGAAGCGCCGATCGTAGGCGGCGAGCGCGGCGGAAACCCCTCGGTGCTCTGGCTGTACGACACACGCGCCGGCGGCATGTGCACCGCCTCCCTGATCGCACCTCGGGTGGTGCTCACCGCGAAGCACTGCGTTCAGGGGTCCGGTGCTTCCCGTCCCACCGACGCGCGCGCGCTGGTCGTCGGGACGGGCGAAGTCGCCGGACGCGGCTCGGCGTACCGCGTGGTCAGCGTCTACACGACTCCGGGGACTTGGACCGAGGGCGGGCGCACCGGCCTCAGCGGCGCGCTCGTGGGCGTCGACGTCGCGGTCGTCGTCCTCGCGAGCGAGGTGGTCGGCCTCGATCCGCTCCCCCTCCTGCGCTCGAGCCCGCGAGGCCTCACGGGTCAGTCCTTCACCGCGGTCGGTTTCGGGCAGATCCCGAGCGGCAGCTCAGGCGTGAAATACACCACGACGGGCCGGGTCCAGGGCACCGACTCGAGCCTCATCTACGTGGGCGCGGTCACGTGCCAGGGAGACTCGGGCGGGCCCATGATCACGGAGGCCGGCGAGATCGCGGGCGTCGTCTCGTTCGGGACGGGCTCGTGCGGCTCCGGCTATGGCGCCTACAACCAGATCTTTCCGTTCTTCGACATGATCGACATGGCGCTCGAAGAGGGGGGCACGTGCGTCGCGAGCGGCGCCGAGGCCTGCGATGGCCGCGACAACGACTGCAATGGACTCGTCGACGAGACCTGTACCCCGCTCGGTGAGCCCTGCACCGAAGACGACCAGTGTGTGGGCAACCAATGTCGGGACACCGCCGCGGGACGTCTCTGCGCCGCCTCGTGCGACGCGCGCAACCCGCAGGTCGGCTGCGACGAAGGTTTCTACTGCGCGGGTCTTCCGGGCCAGTGCGAGGGTTCGTGCATCCCGGTCTCGGGGACGATGGAGGGGCGCTCGAACGGCTCCGACTGCACCGAGAACCTCCAGTGCGCGTCGCTCTTCTGCACCGACCCGGGAGATGGGCGGGCACGGTGCCTCCAGCCTTGCGAGGCGGACACGGGAGCATGCCTCGCGGGGGAGGTCTGCGCGAACGTCCTCGGTGCGTGCGGCGCGTGCGTCGATCAGTCCCTGGTCTCCGGCTCGCGCAACCTCGGCGAGCCGTGCCTCGCCGACGCTGGGTGCTCGACGGGGATGTGCTTGAGCGACGAGTTCCCGGGCCGCGCCGCGCGCACCTACTGCACACGCGCATGCGACCTCGACTCCGATTGCGGCGAGCGCTTCCACTGTCGCTCGACGGATGCGGGGGGCGTGTGCGTCGCGGGCCCGCGCAGCGCGCAAGGTGACCCGTGCGCGAGCAACGGCGACTGCGTCGACGGGACCGCATGCGCCGCCCGCGGCGAGCAGCGCTGGTGCGCTGGATTCTGCGGGGCAGGCTTCGAGGCCTGCCGCGACGGCTTCTCTTGCGTGGAGCTCGGCACCGTGAGCGTGTGCGTGCCTGACGCCGGGATCGCAGGCGACGATTGCGCGCTGCCCGAGGACTGCATCTCCGGGGTCTGCGCGTTCGAGCCGACCGGTGGCGCGTGCACCCGCACCTGCGGCCCCGACTCGGCCTGCCCGACGGGGCTCGAGTGTCGTCGCACGGGAGATGGCGTGACCGCGGTCTGTGTCTGGCCGACACCTCCCCCCCCACCACCAACCTCGGGAGGCGGAGGGTGCGCGGTCGACCGAGGCGCGGGCTCCGCGCGTCACGGCGCGCTCGCGCTCGGCGGGATGGCGCTGTTGGGTCTCGTCCTCGGTCGTCGGCGTGGAGGTGTGAAGTGAGCTCGAACATGCGCGGTGTGGTCGGCCCGATGGCGCTCGCGGGCGCGCTGGTGGCGTCGATCGGCGCGGGCGGCTGTGCTGCGGGCCCCGTCGACGTCGCCGAGGAAGCGATCGTCGGAGGCACGCGCGAGACCGGCTTTTCCGCCGTCTACTTCATGTACCGGCTCGACGGCGCGGCATGTACCGCCGCGCTCATCTCGCCACGCGTCGTGCTCACCGCGCGGCACTGCGTCGCCAACTCGAGCGGCCGCGGGACGGCGCCTGCGAGCTACTTCCGGCTCTACCGGGGCACGGACCAACGCACCTTCAGCGCCGAGTACCGCGTGTCGCGGGTCGAGATCCTTCCGGGCTCCACGAGCGACATCGGGGACGGGCGGGCGCAAGACGTCGCTCTGCTCGTGCTCAGTGCGCCTGCGGCCGAGACGCCGTTCGAGATCGCACGGGACCGCTCACCCGGCTCCATCGTGGGGATGGACAGCACGGCGGTCGGATTCGGTCAGACGCCTTCCGGAAACTCGGGCGTGAAGTACCGCGTGCCGACGACGGTCAACGAAGTGTACGGTGGTCTCCTCTTCGTCGATCCAACGGTGTGCTCGGGGGACTCGGGAGGCCCGCTCATCGGCCCCGACAATCACATCTACGGCGTGGCCTCGTTCATCTACAGCCCTGACATGAGGAGCGAGCCGCGATGCGGCACCGCCCCCGGCGCCTACAACGAGATCTACCGGCATCTCGACTGGATCAACGGCGTCATCGAGTCCGTCGGGGATGGCTGCTTTCCCGAGGCCGAGATCTGCGACGGCCTCGACAACGACTGCAACGACAGGGTCGACGAGACGTGCAGCGCGCTCGGCGAGCCGTGCGGCGATGGCTCGGAGTGCGCGGGTGGCCTCTGCGCGGCCACGCCCGCGGGCTCGGTGTGCTCGCAGCCCTGTGACCCGATGCGGCCCGGCTTCGGATGCCCGCCGAGCTTCTACTGCGCATCGCAACCAGGCTCGTGCGATGGCTTCTGCGTGCCGGGCGCGCTGGGTCTCATGCCGCTCGAGACGCCATGCTCGGCCGACACCGAGTGCGAGAGCGGGCTGTGCCGCGACCCGGGGGACGGCCTCCGCCGCTGCCTCGACCCGTGTCGAGGGGACCGGGGCGATTGCCTCGACGGTGAGGTCTGCGTCGGGACGGACGGCGCTTGCTCGGTCTGCATCGACGCGGGCCGCTTCGGAAGCGCGCGCGGGCTCGGCGAGATCTGCAGCGAGGATGCGCAGTGCCGCTCGAACGTCTGCGTGGTTCGCGAGGGCGTGGGCGAGTGCGCGACGCCTTGCGGCGCGGGAAACCGTTGCGGCGAGGGCTTCGCGTGCGTCGAGGGGAACTGTCTCCTCGAGCGCGAGCAGCCGGTCGGGGGCCCCTGCACCTCGAGCGCCGATTGCGCGCTCGGAGCGGTCTGCGCGGCGCAGGGCGAGCGCCGCTGGTGCACCGCCAACTGCTCCGCCGACGCCCCATGTCCCCTCGGCTTTTCGTGCGTCGATGTCGGCGCGATGATCTGCGCGCCCGTGGGCGGCCTGACCGGCGAGCCCTGCGGCAGCGACATGGAGTGCTCGACCGGGCTCTGCCGCGAGGGCGCCTGCACGTCGCCCTGCTCCTCGGAGGACCGGTGCGGTCCAGGCTTCCTCTGCCGGGCTCTGCCCGATGGCTCACGCGTGTGCCGCGCCCCGGAGCCCGAGGCTCCGCCTCCGGGTGGCTCGGGGTGCGCGGCAGGCGCAGGGGGTGTGCCGTCCCGCCGCGACGTCTGGGGTGCGGTCCTCACCGCGCTGGCGATGGTGCTCGCTGCGCGGCGTCGTCGATGAACCGAGGACCGGGCCGCGGCGTCGCGGCCCGGGCGGATTGCTTTCGACGAGCGATCCTCATGGAAACCTGAGCGGAACCCGCCACACGAAGCTCCCGTCGCGCGTACACGCGAGGCGGACCGAGAGCACGTCGGCGCGCCGGAGGACGACCGGCACGCGCACCACGGGGAACGGGACGTCCGGCGACAGCTCGCACGAGAAGACGCGGTCGGAGCCGTAGTGCACGTCGATCCACGCGATGTGGTGATCGAGCCGCTGCTCGTGCATCGGCTCGCCGATCCGCACGACGAGGTCGAACGCGCGACCCAGGCGCGGCCGCGCGGGCATGGCCACCACCGGCAGATGCATCCGGTCCAGGCCCTCCACGTCCGCCTGGAGCTCGCGCGGGCTCGCACCCTCGTGGACGCGGCCAACGGCTTGCCCACTCGCGGTCGGAGCGCCCAACGCGGAGCCCGCGAGGCCGCCGAGGACCACGCCCGCGCCCACGGAGCCCGCGAACGCGCGACGCCCGACCATCAACGCCCCCGAGGCACGGGCGGTGCGGAGACACAGTCCGATCGCTGCAGCACGGCTCGAAGCTACCATGGCGGGGAAGATCGGCGCGCGGCGCCGCGTAGGGTGCTCCGGTGTCTCTTCGATCCGTCGCTCGGAGACGGGAACTTCTCACGCCGGGCAATGTCGAAGCGCCGTTGGCGTACCCAGGTTCCTCAACGGGAGGTCGTCGTCGATGGAGCTGAAGCTGAACCTCGGGATCTTGTGCCTGCTCGGGGCGGTCTGGGCCTCGCTGACCATCACCGAGGAGACCGCTGCGCTCGACCCGCGCCTCGACTCCACGCGCGAGCTCGCTGCCCTCGAGGACCGCTGGGCGACCCACCACGACGAGGCGATGCTGGCCGAGGAGCTCGCGGATGCGTACCTGCGGCTCGACCGACCCGAGCTGGCGGTGGCCGCGCTGATGTCGGCCGACGACGCCGTGCTCGCCGACCCGGCCGTCTCGCATCGACTCGCCCGGGGCTACGAGCGCACCGGTCGGCTCGCGGACGCGCTCGCAACGGCGAGGCTCGCCCTCGCGCGGTGTGCCAGGTCCCTCGGGGTGGAAGGCTCGTCGTCTTCGACGCCCATCCCCGAGCATGGTTGCTCGGAGCGCACCTACGCGGCGCTCGATGTGCATCAGGCGGCGCTCTCGCGCATGCACGCGTGGGGCGTGACGGACCCCCGCACGGACGCGCGGACGGAGCGCGCCTACGGGATGGCCGTCCGTGCCGCACGTCTGGTCCGCGCATCGTCGGAGTGACCGCGAGCGGAAGGGCCGGCGGCGGGCTGAACGCGATGGCCCCGCCACGGTTCAACGTTCCTGCGCACGCACGACGAGGCCGACGCCCAGCGCGACGAGAAGGCCCGCAACAGCCAGCCGCGCCGAAGGCTGCTCGTCGAGCACGAGCCACGCGAGACAGGCCGCGACGATCGGCTGTAGGAAAATGTACGTGGCGACGAGCGAGGGGCGCGCGAAGCGAAGCGCCCATGCGTTCGCGAGGTACGTGAACACCGTCGCCACGAGCACGACGTAGAGCACGAGCGCCCAGCTGTCTGCGGACAGATGGGGTGCATCACGCACGAGCGCAGGGCCGCCAAGGGGGAGACAGAACAGCGCCCCACACGTGAAGCCCCACGCGACGACCGGGAGACTCCCATGCCTGCTCGCGTAGCGTCGGATGAGGACCAGGTAGATCGCGTAGAGGAGCGAGTTCGCGGTCACGAGGAGATCGCCGAGCCACGTCTGATCCCCGGCGCGCGGGCCCGAGAGCACGTCCGGCAACACCAGCGTGGCGACGCCTCCGATCGCGATCGCGATCCCGCCGAGCACGCCGCCGCTCGCCCTCTCGCCGATCCGCGCCTCGGGCGCGACTGCGTGCGCGAGGATGCCCGCGAGCGCCGTGAACACCGGGATCGTCGCGACGAGGAGGGTCGCGTGGGTCGCGGTCGTGTAGCGGAGGCCCGTGAGGAAGAGCGCCTGGTTTCCGAAGATGCCCATCGCCGCGCAGCCCGCGATCGCGAGCCGATCGCGCCACGTCATCGGCTCCGCGTGGGAGGGTCGGGCGCGATCGAGCGCGACGAGGACCACCCCGGCTCCCGCGAGACGCAGCAACGCGAGCGCGAGCGGGTCGAGATCACGCACGAGGATCCGTCCCGCGACCGAGAGCGAGGCGAACGCGAGCTGGACACCGAGGAGCGCGAGGTGGACACGCGCCCTCGGCGGCGCGGCCTCCCCTTCGGGGCTCACGCGCCGCGTCCGAGGCGCGCGATCTCGCGTCTCGAGCCTCGAAAGGGAAGCGTGTAGCGCGCGCCTGCGAGCTGCGGATAGCCGGGCGGCACCGGCTCGGTCGCGAGCAGCACGAGGGTCTCGGCAGCGAGCGCGAGGCCGATCGGCGCCCAGACCTTCGGCTCGAACGTCGCCCGTGCGCAGGAAACGTCGAACGGTGCTCTCGAGGCGAGCTCGGGCGGCAGCCTGGGCTTCCGGGGATCGATCCGGCCCTCGTGCGCCTGCACCCGCGGCGCGAGCCCGAGCGTCCCGATCACCGTGCGGAGGAAGGCCACCCGCTTGCCTTTGGGCTCGATCATCGTGACGACGAGGTCCTCCCGGAGGATGGCGAGGGCGAGCGTCGGCCCGCCCGCGCCGCTCCCCACGTCGACGAGCGCCTCGTCCCCCCGCACGAGGTCGCGCCCTCCCAGCGCGAGCGCGTCGGCGACGAGGATCTCCGCGACCTCGTCGGGCCCCGCCGCCGCGGTGAGGTCGAGATGCTGGTTCCACTCGGCGGCGAGTCGACAGAACCGTGCGGCGCGGGCTCGCAGCGTGGGCCAGCGCGCTTCGACTCCGCCCGGTCTTCCGAGCGAGGCTGCCAGCCGCTCGATCGCATCCTCGAAAGGGTCGGTCACGCGCGCGGACTCTGACCGGTGTTCTCGCGCCCGACAACGCCCCGGGGGCGGCGCGTCAACGACGCGCGTAGAAGTTGATCGCCACGAGGGTGCCCTCGGTCGTCGAGTAATAGCCGCCGCCATCCGCGGCGAAACCGATCGCCTCCCCTTGCCCCTCGCGCGCGAGAGGCACGCGGCACGGCTCCGTCGTGAGCGCGTCGGCGACGCTCGCTCCCGAGACGCGCCGCCAGAGGTACGCGGAGTCGTAGGTGCGGATCAGGATCTCGGAGCCGCTCGGCGAGATGTCGCCGCCGGTCGTCGTCGTGTCTCCCGGCAGCGAGCCCGCTCCGAAGGTCAAGGATGCGACCCGCTCGAGCGTGATCGTGCCGTCCGCCGAGAGCGGCGCCGCCGCGCGGAAGACAGGGGACTCACCCGAGCCGTCCTTGACCACGATGAACACGTCGCCGCTGAGGGGATCGACCATCAGCGTCTCGGCGTTGTGCGGCCCATCGGGGTAGACGAGCTCGAAGCGCTCCACCGAGGAGAGCGTGCCCGAGCCCGACGGGCTCGCAGGCTCGCGGACGCGGTAGATCTGGATCGAACCCCTCGATTCGCCGTTGTCGCCGATGTCCCCGATGTAGAGGTACGGCGCGCCGGCTGCCGGGCCGGGGCCCACGGCGATGTCCTCCCAATCGCGCGCCGAAGCGCCCGAAAGCGAATACGTCGCGCGGGCGGCGAGGGTCGAGCTCGCATCCACCGCGAAGATGCGCGCGCTGTCGCCCGAGTCGTTGTGGAGCCAGAAGAGCCCCGGGGTCAGGCGGCTCTCGACGAGACCGCTCGTCTCGCGCACCTCGCCGAGCGGCGTTCGAGCGCGTGAGACGGCGTCCGCGAAGGTCGGGCAGCGCGGAAAGGGCGCGGGGCCCGAGTCGGTCTCCGAGGCCGCGTCGAGGGCCACGGACGCGTCGCGAGATGAGCCCGCATCGGACGGTCCTGCATCGTCGGGGACGGGGCCCGCGTCGTCGGTTTCAGTCCCCGCGTCGCCGACCACGGCGTCGGGCGAGGCCGCGGCGTCGAGGCCTCCCGAGTCACCACCCTCGTCGGCGTCGAGGGCGGCCGCGTCCGCACCAACCCCCACGTCGCGCTCGCGAGAGGGCCCCTCACCGCAACCTGCGCTGACGAGAGCGAAAGAGAGCGCGCTGGCCGAGCCAACGCGGAGCAACGCGGCGCGACGCCGACCCTTCGAACGGGCGTTCATGACGCGATCTGCACGCCTCCGATGCAGCCGTGTCAATAGCCAGTTGGATCTGCTCCGGCCGCGAAGAACGTCCGCCTCGCGCACGCTGGCGCTCCTCGAAGCGCTCATCGCTGGCGTCCGTCCGCGGCGATCGGTGCGGCGGTCGGCGGGTGCGCGCGGTGCTACACCGCGCTCCGTGAGCGAGACGAACGACGCCCGTGCATCGCTGGTGAGCGCCACCTATACCGGGATGGACGTCGCCGATCTCGCGACGCTCGATCTCGAAGATCGGGGTCAAGGCGATCCCCGGGTCGCCGCGACGCTGCGTCTCATCGACGAGGCCTCGCGCCCGCGTCCGCTTCCGGAGGTGCTCTCCGCGATCTGTGCCGAGATCTCGGCCATCTTGCATGCGGAGGTCGTGAGCCTCTACCTGCGCGAGCGCGGCAGCGATGGCGGCGAGGACCTCCGCATGGCCGCAAACGTGGGCTTTCCGGCAGGCGCGGTGAACCGCGTTCGGCTGCGGGTCGGCGAGGGCATCACGGGTCACGTGGCCGAGTCCCTGCGGCCCGCTTCGGTCGTGCTCGCGCCCGAGCACCAGCGCTACAAGCATTTCCCCGAGCTGCGCGAGGAGCGCTTCCCCATCTTTCTCGCGGTGCCGCTCCTCGTGGGCCACCGCGCCGAAGGGGTCGTCGTGCTGCAGCGCGCCGCCGACGCGTTCGACGACGACGAGATCCTCCTCGCGACCGCGCTCACGACGACCTTCGCGCTCGCGCTCGAGCGCGCCGAGGGGCGGCGCATCGACGTCGCGCCCGCCGAGGCCCCGCAGGCCGCGCGGCTCGAAGGCGTCGCGCTCTCGCCGGGACGCGCGATGGGCCGCGTCGAGACCTTGCCGACCTTCGAGGGGCTCGCCGCGATCGAGCGAGCCAACGAGGGCGACCTCGCCGACGACACGAGCCCGGCGCTCGTGCTCCGCCGCCGCGAGCGCATGGCCGCCGAGCTCGACAAGCTCGTGAAGGAGCTCGCCGTCGCACGCAAGCGTCTCGCTTCGCAGCTCGCGCCCGAGGCCCTCGGTGCGCTCGAGTCCCTGGCGCTGCTCGAGAGCGACGGCCGCCTGCGCGAGGCCCTGCTCGACGAGGGCACGAAACAGAACGTCGCGCTCGGCGTCCGAAAGGTCGCGCGTGACTACGTCCAGGCGGTCTACAAGGCCAAGCGCTCGGCGGGGCCCGCGAGCTCCGAGACGCGCGCCTGGCTCCTCGAGCGCTGCGCCGAGATCGAGGAACTGTGCCTCGTGCTCGCGGCCCGCCTCGTCGGAGATCGCGCTCCCACTGGCGGCGCGGTCCTGCTCTTGCCCGATCGGCTCACCGCCGTCCTCGCGCTCGCGGCGGCCAGCCAGCGAACGGCGGCGATCGCCATCTGTCACGAGGTCGATCTCTCGCGCGGCGGGCTCGGAGTGGCCGTCGCGCGCGCGGCGGGCATCCCGACGGTTGGCGACGTCGGCGGGCTCTTCGCGTGGGCCCGCCGTGGCGACGTCGTCCTCGTCGACGGGGGCGAGGGCTTCGTCCGCGTGCATCCCTCGGCGTCACAGATCGCTCAGTTCCGCTCGGGCTCGCGCGCATGACCCTCGCGCTCTCCGTCGCGCTCGGGCTCGCGCTCTTCGTCGCCGCCTCCCTCGCGCACTACGTCTTCTGGACACGGCGCCTGACCGTGCCGAGGGAGTACGCTTCGAGCGAGCGCCTGCCGACCGCCGACGGCGCGCTCATCGAGCTGCACCGCCTGCCGGGTCCGGTCGCCACGGCTTCGACGCCGGTCCTCCTCGTGCACGGTGTCGGCATCGACCACCGCAACAACGACATGCTCCCGCAGGTCTCGCTCGCGCGGCACCTGCGCGAGGCCGGCCGCGACGTGTGGCTGCTCCGCTTGCGGAGCGGCGGTCTGTGGCGTGTCTTCGGCGACACGAAGAAGGTTCGCTTCGCGCGCATGGCCGAGCACGATCTGCCGCTGGCCGTTCGCGCCGTGCTCGATCGCACGGGGGCCTCGAGCCTCGACTATGTCGGCTTCTCGATGGGCGGCATGCTGGCCTACGCGGCGATCGGTGCGCATCGCATCGACCCCGCGCTGCTCCGGCGTGTCGTGATCATCGGTTCGCCCGCGCGGGTGGGCCACTACGTTCCCCTGCGTCATTTCCTCACGCGCATCCCCGCGCCGCTCGTGCCGCCGCTGCCGTTGCGCCTCGGCTCGCGCATGGTCGCGTTCGCCGCCGAGTGGGTGAGGACGCCGCTGCATCACCTCCTCTACAACCCGGACAACGTCGAGCGCGGGCTCGCCGGCCCCGCGATGATGACCGTCGAGGACATCCCGGGCCCGCTCAACGTGGATTTCCTCAGCTTCATCCGGCGAGGGGTTGTGCACTTCGAGGGCAAAGACGTGCTCGAGGGCCTGCGCCACGTCACGATCCCGGTGCTCTTCTTCGCGGGCGCGCGTGATCGGCTCTCGCCTCCCGAGGCCGTGCGAATCGCCTACGACGCCTGGGGCGCGGAGGCGGGCGTCGCCGTGGACAAGCGCTTCGTCCTGCTCGCGCGGGGCGAAGAGGCGAGCGCGGACTACGGCCATGGCGACCTCGCGATAGGGCGGGCCGCGAAGGCCGACCTCTTCGAGCCGATCGAGCGCTTTCTCGGCGGCGGGATCTGACATGGGTGCAGCTCGGCCGAGATCCGCCGGCGCGCGCATCCGGCTCCCCGCCCGCTTGCGGGGGGATCTCGTGCTGGGCCGACGCGGTGTGATCTGCACCCGCAGAATCGGCGAGAGCCTCCCTCCCGCCGATTCGAGCCCGTGGCACCCGCATCGATCCATCCGAGTGCCACGTGCTCTCAGCCGTACACGCCGGCGGCGACGCGATCGAGCTGCGCGTCGAGCTCGGTGTAGAGCTCCGCGTTGCCGTGCTGTACGAAGCCGTGGAGCGCGCGCGCGCAGTCGGGGACCTTCTCGATGAAGGAGAAGACCTCGCGCGGATCGGCGAGTGACTCGGCGTACTGACCGTATCCCAGCCGCTGGAGGTAGCGGCCGTTCAACACCTGCTCGAACTGCCCGCGCACGGGCACCGAGAGCATCGGCTTGTGCAGGTAGACCGCCTCGCCCATCAGCGTGAAGCCGCCGCCCGCGATCACGGCCTTGGCCGTCGAGAGGTCCTCGATGAACGTCTTCTCGCTGAACGGCCTGTAGCGCAGGCGCCCCTCGACCTGCTCCTCGGTGATGGCGCGCCGCATCCCGTAGATGCGGCACTCGAGGCCTGTCTCGGCCAGCGTCCTGGCGAGCTCGCCGTTGCCTTCGGCCGTCTGGTACACGAGGAGGTGGTCTCCGCTCGCGCGCTCGGCCGAGAGGATCTCGGGGCGCAGGATGGGCTTGACCAGCGTGGTCTTGTCCTTGCGGATCTCGGGGAAGAAGAAGGTCGTGATGAGGTAGTGGCTCGCGTAGGGGAGCTTGCTCTTCACGAGGGCCTTGGAGAGCTCGAAGTCCGCGCGGTGCCCTTCGATCACGTCCTCCGGGATCGTGCACCGGTTGAGGATCTGCATGTTGTCGATCGAGAGGATCGGCACCCGGTGCGCCTGCCCGTAGAAGTACGTCCAGCTCTCGAAGTCGCTGATGACGAGCTCCGGAGAGAAGTCGCGGATGAGGTCGAAGTACTTCGCGATCTGCGCCGGGATCGCGAGGCTCCCCCCGAGCACGTTCTCGAACAGCGTCCGAGCGCGCCGCACCTCGTTGTCCTCGTAGACGATGTGCAGGCCGCGGATGCGGTTGACGTCGCTCTTGTCACCGAAGCGCTTCTCGAGGAAATCGACCGCGCGTCCGGACGCGATGATCTCGACCTCGTGGCCGAGCTCGAAGAGCCGCTCGAGCACCACGCGAGAGCGCATCGCGTGGCCCATCCCTTCACCGACGACGCCGTAGAGGATTCGCATGGGCGCCATGGTACCCAAACAGGACCACCTCGACGCGGAAGAACCATGGTGGGTGCGCGGCGTCAGCCGACCTCTTCGATCTCCCAGAGGCGTGCCTTGCCTGCGACGATGAGCTCGTACTCGTCGCCCACCTCCTTGCCGACGATCGCCTTGCCCGCCGGTGAGCCGGGCGTGAGCACCGTGATGGTGAGCCCCTCCACGACGAGCTCGGTGCCTCCGCCCTGTGCACACACGAAGAAGACACGCGGCTCGTCGTCGACCCGGGCCCGGACGAGACAGCCGATGCCGATGCGATCGCCCGCGCCGAAGCGACGCACGGGGACCGATGCGAAGCGCAACGCCTCCTCGGCCAACTGCTCCGCGCGCATGGCCTGTCCCCGCGCGACATAGCTCTGCTCGGTGGCGCGCATGTCCTTGTCACCCTCGCTGCGGTTCTCCTCGTGCGTGGCGCCCTTGCGCGTGTCCTCGGCAGCCGCGGCCATCGTCGCGAGCGCCTGCTCGAGGGCCCCCGCGAGGGCGTCGTGGACTCTCTGCTTGTCCGGCAGTCCGGATGTCTTCTTGGCCATGGCCCGAGCATGGCTCACGCACGGCGCGAACGCGCGGCGCGAACGCGTGCGCCGCGGCGCGCCGAAGCCGACGTTGCTCCTACGACGAAACGGAGGGGGTGGTTCGTGCTCGGACCCTCGGGACTCACCGCCGCCCGCGACGCGGAGCGTGCTCGGCGACGATCTCGCGCACGATCTGCGCGACGTCGCGGCTCGGGGCGCGCCGGCCGAGGGCCTCGAGCCTCGACACGTGCGTGCGTTCGAAGAACGGGTCTCCTTCGAGGAGCACGTCGAGCCACGCGTCCGGGTCGCGCGTCCTCGAGAGCGCGTCGAGCACGAGGCCCATCCCGCGCGGGCTCCCGTGGAGGGCCGTGAGGCGGACGAGCTCGGTCGGGTAGATCTTCGGGTCGCTCGCGAGCTCGCGGTCGAGCACCTCGGCGAGCGCCGCCTCGGGCTCCTCCAGCTGCGCGAGCGAAGCGGCCACGTCGAACGCGCTCGGCCACTCGAGGAGCGTGAGCGTCGCGAGCGCCACCGCGCAGCGCGCGTCGCGGCGGACGAGCGCGGGCGTGATGGACGCCGAGAGGACGAGCTCCTGCCGCGGCAGCGAGCGCGACTCGTCGAGGCGCGAGGCGTACGCAACGAGCGCGGCCCACGTCGCGAGCGCAGGCGCCTCGGGCGCCTCGGGCACGGTTCGGGGCAGGGCCTCCACGTAGCCCTCGCGGACGAGGCGCCGCGCGCGGTTGCCGACCGCGACGAAGGCCCGCACCGGATCGGCGAACGCCCGCGCCGTGATCGCGCGCCCCCGTCGCTCGAACGTGCAGGCGCCCTCGAGCGCGAGCGCCACGCGGTCGCCGCCGAGACCGACGAGCTCGCGCACGGGCGCGTCGGGCATCGACTTCGGCCGCTCGATCGCGCGCGGAGCCGGCGCACGGCGCGCAGGTTTCTTCGTGGCTCGGGGAGCGCTCACGGTGGCGGCTCTACCACGCCGACCCTTCGTCACCACGCGGATCGGGGTTCCCAAGCCGGGCACGGGCGAGGACAATGCCCTGCCCCGCCGCGCTCGCTTCCACGACGCGGACGACACGAGGATCCCGATGACCACCATCACGAGCGTCTCGCGCGAGGCGCGCCTCTTCGATCCCCCCGAAGCGTTCGCCAAGGCGGCGCGCGTCCCGACCCGCGAGGCCTACGAGGCCATGTACCAGCGCTCGATCGCAGAGCCCGACGCGTTCTGGCTCGAGCTCGCGCGGGAGCTCCACTGGTTCCAGAGCCCAACCCAGGGGCTCGACTACTCGAACGCACCCCACGCGAAGTGGTTCGCCGATGGCACGACGAACCTCGCCTACAACTGCCTGGACCGACACCTCGACGGCCCGCGCAAGAACAAGGCCGCGTTGATCTTCGAGGGCGAGCCAGGCGACATCCGCGTGCTCACCTACGCGCAGCTGCACCGGGAGGTGTGCCTCTTCGCGAACGTGCTGCGTCGCCTCGGCGTCGAGGCCGGAGACCGTGTCGCCATCTACATGGGCATGGTTCCGGAGGCCGCGATCGGCATGCTCGCGTGCGCGCGCATCGGCGCGATCCACACGGTGATCTTCGGAGGCTTCGCGGCCGAGGCCGTGCGCGACCGCGTCAACGACGCGCAGGCCAAGGTCATCCTCACGCAGGATGGCGCGTGGCGCCGGGGCGCCGTGGTCCCCCTCAAGGCCAACGTGGACAAGGCGCTCGCCGAGACGCCCTGCGTGAAGCACACCGTGGTCCTGCGCCGCACGATGAACGAGATCGCGATGGAGCCGGGCCGGGATCTCGACTGGAACGACGTCGTGAAGTCCGTGGATGCACGGTGTCCTGCGCCGGCCCTGCCCGCGGAACAGCCGCTGTTCATCCTCTACACGTCCGGCACGACGGGCAAGCCCAAGGGGGTCCTCCACACCACGGGCGGCTACATGGTGGGCGCGTATTCGACGTGCAAGTACGTCTTCGATCTCCGGGACGAGGACGTCTATTGGTGCACCGCCGACGTGGGTTGGGTCACCGGCCACAGCTACATCGTCTACGGTCCGCTCTGCAACGGCGCGACCTGTCTCCTGTACGAGGGCGCGCCGAACCAACCCGATCCGGGCCGTTTCTGGGACATCATCGAGCGACACCGCGTCTCGATCCTCTACACGGCGCCCACGGCGATTCGCGCGTTCGTGAAGTGGGGAGATCACTTCCCCATGAAGCACGACCTCAGCTCCCTGCGCCTCCTCGGCACGGTGGGTGAGCCGATCAATCCGGAGGCGTGGATGTGGTACCGGAAGAGGATCGGCGCCGAGCGCTGCCCCATCGTCGACACATGGTGGCAGACCGAGACGGGCGCGATGATGATGACGCCGCTACCCGGCGCGATCGCGACCAAGCCCGGCAGCTGCACGGTCCCCTTCTTCGGTGTGCGACCCAAGGTGCTGCGCGAAGACGGTACCGAGGCCGGTCCGAACGAGGGAGGGCTCCTCGTCGTGGAGCGCCCGTGGCCGTCGATCATGCGGACGGTCTGGGGCGACGATCAGCGCTTCCGAGACACGTACTTCACGCGCTTCGCTGCGCGGGAAGAGGACGGACGCGCGTGGCCTCTCTACTTCACGGGCGATGGCGCGCGACGCGACGAGCACGGCTACTTCTGGGTGATGGGTCGCGTCGATGACGTCGTGCACGTCGCCGGACATCGCCTCGGGACGGCCGAGGTCGAGAGCGCGCTCGTCGCGCACCGCTCGGTGGCCGAGGCGGCCGTCGTCGGGCGCCCCGACGACCTCAAGGGTCAAGCGCTCGTGGCGTTCGTCACCCTCAAGCAGGGCGAGGTCGCCGGCAAGACGCTCAAGGAGGCGCTGCTCGAGCACGTCGCCACGGAGATCGGGAAGTTCGCGCGCCCCGACGACATCCGCTTCACCGACGGGCTGCCCAAGACCCGCAGCGGCAAGATCATGCGCCGCCTCCTCAAGGAGGTCGCCTCGGGCCGCGAGGTGAAGGGCGACATGACCACGCTCGAAGACTTCAGCGTCCTCGCGAAGCTCTCGAAGGACGACGAGTGAGCGCGGGCCGGTCGAGGCCAGCCTGCTCGACTCTCGCGCGGCGGGGAAACGACGCCCCGGCGGTGGCGCCTCGGACCCTCACCGCGTGAGGGGCGGAAGCTCCCGTGCCTCGGTGC
This sequence comes from Deltaproteobacteria bacterium, assembly GCA_046342295.1. GTDB lineage: Bacteria > Myxococcota_A > Polyangia > Polyangiales > Sandaracinaceae > JAFLCL01. The sequence goes on along the minus strand of JBKDQC010000690.1, from coordinate 637 downwards.
AGTGCACCGCGCTCCCGGTGTAGCCGCCGCACACGACGCGCTGCCCCTGGCAGCTCGCGACCCACGACGCGTTGCCGCTCGTGTCCTCGGCGTATTCCTCGATCGTGATCTCTCGCGCGCGGCAGCCGAGATAGCCGGCGGCGAAATGCTGGTAGCGGTTGCCCGCCCCCTCGGTGCCACCGTGAACGACGGTGGAGACGCAGCCGACAGCGGCCGTCGAGACCGCGAAAGACGCAGCCAGGAGACTCCGGGAGACGATGCTCGAGGGCGACATGCGCGGACTGTATACGAAACGACCCTGGCGGCCGCTCGCGGCTGCGCTGCTTCTTGCGTGGGCCCTCGGGTGCGCGGGCGAGACCGCGATCGTCGCGCTGCCCGAGCCAGCCGCACCTCCGCTGATCGAGCCCGCTTCGCTCGGCGAGCGGGGTCCCTACGGGGTGCTCCGCATCCCTCGCGGCGTGCGTGGCCGGGGCGATGCGCGCATCGACGTCCCGGTGCTGGTCCCGCTCGAGGCGTCGGGCCCGCCGGCGCAGCGCCGGCCCGTCGCCGTGCTCGTGCACGGTGGCCTCGTCTCACCGGACCTCTACGAGTGGCTCGGGGTGCACCTCGCGACCCGCGGCTTCGTCGTGCTCGTGCC
>JBKDQC010000689.1:0-36200 GCA_046342295.1 Deltaproteobacteria bacterium | reverse complement strand
GCTGCCCCGCGTCGGCTACCCGACCCAACGCGACCGCCTCGGCGCGGACCCGCCCCGCCCCGGCTCTTCGGGCGTGAGCCCGGGTCACGGAGGGTTCACTCCCGCCCGAGGAACACCGCTGCGCCACCGGCCGGGAGCGTCAACGACAGGCGCGAGCCCGTCAGCGTCGCCGTGCCGGCGCCCGCCCCGGCCTCGAGCCGGCTCGTGCGCCCGCGGACCGTCGGCACCAGCCCGTCGACGTTCCTCGACGTCACCGGGCCCGTGCCGCGGTGAATCGCCACGACCGCCAGCGATCCCTCGACCTCGTCCGCCCAGGCCACGACGTAGAGGTCGGGCTCGACGACCAGCGGGATGCGCCGCCCGCGCCGCAGCGCGCTCGAGGCGATGCGCGCGCGGCCGAGCGCGCCGATGTGCTCGCGCAGCGCTTCCTGCTCGCCCGAGACGCTCGTCTCACCCATCGCGAGGCGCGACAGCGCGCCCGTCCACACCATGTCGCGCCGGTTGTCGGGATCGTTGCCACCGGGCATCCCGATCTCGTCGCCGTAGTACAGGAAGGGGATCCCGGGCATCGCGTAGAGCGCGGTGAACGCCCGGCGGATGCGCGCGTACGCCGCAGGGTCGGTGGCTGTCGAGGCCAGCGCGCTGCACGAGCCACCGCCGGGCCAGCGGCAGTCGACTGCCGGGCTCATCGAGGCTCGGCTCGCGATGCGGTTGGAGTCGTGCGTGCCGAGAAACCGCACGTGCAAGCCCTCGGGCCGATACCGGGTCTCCATGTCTCGCACGACACCCTCGAGCTCCGTGTAGGGCATCGTGTCGGTCACGAGCCCGTACTGTGTCCGGTGGTGGGACGGGAAGTCGAACTGACCATCGAGGCCGCGCTCACCCACGTAGGCGTCGATCCAGCCGTAGCCGTTCGCGAAGCTCTCCCCACAGCCGTAGTCTGCGCTGTCCCATTGTCCGACGGCCGTCTCGCCCACGAGGTAGAGGCGCTCTCCGCCCTGCTCGAAGCGGCGATGCAGAGCCGCTCGGAGGTTGAAGATCGAGCTCGTCTCGACGTGCTTGACCGCGTCGATACGGAATCCGTCGATGCCGAACTCCTCGACCCAGAAGATCGCGTCGTCGATGAACTGCGCCTCGGCGTCGGGGACCCGCCAGTTGATGTCTGGCAAGTACGGCGCAAAGAGGCAATCGAGCGGTCGCTCGCTCCAGCCGCAGCCAGGGTCGACCCCGCAGACACAGCCTGTCCGGAACCACTCGGGATGAGGCCCGAAATACTCGTGCTGCGTGTGGATCTGGTTGTTGATGAGATCGAACAACACCCGGATTCCATGCCGGTGGGCCTCGGCGACCATCTCACGGAGCGCGTCGTTGCCACCGAACCGAGGCTCCACGGCCCGGGCGCGTGAAGGCCAGTAGCCGTGATATCCGGCGTACTGGCGCCCATCGTCGCGGCCCGAGAAGTGTCCCTCGGCCTGCTGGTTGGTCGGCGACAGCCACAGGGTGTTCACGCCGATCTGCTCGAAGTAGCCCCCGCGGATCGCTTCCGTGATGCCCTCGAGGTCTCCGCCGTGGAAGTCGGCCGCGTACTCGACGGGCGCGCCCACGGGGCGATCGTCGGCGCGGTCTCCGTTCGCGAAGCGATCGACGACGACCATGTACATCACCGAATCGCGCCAGCTCCATGGTGCCTCCTCGACCCAGAACGGGAGGTCGACCGGCTCTGCGTCACGCCCCATCGCGTCCGTCGCGCGGACCGCGAGGAGGTGCCGTCCGATCGCCACGTCGTCGAGCGACAGCGAGTAGCGGCCGCGCGCGTCGAGCGAGGCCGTCACGGCGGCGCCATCGAGCGTGAAAGAGACACGGCGAGGCAAGGCGCCGTCGCTGGCGATCCGAACCTCGAGGGCCGCCGTGACGCGGCCGACCTCGCGCGCCCCGTCGAAGGCGACCTCGACCGGCTCGGTGACGACGATCTCGGGGCCGCTCGCGCACGCGGGCGCGCGGAAGGCGGAGTTGATGCAGGCGCCGTCGTAGCGGCGCATCGTGCTCTCGGGATCGATGATCCACGTGTCGTCGACGATCAGCTTGTACGCGTGGGTCTGCCCCGGGCGGATCCCATCGGCCTCGCCGAGCGTGATCTCGAAGACCCCATCGCCGTCGGCGTCTGGCATCGCTCGCCGCGTCCAGCCGTTGAAGTCGCCTGCGATCTCGACGCGTGCTCCTCCGCGCCCGTAGCGGATCGTCTGGGTGCAGGTGCGCGTCGGCCAGGAGACCGCGCCGGCATCTCCCATCCATGCGTCGGGCGGCGCGCTCGGAGCGTCGAGCCCCGCGTCGCTGTCGGCGTCCACGCGCTCGACGAAGGGCGCGTCTCGACCCGCGCCGTCCACACCCGCGTCGGGGATCGGATCCGAAGTACACCCGAAGACACCGACAAACACCGACGCCGCCGCTACACTCCGCGCCTTCATGACGCGACTGTGGCGGGTTCTCGTCCCAGCGTCCACGTGTGAGAGTCCACGATGCGCGCGATCTCCTCGACTGGCCTTGTTCTCGCGGTCCTCGTCTGCGGCTGTGATGGGGGTCCGACAGCTCCCGACGCGGCGCCGCCCGACTCGGGGAACGCCCCCGATGGGTTCGTGTCTCCAGACTCGGACTCTCGGCCCACACCCGAGGATGCGGGCACCGACGTGACCCTCGGCACGGACGCGGGGCCGACGTCGTGCCTCGCGCCCGACACCCGTGTGGCCGGGAGCGAGACGCTCGAGCATCCGCTCGGACGCGCGACGCTCGTGCTCGAGGGGGACCGCAGCGCGTGTCGGCGCCGCTACTCCCTCGCCTCGACCGCGGTGCGACGGGACATGCTTCCCGGCTCGCCGCGCACCTTCGCCGAGCGCGAGGACGATCCGACCCTGCGCTCGGGCCACGACCTCTTCGATGCGCTCTTCGCGCTCGCGATGGAGGAGTCGCACGAGAATTCCGTCGGCTCGATCCAGGACTTCGCGTTCGACATGGGCCGGCCGCTCCCATGCCCCGAGGGCGGTTGCTTCGAGACCGGCCGGCTCTGGACCTACGTGTGGACCCGCGACACGAGCTACTCGGTCGACCTCGGTCTCGCGGCCGTCGATCCGCTCCGCGCCCGGAATTCGCTGCTCTTCAAGCTGAGCGAGCGGCGCTGTGGCGGCGGCGAGCAGATCGTGCAGGACACCGGCACCGGCGGGAGCTACCCGGTCTCGACCGATCGCGTCGTGTGGGCGCTCGGCGCCGAGGCGCTCCTCGCCGAGCTCGAGGGCGCCGCGCGCGAGAGCTTCCGCGACCGCGCCCACGCGGCCCTGGTGCGGACCCTCGCGCACGATCGCGAGGTCGCGTTCGATCCGGGCCGGGGCCTCTACCGAGGCGAGACCTCGTTTCTCGACTGGCGAGAGCAGACGTATCCGCGCTTCACCGCTGCTGACGTGACACCGATCGCCGAGAGCGAATCACTCTCCACCAACGTGCTCCATCTCCACGCGATCGAGCTCGCCGCGCGCTTGGCCGACGAGCGCGGCGAGGCTTCCGAGCGCGCCCGCCTCGAGGGGCAGGCGAGCGCGCTCCGCGACCGCATCCGCGAAGTCTTCTGGGACGAGACGCGCGGCGAGCTGCTCGCGTTCACGCCCTCGGTGCTCGATCGGGCGCCGGTCCGGCGCGTCGATCTCCTCGCCACGTCGCTCGCGATCCTCGACGACGTGATCGACGCCGACGACGCGCGCCGCGCCCTCTCGAGCTACCCGCACTTCGCCAACGGTGCGCCGGTGATCGCGCCCCAGCAGCAGCGCACGCCCATCTATCACAACCGCGCCCAGTGGCCGTTCGTGACGGCCTACGAGCTCCTCGCGGCGCGACACGTGCGGCACCCCGCGGCCGCGACGCATGCCACCCGCACGCTGGTGCGGGGCGCCGCGCTCGCGCTCTCGAACATGGAGAATTACGAGGTGCCGTCGGGTCTCCCTTACCGGGAGGACGGCGCGGACTCGGGCCCCGTCGTGAACTCCCAGCGTCAGCTCTGGAGCGTTGCAGGCTACCTCGCCATGGTCTCACGCGCGCTCTTCGGACTCTCGGCCGAGCGCGAAGGCTTGCGCGTCGCTCCCTACCTCACGACCGATCTCGCCGCGGAGCTCTTCTCGGGGCAGCGCGAGGTGATCCTCGAGCGCTGGCCGGTCGCTGGTCGCCACGTGACCGTCGTCCTGCACCTGCCCGAGTCTCCGGGCGCGCCGGGTCGCGACCACGAGGTCGTGGGCGTGCGCTTGAACGGCCTCCCGGTCGACGCGCTGATCCCGTACACCGCGCTCGATCCGGACAACCGGATCGACGTCGAGCTCGCCGTCTCCGCCGCCGCGGGCGCGGGACTGACGGTGATCGACGACGCGGACTACCGCGACGTCTTCGGCCCGTTCACCCCCTCGATCACGGGCGTCACGGAGGAGGCGGGTCGTCTCCGCGTCGCGTTCGAGCTCGGTGGGGAGGCCCCCGCCGACGTTCGCGTGAGCCTCTACCGAGACGGCCTGCGGATCGCGAGCGAGCTCTCCGGCGGCAGTCACCTCGACACGGGCTGGGACGCCGCGAGCCCGCGCACTCCCTGCTACGTCGTCGAGAGTTGCTTCGTCGCCAGCGGTACCTGCTCTCAGCATTCGGCCCCGAGCTGCTTCTGGGGCTCTTCCGGTGCGCGCGTGCGTGCCTACGACGCCAGCGCGTTCGAGGCCGTCGGCGGCAGCTTCAGCACCAACCACGGTCGGCCTCACTACGAGCCCTGGGGCGACGCGGGGCACCGCCTCGAGATCACCCACACCGCCGCGCAGAGCGGAGAGCACCTCGTGCAGCTGCTCTACGGAAACGGCGCCAACGGCATCACCACGGGCATCACCTGCGTGGTCAAGCGCGTGGTCGTCGAGGACACGACGAGCGGCGAGGTGGTCGCGGAGGGGATCGTGGCGATGCCGCAGCTCGGCGACTGGTCGCGCTGGGAGGAATCGACGCTGACGTCCGTGAGGCTCGAGGCGGGGCGCACCTACCGCATCTCGATCGTCGGAGACGACACCACCGTGAACATGTCGTCTTTCCAGCACTTCGCGGCCTACACCGCGGGCACGGGCGGCACCGAGCCGTTCGGGCGGGTCAACGTCGCCGAGATCCGCGTGCTCGCGAGGTGATCGCGGACCGGCTCGCGCGCCGGCTCGTCCGCGTCAGAACTTGTCGGGCCGGAGGACCTCGACGTCGCTCACGTAGAGCACACCGATCGCGTCTCCCCACAGCTCCTCGAGCAGCTCGACGATGCGATGGGCGACGGCGTCGCGCGTGATGATCACGACGAGCACGTTGCCCCCGACGCCCGTGAGGTCGTCGGCCCGCTCGCCGCGGTTCCCCAGGCCCGACAGCGTCGGCAGCACGGTGTAGCCCTTGGCGCCGGCCTCCTGAGCGACCTCGAGGATCTCCTCGAGGCGCGCGCGCTCGACGATGAGCTCGACCTTCTTCCTCGAATGTAGGGTCGGCACGAGGACCTCCGTTCGTCAGGGGAGCATGCGCTCCGCGAGCGCATGGTAGAGCGGAATGCCCACCACGAGGTTGAGCGGGAAGGTCACACCGAGCGCGAGCGTGACGTAGATCGATGGCGTGACCTCGGGGACGGCGAGGCGCATCGCGGCGGGCACGGCGATGTACGACGCGCTCGCCGCGAGGGTCACGAGCACGGTCGCTCCGCCCACCGAGAGCCCGAGCCACCGGGCCGCGGCCAGACCGACCAGCGCGTTCACGAGCGGTACGGCGACCCCCGTCGCGACGAGTCGCAGCGGCACGCGCTGGCGATCGAAGCGGCGAGCCACGAGCAGGCCCATGTCGAGGAGGAAGAGACAGAGCACACCCTTGAAGGGCGCCCGTACGAAGGGGTCGAGCGCCTCGCGGCCTTCGTGACCAGTGATCGCCCCGATCGCGAACGAGCCCAGAAGGAGCACCACGGAGCCGTGGAGCAACACCTCGCGCAAGAGGGCGCGTCGCCCTCGCTCGGCGCGCTCCGCGCCCCGTCCGGTGGTCTGGGCGCTCCTGCCCCTCGCGCGTCCGGCGAGCCAGAGCCCGGTGACGATCGCGGGTGTCTCCATCAGCGCCGCCATCGCGCTCAAGTGACCTTCGACGTCGAGGCCGCGTGCGCTCGCGAATTCGGTCGCGGCGACGAAGGTGACGATGCTGATCGAGCCGTAGTGCGCCGAGATGGCTGACGCCGTCAGTCCATCCGCTCCGCCCAGCGTTCGCGTGATTCCGTACGCGGGCAGCGGCAAGAGCGCGCTCAGCGCCACGGCCACGAGCAGCGCTGGCAGCACGCTCCCCCCGCCGGCCTCGGCGAGCTCGGTGCCTCCGCGGAAGCCGATCGAGAAGAGCAAGTAGATCGAGAGTCCGCGGGTCATGGCCTCGGGGAGTTCGAGGTCCGAGCGCACCGCGCCCGCGAGCACACCGAGCGCGAACGAGAGCACCATCGGTGTCGCCAGGTTGTGAAGCGCGACCTCGAGAAGCGCAGGCATCCGGGTCCGCCTACCACGGGCGCACCGCAGCGACGAGCGCGGGGGCCGCGTGAAGTTCGAGCCGGACCGCGAACCGCGACGATCGCGTCACCCGGGCGCACCTCGGTGTCACGCGGTCGCCACATACGACTCCTACAAGGGCCGCAACTCCAGCGAGGACGCGCGCGTGCTCGACGACTTTTCCGGATCGACTGCAACGGACGCGAGGCGCTTTGGCGCCTCGCTCGCCGCCTCGGTCGCGCTCTATGGCGCGATCGCGACGGGGGTCGTGCTCGCGACCGCCGTGGTGCGCGAAGCCGTGGTCGAAGACGAGCTCCTCACGGTGTCGTTCGCTCCCGCTCCGGAGCCGCCCCCGCCTCCACCTCCGCCTCCGCCCCCGCCGGCGACGCCCCCGCCGGCTGAGGCGCCAGCGGCGCGTCTCGGTCAGCGACGGCCCGAGCTCGAGGCCCCGACCGAGATCCCCGACGAGGCGCCGGCCGAGTCCGACGCGCCGCTCGCGCCTCCCGACGATCCCTTCGCTCCGGAGAACGAAGGCGACCCGAACGGCCGCGCCGATGGCGTCCTCGGCGGTGTTCCGGGCGGCACGGGCAGCGGACCCGTCGAGGCGGTCACACCCCCGCCGCCGCCTCCCGAGCCCATGCGGCCGAGCGGGCCGATGCGGGTGCCGGAAGGAGGCACGAGCCCGCAACCGAGCGACACTTCCGCGCAGCCCACGATCCCCGAGGAGCTCCGCGCCTCGGGTCTGGCCACCGTGCGGATCGTCGTTCGCGTCATCGTCGAAGAGGACGGCACCGTGCGGGAGTGCAGCGTCCTTCGCGGGCACCCGTTGATGCCGGACGAGAACGTCGTTGCCGCCGTGCGTCAGTGGCGTTTCAGCCCTGGGCGGACCTCGGACGGCCAGGCCTTCGTCGCCATCCACACGCTCCCCATCACCTTCCGGATCACGCTCTGACGCCGACCGCGCCGCACGGTTACCCACTCGACTCTTTCGTCCGACATCTGAGGAGACGCCGATGAATATCAATCTGCTCGAGCTCTGGTCCGAGATGGGCATTCCGGTCCGCGTCGTCGTGGTCGTGTTGACGCTCCAGGCCATCGCGAGCCTCGCGGTCGCGGTCGACCGCCTGATTCTGCTCTTCCGCTCGCGCGCGGTCTCCACCCGATTCGCGGCGGACGCGGCCCGACCGCTCGACGAGGGCGACTTCGTCCGCGTGCGCGAGCTCGCCTCGAGGGCGCAGGGCTCCCATCTCGCCCTCGTCATGTTCGCGGGCCTCGACGTCTTCCTCAAGCGCTCGGATGCGGGCGACTCCACCGAGCGCGCGGCGGACCTGGCGCGCCGTGCCATCGAGCGCAAGGGTGAGTCTCTCTCGACGAGCCTCCACCAAGGCATGGGGGTCCTCGCCTCGACGGGCTCGACGGCGCCATTCGTCGGACTGCTCGGGACCGGGCTCGGAATCATCAACGCGTTCCAGTTGATCGCGGCGAGCGGTTCGGGCGGCATCGGCACGATCGGCGCGGCCATCGGAGAGGCGCTGATCGTCACGGGCTATGGTCTCTGTGTCGCCATCCCGACCGTGCTTGGTTTCAACTACCTCTCTGCCAAGATCGCCCAGTACGAGCAGGGCCTCACCAACGCCGGCTCGGAGCTGACGGATCGCCTCGAGACTTCGTCCGTGGCGGCTCCCGTGCCGAATGCCGTCGAGACCGAGGCCAAGCCCGAGAAGCGCGTGCGCGCGGCCGAGGACGCGGCCCTCGTGCTCTCCTGACTGCCGCGGCGCGAGAGGGACGTCATGAAGAAGAGTGGCTTCAAGCGGTTCGGCGGCGGCAAGGCCCGACCCGCCCCGGCGATGAACGTGACGCCCCTGGTCGACATCGTCCTCGTGCTCCTGATCATCTTCATGGTGGTCCTGCCCTCCATGGAGCAGAACGCCGCAGTCGAGCTGCCCAACATCTTTCACGTCGACGAGGAGCCCGAGGGCCGCATGGACCCCGCCACGGTCTCCATCACCGCCGACCGCCGGCTCTTTCTCGAGCAGGACGAGCTGCCCCGGGCGGAGCTCGAGGCCCGCTTGCGGGACCTCCACGAGACCGAGCCTCTGCGCCGCTTGATCCTCCGCGGCGATGCCTCGCTTCACTACGAGGATGTCCGCGGCCTCTTCGCCACGTGCCAGGAGATCGGCTTCCCCGGCATCTCGCTCCGCGTCGGACAGCGCGGCGACGAAGACGCCCGCGGCCCGGGGCCGACGCGGCGCTGACGCAGGCGGCCCAGCAACGAGCTGCCCAGCAACGAGCGGCTCCGCCGCGCGCAGAGGACGAACATGGCATTCGAAGTCGCGAGCCCCGGCAAGGGCAAGAAGAAGGGCCGCTCGACGCCCGACATGAACGTCACGCCCCTCGTCGACGTGGTGCTCGTGCTGCTGATCATCTTCATGGTCATCACCCCCCTTCTGGCCAAGCAGTTCTGGGTGCACGTTCCCGAACGGCCCGACGAAGCCGAGCCCGCCCCGGCCAATCCAGACCACGACGCGATCGTCGTGACCGTCGACACCGAAGGCCGCATCCACCTGAACCGCGACGTCGTCGCGCCCGAAGACTTCGAGGGCCGCCTGACGCGGGCGCTCGCTGCCTCTGGCGACCGGACCGTCTTCTTCGATGCGGCGAGCGATGCCCCCTATGCCCGCGCGGTCGAGGCGCTCGACCACTGCCGCGGCGCCGGCGCCACGACGATCGCCGTCGCGACGACCGCGCTGGCCGACTGACACGCTGCCTGCCTGATCTCCAGCCCCAGGATTGACCATGATTCGCACCCCGCGAGTCGCGGACGCCGTCGTGTGTCTCGCGCTCTGTGTCCATGTCACACGAGCCGAGGCGCAGGACGCGGCTCCCGACGTCACCGAGTCACCGAGTCCCTCGGAGAGCCCGGGCCCTGCCGGAGAGAGTTCAGGCGCCCCGGCCTCCGAGGAGACCGCGGCCGCCGACGACGACGCAGAGGCGCTCGACGACGACGCGCCGCACTGTGCCGGGACGGGCATCGAAGGCGTCGTCCGGGACGCGCGCACGCAAGAGACGCTGATCGAAGCGCCGGTGATCGTGGTCGGCCGTGGCACACGCGTGCTGACCGACTACGACGGTCGCTTCGCGATCGATCTGCCGCCCGGCACCTACTCGCTGCGCTCCTACTACGACCTCTACCAGCCCACGCGGGTGAACGACGTCGTCGTGCGTCGCGGTCGATGCACGGAGGTGCTGCTCGCGCTCGATTCGAACGCCAGCGAAGGCGAAGAGGTCGTGATCGAGGTCCGCGCCGACACCGGCTCCGAGGCCTCCGCCCTCCGCTCGCGCCGCGAGTCGGCGACCGTGCAGGACGGCGTCAGCGCCGAGGAGATCCGCCGCTCTCCCGACAGCGACGCCGGCCAGGCCGCGCGGCGCATCGTCGGCGCGACCGTCGTCGGTGGCCAGTACCTCTTCGTGCGCGGTCTGGGCGGCCGCTACTCCTCCGTGCTGCTCAATGGCGCCTACCTGCCGTCCTCCGACCCTGACCAGCCGGGCGTGCAGCTCGATCTCTTCCCCTCGGCGATCCTCAATGGCTTGACGGTCGCCAAGACCTTCACGCCCGATCTCCCGGGCGACGCGGCCGGTGGGACCATGCTGATCTCGACGCGCGAGTTTCCCTCGCGTTTCCAGCTCGGCGTGACCGGCTCGCTGGGCTTCAACTCTCAGACCACCTTCCAGTCGGCGCCCACTGGACCCGCCGGTGGTCTGGACTGGCTCGGGTTCGACGACGGCCGCCGCGGACTCCCGGGCTCGGTGCCCCGCAGCCAGACGCTCCAGGGGCTCCCCGACCGCGAGGCGCAGCTGGCCGCCGGGCGCGGATTCCGTCCGCGCTTCGGGCTTCGCGACACGGTGGCTGCTCCCGCAGGCCGCCTCGGGGTGAACCTGGGCGACACCGTCCTCCTGGGCGATCGCCGGCTCGGCTACTTCGTCTCTCTCGGCTACGCGAACAGCACGCAGATTCTTCGGAACGAGCTCGTGCGCCCGAGCGCCACGATCGTCTTCGACGAGGAGGGCAATTCTTCGATTCAGATGCAGTCCGAGCAGCGCCGAACGTCGTTCACGAACAGCGTGAACTGGGGCGGACTGGGCTCGATGAATCTGGAGCTCTCGGAGTCCGACGAGCTGCAGCTGACCCTCCTCGCCGTCCAGACCTCCGAGTCCTATACAGGCCTCGGAGCAGGCTACGACTTCGAGAGCGACCAGAACGTCCGGGCGACACGGATTCGCTGGGTCGAGCGCAATCTCTTCTTTGGGCAATTGTCCGGTGAGCACCGCGGGCTGCCGCTCCGGTCGCGGTTGCGCTGGGCGCTCGCGGGATCCTTCGGCAGCCGCTCGGAGCCCGACATCCGCGACATGATTTACGGCGCCAACGCCGACAGCGAGAATTACACGTTCCGCCCGAGCACCTCGGGCTCCGGTGAGCGCTTCTTCCTGAACCTCGAGCAGCGCGAGATCGACGCCTCCGCCGACCTCGCCGTGCCCGTCGAGAACGCCACACTCCGGCTCGGAGGCGCGTCGCGCTTCAACGAGCGGAGCTTCGACTTCCGGCGCTTTCGGTACGAGGGAATCGACGGCAGCGTCGACACGCTGCCAGCGGTGGACCTCTTCGACCCGTTGCGGAACGGCGAGTGGTTCACGCTCGTCGAGCGCACCGACCGTACGGACGGCTACCGCGCGTCGCAGATGCTCGCCGCCGGTTTCGGCATGCTCGATTGGCCGATTGCGCCCTGGCTCCGGGTGGTGGGAGGCGCGCGCGTCGAGGCCTTCCGACAGACCGTCGTCTCGGGCTCGACGATCTTCCCGCCGGAGGTGAACAGCAGCATGTTCGACACCCGGCGGACGGACCTCGACGTGCTCGGCTCGGCGGCCACGATCTTCACGCTGACCGACCAGGTGTTGCTCCGTGCGAGCTACGGAACGACCGTCGCACGCCCACAGGTGCGCGAGCTCGCGCGCTTCCCGTTCCCGGATTTCCTTCGTCAGCGCACCCTCACCGGGCGGGCGGGCATCCAGCGGACTCGGATCCACAACTTCGATCTGCGCCTCGAGTGGTTCCCGTCGCCGACCGAGGTGGTCGCGGCGACTGGCTTCGTGAAGGTCTTCGAGCAACCGATCGAGATCACCGCGGAGGCGAACAACCAGTTCAGCTATCGAAACTTCCAGTCCGGGCTGAACGCAGGCGGGGAGGTGGAGGCACGCTTCTCCTTCGCGCGGTTCGCGCAGGACCTGCGCTGGTTCGACCTCGCGACGAACGTCGCGGTCGTCTACTCCGAGATCCAGATGACCCCGGAGCAGCGCGCGGCCGCCACGAACTCCGCGCGGCCGCTGGCGGGGCAGTCCCCCTACGTGGTCAACGTCTCCCTGGGCTTCACCCACCCGGACTCGGGGGTGTCGGTACGACTCTTCTACAACGTCTTCGGGCCACGCCTCCTCGAGGTCGGGATCCAGGGAATCCCGGACGTCTACCAGGAGCCCTTCCACAGCTTCGACGTGACGGCGTCGTGGCAATTCGACCCTCACTTCGAGCTCCGCCTCGGTGTCGAGAACATGTTCGACGACGACTATCTCATCACCCAGGGTGGCTTCGCGCTCCAGCAATACAACCAGGGTCTGAGCGCCAACCTCGGGCTGTCCTGGCGCCCCTTCTGACCGCGTCGCGTTCGTGACGCGTTCGCCCCGGAGCCGGCGTGTGTCCGTCACGTGGGCGGGGCAATCACCGCGCGTGCTCCACGCCCGGAGGGCGCTTGTCCTTGTGAACTCCACATCGCACCGAGGATTGTCCATGACCGAGCTCCGTAACCTTGTCCCCAGCGGGCTTGTCCGCATCGGAGGCGCCGCGGCAATCGCCGGTGTCGGCGCCTTCGCGACGCTGATCAGCGGCTGTCCCGACCCCGACCCCATGACGGCGGACGCTTTCCGCGCACCGGATGCGTACATCGCGCCCGACGCGTTCATGGCGCCGCCGTCCGACGCGTACACTCCGCCTGACGTGTTCACTCCGCCCGACGCGTACGTGATGCCGGGAACGGACGCGAACTTCCCGGACGCGTTCGTGGTGCCGGACGCCTTCGTCCCGCCCGACGCGTACGTGCGAGTCTGCCCGCCTGTCGCGGCACGACCGACGGTCACCGTGCGCGGCACGATCAACGCAGACACGACGTGGACCTGCGACAACACGTACGTCATCGAGGCGTCGGGCGACCAGGGGCCGCTCTACGTCATCAACGACTCGACGCTGACGATCGAGGCGGGCACGGTCATCCGAGGTGCAGTCCGTGACGGCACGCGGAGCTGCGTGATGAGCCCCGCGATCACCTGCACGTCCGACACGCCGTGCAGCATGGCCGTCGCGGGCGACCGGTGCGGTGCGCCGCGACAGCAGGGTACGGCGCTCGTCATCACGCGCGGCTCGGAGCTCGTGGCCGAGGGCACCGCGGAGGCGCCCATCGTCTTCACGAGCAACAATGTCGGATCCTCGGCGACTCCGCCGCGGGCTGGCGACTGGGGCGGTCTCGTCCTTCTCGGCGACGCACCGACCAACTGGGTGCCCGCCGACGGGGCGCAGATCGAGGGACTCCCGACCGACGAGGGCCGCGGCACGTATGGCGGCAGCGACGCGGCAGGGAGCTGCGGCTCACTGAGCTACGTCCGTGTCGAGTACGCGGGCTACATCATCGGTCGGAACAACGAGCTCAATGGCATCACGGTCGGCGGCTGCGGAGCCGGGACGCTCTTCGATCACGTGCAGGTGCACCTCGGTCTCGACGACGGCATCGAGTTCTTCGGCGGCTCGGCGAATGCCCGCTACGTCGTCGTCACGGGCACGGGTGACGATTCGCTCGACTTCGATCTGGGCTGGACGGGTCATGTCCAGTTCTTCATCGCGCAGCAGCGCGACGTCGCCGGGGAGGAGCGATGCATCGAGGGTGACAATCACCCGACGAACTATGGCCTGATGCCCTACAGTCGACCGACGATCTACAACTTTACGTGTGTCGGTTCCGGCACCCCGGGCACCGACCCGCAGGACTCGATCGCGCTGCGCCGAGGCGGTCAGTTCACCTTCCGTAACGGGATCCTCTGGAACTCTCCGGACCGGGGCTTCTTCGTGCAGGACTCCGCGGACTCGAGCGGTGTCATGACAAGCATGGACACGGTCGCGTGGCTCCGGGGCAGCGCGGGCGGCGCGCCCGGAACGGTCTTCGAGAACAACCTCGTCTTCCAGATCGGGCCCGACCCGCGCACGCGCTACTTCTCGCTGCGCACGGGCTCGATGGACGCGACGGGCGTCGAGGACATCACGGCTGCGCTCGTGGCCGCGAACGACGAGGGTGTCGATCCGATGTTCTCGGCAGCGGCGACCGACTTCGCGGCGCCGAGCTTCGCGCCCGCGGCGGGCAGTGCCGCCGCCTCGGGCGCGGCAGCTCTCCCGAGCACACCGACGGGCTTCTGGACCGACGCGCCCTACCGCGGCGCGGTGCGCCCGGGCGCCACTGGCGCGGACCTCTGGTACACGGGCTGGACGCGCTTCTCGGAGTGATTGACCTGGAGGCGACCGGCAGACGTTGTCGTCGCCCAAAGAAACCAGTTGACGTTGACGTTCTTGACCGGGCAGCGGGCGCCGATGTACCAACAGGTGTGCAACGGTTCCCGCTGACATGTGTCCTTGCGATCGTGATGGCCGCGGTGGGGGCTTTGGCGGGGTGCACCTGCGGGGCGTCCTCCATCCCGTGTGCGTCCGACGTCCACTGCCCGCGGCCGCTCGCCTGCCGCGACCGCGTCTGTCAGACGGTGCCGGCGTTCGAATTCGACCCCGCGACCTGCGCCCGCGAGCCGGAGGCCGAGGGGTGTCCTTGTCGAAACGCGCCACCCGTGAGCTGCTACGAGGGTGCTTCCGGGACGGCAGGCGTCGGGGCGTGCGAGCCGGGATTGCGGTCGTGCATGGGGGGGCGGTGGGGGGCGTGCGAGGGGCAGTCCGCCCCCGTGTCCGAATTCTGTAACGGCACCGATGACGACTGCGACGGGGAGGTGGACGACGGCGTTCTCAATGCCTGCGGAAGCTGCGGCGAGATCTGCGACCGGCGTGAGATCGAAGCCTCGGCGCTCGATGTGGAGGGCGAAGGCGCGGCGGGAGTCGAGCGCACACCGGACGGCGAGATCACGCTGACTACCAACGTGGCGTCTGCCCCCTACCTGTGGGTGGCGAACGATGGTGAGCAGACCGTCTCGAAGGTGGATGTCGATACGGGGAGAGAGGTGGCCCGGTATGTGGCGGGTCCGCCGCAACCCGTGTCCATCCGGCCCTCGCGCACCGTCGTGGACCTGTTCGGCAATGCCTACGTCGTCAACCGGGCGTTCGGAGCCCAGGGCTCGATCACGAAGTTCGCGGGCTCTGCGGCTGCGTGCACGGATCGGGATGGCAATGGGAGGATCGAGACTTCACGCGACGGCGATGGTGACGGCTTCATCGCCCCCGACGAGCTGCTGCCCTGGGGCGCAGACGAGTGCGTGCTCTGGAACGTCCCGGTGGGACCGTTCGATGCTTGGCCGCGCTCCATCGCCATCGACCGTGGCGACGACGAGAGCCCTGCCGGCTACGTGTGGGTCGGAACGTTCTACGCAGGAGGAGCCGCCGGGGGCGGCGTGGCGTACCGCTTCCGGGCCTCGGACGGCGCGCTCCGCGGCGAGGTGCGCTTGCCGGCGGACTTTCATCCCTACGGCGCCGCCGGGGATTGTCGTGGACTGATCTGGTTTCAGCAGTCGGGAGACAGTGGCGATCTCGCCGCAGTCGATGCCCGGCGCCTCGAGCTGGTGGCCGGGCCTGCGGCGCCCGATGGCCGGGTTGTTCGACCACGGGGCCCCACGGGTTGTCGCTCCGCCTACGGGATGACGATCGATGGTCGTGGTCGGGTCTGGTCGGCCGGGAGCATGTGCGAGGACGTCTGGCGATTTACTCCTCAGCTCGAGGATCCCACCGCCGGCGAGTGGCATCGCGCGGATGTGGGCAACGGGCGAACCATGGGTGTCGCGGTGGACCTCGAGGGTCGTGTGTGGCTCTCGCACTTCCGCGCGGAGGACGAAGGCGGCGGTGCGCTCAGCCTCGTCGACGGTGTCGCGACTCCCCCGCGCTTCGTGCGGACCACCCGGCTCGTGGACTACGAAACTGGCACGGTCGCGTCGCTCCCGATGGGAGTCGGGATCGGGCCCGGGGGAGACGTCTGGGCGATCACGCGCGCGAATTCTTGCGCCCGACCGAACGATGGCCTGCCGACCGGGTGCGCGGTTCGGGTCCGCGCGGATGGGCGCACCGAGCTCCATCCCGTCGGGGACAGCCCGTACACGTACAGCGACTTTCTCGGCTTCGTGGCGCGCAACTTCACGGCCCGACGCGGCACGGTTCGCCAACCGGTGACCATGTGCCGGGTCCTCGAGCGTTGGGGCGTTCTTACCCTGCGCGCAACAGTGCCTGAAGGGGCGAGCGTGCGTGTCCGGGTGGCCGCGGCCGTCTTGCCGGGGGCGCTCGAGGGTGCGCCGTTCTCCCCCTGGGTGCTCTGGGAGGGTGTGCCTCTCGACGTCGACGGCATGCTGGCACGCGCGGGTGGTACGACGCGCGGGCCGCATCTCATGGTCGAGGTGGAGCTCGGCTACGATGAGAACGCGCCGCCCCGTCCGGGCGAGCTCTGCCCTGCGCGGGGCGAGCCGCCGCGACTGACCGGGCTCGAGATCTTGGCCGCGTGCACGGAGTGGCTCCCTTGAATCGACCCTGTCTCTGCCAGGGCCTGACCAGGCGCTGCATTCCAGGCGTCGTGGCGTTCGGAATGTTCGTCGGTTCCGGAGCGCCATCGGGGGCGCGAGCGCTCGATCCTGCGGCGGACCTCGAGGCAGGGCAGCTCCCCATCACCGATGCCTACGGCATGGCTCGGGGCCCGAGGGTGCTGCGCCATTTCGAGCTCGGCTTCGCGGCCCAGCTCCGCTACACGCACGAGCTCACGCCCTCGCTTCGCGTGCCTCTGCACGAAGGTGGCTCGGATCTGGGCACGCCCATCGTGGCGAGGTTCGGCGCGCGGATCGGTGTCGCGCTCGGCCTGTTCGACCGCCTCGAGCTCAGCGTGGCCTTGCCTCTGGTCTTGCTCCAGGCCGGAGAGCCGTTCTCGGACCCCCAGGTCCGTGCGGCGCTTCCGATCGAAGAGGGCGCGGGGCTCGGAGACCTTGCCGTGCGTGTCCAGGGCCTGCTCCACGACGACACGTCCTGGTCGATCGCCGTCGCCCTCGACTCCACGCTCCCAACAGGGCGGCAGGAGATCCTCGCCGGAGAGCGGTCGGCGACATTCACGCCGGTTGCACTCGCCGCCGTGCACGCCGCTCCGGTGGACGTGATGATCTCTGCAGGCGCGCGCTTGCGCGTGGTGCCGGCGCTCTTGCCGGATGCTCGGACGATCGAGCACGAGCTGCGTGGGGCGCTCGCGGCCCGAATCGCGCTCGGAGACGACGTCGCAGCCGGTCTCTCGCTCGAGGGACGTCTGCCCTTCCGCAGCTTCGAGCAAGGCTACGCAGCGGCCGTCGAAGGTCAGCTGTTCGTCGCGGGAACCTTGCACGGAGATGACGTCGCCATCGACGTCGAGGCCGCTGGATCCTCTGCGCTCCCCCGTACCTACGGGGCGCCCTCGGGACGGGGAGCCGTCGGAGCCCGCGTGCGCATCGACCTCGGCGTGCGCGACGAAGACAGCGACGGCATCGCAGACGCACGCGACCGCTGCCCGATGACGCCCGAAGCCCGCAACGGCCTCGAGGACGAAGACGGTTGCCCCGAGGCAGATGGCGACCACGACGGCGTTCCAGACACGGCCGATCTGTGTCTCGACCTGCCTGGTGGCGACGGAGGACGCGGTGGTTGTCCAGCCGAGCGGGTGGACGAGGACCGGGACGGTATCCCGGACGTGCGAGACACTTGTCCCACGGCCGCCGAGGACACGGACGGTTTCGACGATGAAGACGGCTGCCCCGAGGACGAAGTCGAAGATGACGAGCCCGAGGCCGCGCTCGAAGCGTTCGAGCCGCGGTGAGGCCGCGCGCTCCCAAACCATAGCCGAACACGAGGTTGACTCCATGGCTCCGCATGACCGAACGAAGATGGATCGGGCTCAGCGCGCTCGCGCCCGAAGGCCGGAGCTGTGGCGTGGGTCATGGCTCTTGGCCACGCTCGCGCTCTGCGTCGCAGCCTGCACCAGCGATCCGTGTGGCCGAGCGTGCGCTGCGACTGAGGTCTGCACGAGCGACGGGCGTTGCGTGTCTGCGGATGCAGGCCGCGGTCAGAGCGAGGATGCTTCGACTCCCCTCGATGCAGGTCTCGACAGCGCCGTCGGGCCCGAGGCAGGCACGGGCGGAGAAGAGTTGTGCGACAATGGCATCGACGATGATGGAGACGGCCGCCTCGACTGCACGGACATGGGCTGCAGTGGAGCCTCGTGCGGTGACGGGTGCCAGTGCACCTCGGGGCGCGGGACCGAGATCGCTTGTGACGGCGGCGACGACGAAGACGGCGACGGACTGACCGACTGCGCCGACCCGGACTGCGAGGCCGCGGCCTGCGGGATGGGATGCGCCTGCTCCCGCGGCCGCCGCAGCGAGCTTCGTTGTGATGGAGGCATGGACGAGGACGGCGACGGAATGACCGACTGCGAGGACATCGACTGCAGCGGCGCGAGCTGCGGTGCGTCTTGCACGTGTCCACTTCTCGGCACGACCGAGTCCTCGTGCAGCGACGCCTTCGACAACGACCGTGATGGCGTGCTGGACTGCGCCGACTCGGACTGCGACCGCCTCGGGTGCGGGATCGGCTGCGTCTGCGAGGAGGGCGTGCGTGGCGAGGTCGCGTGCAACGACGGTCTCGACAACGACGGCGATCTCTCGATCGACTGCGCCGAGCTCTCGTGCGACGGGCGCAGTTGCGGGGTCAACTGTCTCTGTCAGGCGGGTCGCGCGGTCGAACGAAGCTGCACGGACGGGCGCGACAACGACGCCGACACCTTCGTCGACTGCGCCGATCCCGACTGTGAGGCGTCCTCCTGCGGGCTCGGCTGCACTTGCCGCGCCGGCGTACGCGCCGAGAGCGTGTGCTCGAATGGCGTGGACGAGGACGGCGACATGCTGTCCGATTGCGCCGACACGGATTGTGCTGGCGTGTCGTGTGGGCTCGGCTGCACGTGCCGGACGGGCGCTCGTGCCGAGAGCTTGTGCAGCGATGCCGCCGACAACGACGGTGACGCCCGCGTCGACTGCGCCGACCCCGATTGCGCCACCGCGTCGTGTGGGCTCGGTTGCACCTGTCGGTCGGGAGCACGTGCCGAGAGCTTGTGCAGCGACGCCACCGACAACGACGGTGACGCTCTCGTCGACTGCGCCGACCCCGACTGCGAGGCCGTGGCCTGCGGGCGCGGGTGTACGTGTCGCTCCAGCGGGCGCGCGGAGAGCATTTGCGGCGACGGCGCCGACAACGACGAAGACACCACCATCGATTGCGCCGACCCCGACTGCGAGGCCGTGGCCTGCGGGCTCGGGTGCACGTGCCGCACGGGGGCTCGAACCGAGGCGCGCTGCGACGACTCGGCCGACAACGACGGAGATACCCGCATCGACTGCGCGGACACCGACTGCGACACGGCGTCGTGCGGGCTCGGGTGCACGTGCCGCTCCGGCGCTCGGTCGGAGAGCTCGTGCAGCGACACCGCCGACAACGACGGTGACACGCGCGCAGACTGCGCCGATGCTGACTGCGAGACCGCCTCGTGCGGGCTCGGATGTGTCTGCCGCGCCCTCTCGCGACGCGAGAACACCTGCTCGGACGGCCGCGACAACGACGGAGACAGCTTCTCGGATTGCGCAGACCCCGACTGCAACGGCGTGGCGTGCAACATCGGCCGCGTCTGCACCGCTGGGGCCTGTCCCGGCTGAGCTACCTGTCGCCGAGAGCCGGCGTCACTCGCGGTCTATCCGCGCGAGTGACGCGCGCCCTCACCCGTCCTTCTGCACCCGCGAGCGGATGAAAGAGCCGACGCCGAAGGAGAAGGCGACGATGGCCCAGAACGAGGCGGGCTCGGGCAGGGCCTCGAGACCGTTGTCGAGGTTCATGCCGAGGATCGAGCCGATGGCGGTGATGGGCATCGCCACCGCCGCGAGCAGGTTCAGGCGGTGAGACTCCTTCGCGATGCGCTCGGAGAGGGCGGCTTGTTCCTCCGTGTGCTGCGCGATCGTGTGCTGCATGCCGTTCTCCGCGTCGTCGGAGATGTTCTCGGAGAGGCGGTCGAGCTCGTAGGCGCGGTCGCGCGCGGCGAGCACATCGGCGTCGTCCGGCAGCGCGTCGCGGAGCTGGCTGAGGACTGCGTGCATGTTGCGCGTGTAGCGCTGGAGCGGGCGCGAGATCTTGATGACCTCGAGGAATTCGGTCGCGGTCTTGGCGTGCTCGACTTTGTCGTCCAGCTCTTCGAGGACCTTGCCCGCCGTCTCGACGTGGTCGCGAAGGGTGCCCGGGTGGTCGCGGCCCGGAAAGCACCTCCAAGAGCCGTCGGAGCTCCGCCAGAACACGGCGGGATCCCGGTCGCGCGCATGCGGTTTGGGAAGCTGGTGGAGGATCATGAGGTGATGGCCCTGGGCGCTGAGCAGGCGCTGACGGCCGACCCGACTGCCGACCTTGGACCTGAGCTCGGAGGGCAGCGGCCACGTGTCCGGGACGATCTTCGCCACGGCGGTTCCTTTCTCACGGGCGGAGTGGGGCGCCCGCGCGTGCATCGTATTCGGTTTGGCCCGACCCACACGCCAAGGTCAGAGGCTCTGTTCGTCGCTCCACTCGCTGAGCGAGATGCGGGGGCGCTTCAGCTGCACCGTGAAGGTCGTTCCTGCGCCGAGCTTGCTCTCGACGAGGACATCGCCCTCCATCCGCGTGGCCAGGTGCTTGACGATGGACAGCCCCAGGCCCGTCCCGCCCTGCTCGCGCGAGCGCCCAGGATCGACGCGGTAGAAGCGCTCGAAGATCCGCCCGAGGTGGTGCGGCGCGATGCCGGGACCGTCGTCCTTCACGCGGATCCGCACGCGCTCGCCGTCCGCGTCGACGAGCACCTCGACGTGCGAGCCCGTGGGCGAGTACTTGATCGCATTCTCGACGAGGTTCATCAGTACGTGGTCGAGCGCGCGGGGCTCGGCCATGCACCAGGCGCTCGCGGGCTCGCCGCGGACCCGAACGTCGATGCCTTTGTCGCTCGCGCGACCTTCGAGCGCTCGCACGACCCTTCGGGCGACCTCGACGGCCGACACCGGCTCGAGCTCGAGCTCCACGTCGGGTGACTCGGCGCGCGACAGCTCGAGGAGATCGTCGACCAGCCGCTGCAGCCTCACCGCGTTGTCGACGATGTTCTGGGCGAAACGACGACGAACGTCGGGCTGCTCGATGGCGCCGTCGAGCAAGGTCTCGGCGAAGCCGCGGATCGAGGTGAGCGGCGTCCGCAGCTCGTGGCTCGCGTTGGCGGCGAAGTCGCGCCGCACGGAGTCCGCCCGGCGGAGATCGGTCACGTCGTGGATCACCGTGATGACGCCGGCGCCCTTCGGGAGCGGCGCGATCTGCGCGGAGAGCGCGCGTTCTCCGCGCGCGGTGTGGAGCTCGAAGCTCACCCGCCTGCTCTCCCCCCGCCCCGCGCGCTGCACGGCGTCCGCGAGCTCCGGGCTGCGGAGCGCCTCGATCACGGTGCGGCCCCAGGGGTCGCGCCCGACGAGCGCCGCGAGCGCGGCGTTGGTCATCACGATGGTGCCCTTGTCGTCGGTCACGACGACCGCCTCGATCATGGCGTCGACGATGGTGCGCAGCCGCGCGGTCTCGGTGTTGCCGCTCTCGATGCGCTCGGCGAGCTGGTCGGCCATGTCGTCGATCGCGCGCCCGAGCGAGCCGAGCGCGTCGCGCCGCTCGGAGCGCACCCGCCCTTCGAGCTTGCCTGCCGCGAGGCGCTTGGCGACGCGTTCCATCTCCTCGAGGGGCTCGCCGATCCAGCGCGCGAAGAACCACGCGAGCGCAGCGCAGAGCCCGACGCCGACGATCCCTGCCGAGACGAGGACGCGGGCGAGGTCAGCACCCTCGGGCGAGAGCAGCCAGGTCCCCCCGATGAGGGAGGCGGTGGTGATCGCCATGACGACGAACAGGGTCAGGCCGAGGCTGCGGGTCATCGGTTCGAGCCGCAGTCTCGCACGGGACGGCCGTCACTCCGCCTGCATGCGGTAGCCCACACCGCGCACCGTCTCGATGTAGTCGCGTGCCGCGCCGAGCTTCTCGCGCAGCCGCTTCACGTGCGGGTCGACCGTGCGCGTCTCGATGCCGGGCGCGTAGCCCCACACGCGCTCGAGGAGGGCGTCGCGCGTCTGCACGCGGCCGAGGCGCGAAGCGAGGTCGTAGAGGAGCTTGAATTCGAGCGCGGTCAGGTCGACCAGCTGGCCTTCGACGCTGACCGAGTGTCGCGGCACGTCGATCTCGAGCACGCCGAGGACGATGCGCTCGCTCGGCGCCGGCTTCTCGTTCGGGCTCGCGCGGCGCAGGATCGCGCCGATCCTGAGCACGAGCTCACGCGGGCTGAAGGGCTTGACGACGTAGTCGTCCGCGCCGAGCTCGAAGCCGACCACGCGGTCGATCTCCTCGTTCTTCGCGGTGATCATCATGATCGGGATGGTCGAGGTGCTCGCGTCCCTTCGGAGGCGCTTGCAGACCTCGGTGCCGGGGATGTCGGGGAGCATCCAGTCGAGCAGCACCAGGTCGGGCTTCTGGCGTCGGACCTCCGCGAGGGCCGTGTTCCCGTCCCGCGCCGTCACCACGGTGTAGCCCGCCTGGCGGAGGTTGTACTCCAGCAACTCGACGATGTCGGCCTCGTCGTCGACCAGGAGAATCCGCTCTCTCATCTGCGTCACGAGTGTTGCTCTCGGAGGTGACGTGACCCGTGTCGCATGTGTGACGTCCTCGTGTCCAGGCCAGCCGCTCCGCGCTTCGAGGCGTTTGCCCCCCCGCTGCCGAACGGCCATCCTTGCGCCCCTTTTGGGCTCTGCCGCGTGGCAGGGCCGCGTCTTCGCGAGGAAAGCACACGATGGCACTCTCGGTCGGCATCGTCGGTCTGCCCAACGTCGGCAAGTCGACACTCTTCAACGCGCTCTCGTCCAAGCAGGCCGAGGCCGCGAACTACGCGTTCTGCACGATCGAGCCGAACGTCGGCGTCGTGCCCGTGCCGGATCCGCGCTTCGACGCGCTCGTCGAGGTGGTCGAGCCCCTCAAGACCGTGCCGGCGACCGTGGACTTCGTGGACATCGCCGGTCTCGTGCGGGGCGCGAGCAAGGGTGAGGGCAAGGGGAACGCGTTCCTCGCGAACATCCGCGAGTGCGACGCGGTCGCCGAGGTCGTCCGCTGCTTCGAGGACGACAACATCCTGCACGTCGAGAACAAGGTCGACCCGGTCGCCGACATCGAGACGATCGAGACCGAGCTCGCGCTCAAGGACCTCGAGACGGTCCAGAAGCGCCTCGACAAAGCGCGGCGCGCGGCCAAGGGCAACGACGCCAAGGAGAAGAAGGCGGTCGAGATCCTCGAGCAGGTCGAGAAGGTCCTCGACGCCGGGGGCCTCGCGCGCAGCGTCACGACGGACGACGAGGACAAGCAGAACATCGTCCGAGAGCTCGCGCTGCTCACGAACAAGCCGCTCTTCTACGTGTGCAACGTCAAGGAAGAGCAGCTGAGCAAGGCCGACTCCGATCCGATGGTGAACCGCGTGCGAGAACGGGCGGCCAAGAGCGGCGCTCCGGTCGTCGTCATCTGCGCGAAGATCGAGGCCGAGATCATGCAGCTCGCGACCGAAGACCGGGCCGATTTCCTGGCGTCGGCGGGTCTGACCGAGCCTGGTCTCAACGCGGTGATCCGAACGGGCTACGCGATGCTCGACCTCATCACGTACTTCACGGCGGGCAAGCAAGAGGTCCGCGCCTGGACCATCAAGCGCGGCACCAAGGCGCCTGGCGCGGCGGGCAAGATCCACACGGACTTCGAGAAGGGATTCATCAAGGCCGAGGTGATCTGGTGGGAGGACCGCGTGACGCTCGGCAGCGAGGCCGCCTGCCGCGCCGCGGGCAAGCTCGCGATGGAAGGCAAGGAGTACGTCGTGCGCGACGGAGACGTGATGCACTTCCGCTTCAACGTCTGAGAGCGCGTGGCGCTCGGATGGTTCGATGCGGGTGCCACGGGCCCGAATCGGCGGGAGGGAGGCTCTCGCCGATTCACTCGGCGGTCTGCAGCCAGACCCTCCGGCAAGAAACATCGGAGCGTGAGTCGATCCAAGTGACTCATGCTCCGAGCCGGGGCTCGCGCCGCCTCTGATCCTGCCGAGCCCGAGGTTCGGCAGGGTCACAGATCCATCGGCTCGCCGCCCTCGCTCTCCGCCTCGCCTGCGGCTTCGGAGCGCGGAGGCGCGGGAGCGTTCTCTTCGGCGGTGATCTCACGCAGATAGCGCTCGGCGACCGCGCGCTCGGGCTGCTCGCCTGGAGCTACGGCGAGGAAGCGCCGGAACAGCTCGAGGGATTGCGGGCGCTGCTCGAGGAATTCGGCGCGCAGGATCGCGTAGTCGAAGAGGGCCGCCGCGTGGCTCGGGACCAGCTCCAGCACGGCCTCGTACTCGCGCTGCGCCGCCTGGTGCTCGCCTTGGCCGCGGAGGCAGATCGCGAGGGCGACGCGCGCATCGACGTTCTCTGCGTCTCGCTCGAGCACGGCGCGGAATTCGGCGGCAGCCCCCGGGTAGTCTCCTGCGTGCAGGAGGACGGATCCCTGGTTCTCGTGGGCCTCCGAGAACGCGGGATCGAGCGCGATGGCGCGCCGGAAGGCCTCGAACGCAGCCTGCGTGTCGCCGCGGCTCAGCTCGAGGAGACCGAGATCGTTGTGGAGCTCTGCGGTCTCGCCGAGATCGAGCGCCTTGCGGAAGACGAGCTCGGCGACCTCGGCCTGCTCGCGGGCGCGGTACACCCGCCCGACCTCGGCCAGAGCGCGCGCGTCGCGCGGATCGCGCACGAGCGCTTCTCGCGCCTGCTCGAGCGCGCCGTCGAAGTCGCGCGCTGCGCGAAGGAGCGTGGCGAGCGCCACGCGCGCGGTCCGATCCTCGGGGTGCTCGCGCACGTAGGCTCGCAGCAGCTCGGCAGCCCCGGCCGAGTCGCCGAGCTCGCTGCGAACCTCGGCGAGCGCGACGCGCACCTCGCCCGAGTCGGGCGCGACCGCACGCGCGGCCTCGAGACCCTCGGCGGCCGCGACGAGATCGCCGCTGCGTCGATCGAGGTAGGCGAGGTTGAAGCGGGCCTCCCAGAGCCCGGGCGAGATCGACAAGGCGCGCTCGAGATGCGCCCGTGCTTGCGCGAGCGCGCGGCGGTCCGAGCGCTCGAGCTCGCGAACGCCGGCCTGGAAGGCCACCAGCGCCTCGGGGTCGATCGAGCCGTCGGCAGGCGTCGGCGCGGTGCTCGCTCCGCCCTCGGCCGCGGCGCCGCTGCAGCCGAAGCCCGCGAGCGCGAGCGCGACGAAGAGAGCTGTCAGGGCACGACCCACGGGAGCCGAGGATATCGAGCGCGCGGCGGGCGCGACAACGCCCTTCGCGGGCTGTCCCGCGGAGAGCGACCGGCGCGGCTCACGTTGGGCTGACCGGAGCTGCCCGGCGTAGGAGCGCGACACGGTTGCTTCGAGGCTGTACGGACGCGCAGCCGGCTTCGCTCACACACGGCCCCGCGACGCGTCAGACGAGCTCCAAGCGTACCGTCTTGATCTTCGTGATGGCCGCGAGCGAGCCTTTCCGCGCGGGGAGCGGCGTGTCGAAGCCATCCGCGCACGGTTGGCGGTTGCGGGGTAGCGCACCCACGAACGGAGCAGAGTCATGGAAGCCCGTCCCTTTCTTGGCTGGCTCGATCACGATCCGTCGGAGCGTGAGCGGAGCCAGCGGATCCTCGCGCTCTTCCACGAGAAGGAGTCCCGCGATGAGCTCGGGCTCGGATC
This sequence comes from Deltaproteobacteria bacterium, assembly GCA_046342295.1. GTDB lineage: Bacteria > Myxococcota_A > Polyangia > Polyangiales > Sandaracinaceae > JAFLCL01. The sequence goes on along the minus strand of JBKDQC010000689.1, from coordinate 10,568 downwards.
CGTGCGGGATGCGATCGCCGATCTGCTCTTCCCGGGGACGAGCACCATCCACACCCGCGTTCGGTACTTCCTCTTCATCCCGTGGATCTACCGGCAGCTCGAGGCTGACGGGGTTCGCTCGGCCGAGCTTCCTCGGAAGCTGCGGCAGGCCGAGACCGAGCTGGTGGAGCACCTCCTGGAGCAGGGTGAGAAGGAGGGCGTGTTCGGGCGCATGGCGCGCGGCTCACTGAAGCGCCTCCCGAGCAGCATCTACTGGTCCGGCCTCGAGAGTTGGGGCATCCGGCGTGGCTTCGAGTCGCAGGACGAGCTCGTCCGCACGTTCGATCAGCTCCATCGCGCGGCCCAGTGACATCACGGTCGTCGCGCGGATGAGGGCGGTCTGGACGACGCGCCGGTCGCGGTGTGGGATCCCGAGCTCCCTGCACCGCCGGAGGGTTTTCCGGAGACTGCGCAGTTCGCGCTCACGCACGCGGAAGGCGACTACCTCCGGCACCGCATCGTCCACTCGAACCCCGAGTCCCTGCTTGCATGGCTCGTGGCCGACGAGGCCGCCGATGCGGTCGATGCGCCGTGGATGCACCCGCGCTTCGCGAGCTTCAAGGCCGCGCACCGCGAGCTGCTCGACCACGCGCGCCTCTTCGCGGAGGTCATGCAGGGCGCCGCGCTCCACTACACAGGATCGGCGAGCCGCCGATCCATATGTGGCCCTTCTTCCCGGCAGGTCTGATGCAGACCCGCCCCCCGCCCGGCAGAGCCGGCTCGGGGCCCCCCACCCAACTCCGCTCCGCGAAACAGAATCGCCGCGACGCGGATGATCCTCTCTCTCGGCGATTCTGTTTGGAACGTCCTTCTCGCGGAGCTCAAGGGCGCGACCGAGCTCGAGAAGCACCACCGAGCCGAGTACGAGGCCTGGACCGAACGCGTCCAGCAGATCGGTGTGGCGGCGTGGAGCCTCTTGCGCTTCTTCGCGCTGGTGACCTCTGGGGCTCGCCCCGTGCCGAGCCGAACGCGGGACTTCGTCGAGGCCTGGGTCGGTCTCGTGGTCGGAGGACCAGACGCTCTGAAGTCGAGCGCCGCCGCAGCGCTCGTGCAGAGACGTGAGACCACCCTGAAGGCCTCGAGATCTCGCTTCGTCAACGCGACCGCGCTCTCTCAGTGGAGCGGGTCTTCGGGGCTCGGCCTGATGACCTTCCGATGGTCCACCGCACAGCGCTTCGTCGCCGAGATTCACGAGGGCCGCACCCAGAAGCGAGGTTCGTGATGCTGCCTCCCGACGCCCGGAAGCTCTACGTCGACGCGCTCTCGCCGCCCACCGGGTACGAGCTCGACGAGGCGCTTTGCACCACGTGCTCCCTCAGTCTCGAGTCACTGCTCGCCGTGCCCGTGAACCTCGTCGACGATCGAGAGCATCGAGACCGTGGGCACCTGGAGCACGAGCGCACCGCGAGCTCGCGCGTGTAGGTGTCGGCTGCGAGCACGACGGTCAGCTTGGGCGGATCGAAGTCGAGCGGCGTGACCCACGCTGCGGCGAGGAGATTCGAGACGCCCCCGGCCGACGCCGACACGAGCGCGACGGGCCCGTGGTTCAACAACTGCCAGGCCGAGAGCTCCGCGAGCACGACCGCGCGTTCGGGCGCGCTCGCGAGCAGGCCCTGCGTCCCGTCGCTCGCCGCGCGAGCCCGTGCACGAGCGCCCCTACCCGGGCGGCCAACCCGAGCAACGCGAGGTTGCGCGCGTTCTGAGAGCACGTGGCACTCGGATGGATGGATGCGGGTGCCACGGGCTCGCATCGGCGCGAGGGAGGCTCTCGCCCGATTCACTCGGCGAGAGGGAGGGTCTGCGGCCAGACCCTCCGTCAAGAAATGTCAGAGCATGAGTCAATCCAAGTGACTCATGCTCGGAGAGCTCGCCATCGAACGTGCGTTCGGCGACGTGCGTAGCGCAGAGGTCGTGAAGCTCCTCCGCGCGCTCTATGCGCGTCACCCCGACCGGGAGGTACCTGCCATCCCGTTCGAGCTCCGGCGCCCGGCTTGGGCCCTGGAGTCCCCGTCGAGCGTCCTTCAGGCGCCGTCGGCGATGCGGGTGAGCACGTCGAGCAGGAGCCGCGGGAGCTCCGAGACGTTCTTCATCGCGAGCTTCTCGCCGCCTATCGACGCGAGCAGCGCGTCGTGCACCGCGTGGTGCACGTAGCCGTGGCTCGCCGCGAGCAAGGTGACGCCGCGATCCGCGATCGCGTGTCCGAGGGCCTCGATCTGCGGCACCGGTTCGAAGAACGCGAAGTCGCTGAGGAGGAAGAGCATGCGCAGCGTGGCCTCGACGCTCTCCATCTCCTCGGCGACGAAGCGGAGCGCGCGGTCGGCGCAGGTGCCGCCGCGGGCCTGGAGGTCGAGCAGCTCGTCGGCGATCTGGTCGAGGTCGGCCTCGTCGGCGAAGCGCTTGACCACGTGGGTGTCGCTCTCGAAGAGCGCGAGGCTGATTTCGTCGGGCTTCAGCTTGCCGAGGAGCATCACCACCGCGATCGAGCACATCGCGAGGTCGGGCCCGCTCATCGAGCCCGAGATGTCGATCAGCACCGAGATCGCCGCCTCGCCGCGCACGGTCTCGGTGACGACGAGGTCGTCCTCGCGCGCCTCGCCGAGCGCGCGTCCATCCTCCGCGAGGCGCTCGAGGCTCGCGTCGAGGTCGAGCAGATCGATGTCGTCGCCGGGACGCATCGGTCGCGTCTGATGACCGGGCAGGAGGCCCTTGTCGGCGTGGTCCGAGCCGCGACCGAGCCAGTCGAAGGCGAGATCGATCAGCGCCTCCTTCGCCGCGGCCTTGATCGCGGAGCGCAGCGGGTCGACGAGCCTGCCGCGGTGCGTGAACCACTGCTTGAGGAGGTTCGTGCCACCGCCGATGCCCTTGATGCCCAGCGCGTCGGTGACCAGCTCGCCGGGCACCCGCGCGGCCGTGCCGCCGAGATCCACCGCGAGGAGCGCGGCGATCGCCTCGAGGTTGCCGCTCTCCGTCGCGCACGCGGCGAGCTCGTCGAACATCTCGTCGGGGATGCCCTTCACGCGATCGACCAGGCGCGCGTAGCGATCGGCGTCGTGAGAGCCCCCGAGGATCATCGCGCGCAGCTGCTCGAGCGCCTGTCCGATGCGGTCGTAGACGACGTTCGGATCGAGGCCGAGCGCGCGCGCGGCCTCCACCACGCGCTCGAGGTCGTCGGGCACGACGCCGTCCTCGAGGGAGGCGTCCAGCACGGGCACGAAGTGCTCGGGCTCGGTCACGAGGCAGAGCGTCTCGGTGGAGAGCGCGCGCGCGGCGCCGATCGCCGGCGACGCCTCGGTCCTGGCGAGATCGCGCGCGAGCACGAGCGCCTCGGCGATCGCGCGGGGCAGGGCGGGGGCAGCGCCCTCGGTCTCCGTGGCTCCGTCGTCGTCGGGCTCGTCGGAGGGCTCCTCGTCGAGCAGCTCCTCGGTGATCGACGCGCGCATGTCGCGCACGTGCACCGCGAGCGACGCCGGCACGAGCTTCTTGTATTCGGGCGCGTCGAGCGCGACGTCCACGAGCTCGCGAAGCGAGGGCGTGCGGCCCTCGAGATCCGCGATCCACGCGCGCAGCACGTCCTCCTCGACCGAGTGCCCGAAGCGCTCGCGCAGCGTGCGCGCCGCGATCATCGCGCGGCGGGGCTCCTCGCGCGCCGAGGCCGCCACGAGCTTGCGTCCCGGATCGACCCAGTCCTCGAGCCCGAGCAGGAGCTCCGCGTGCTCGGTGAGGTCGCGGGGGCGCGTCAGCGCGGCGCGACGCACTGGCGCGGCCACTTCGCCGTGCGGCACGAGGAAGCGGATCACGCTCCCGAGATCGCGCAGCGGCGCGCTCGCGGCGAGCTCGGCGGTGTGGGCGTCGAGATGCGCGCGCTCGCCGAGGCCCATCGACGCGAGGCCCGCCATGAAGCCCGCGAGCTCCCAGGGCGTCTTCGCCTCGCGCACGAGCTCCTCACCCAGGCCCGCGCGGCACGCGTGGAGGACCTGCGTCGGTGCGAGTGCGCCGAGGCCCGCGAGGAGCTTCTCCCGCACGAGCCGACGCACGAGCGGCACGCTGGTCGCGCTGGCGGACGCCATCTCCGCGGCGCCCCCGAAGCTCGCCACCAGCTCTCCGAGCGCGCGCTCGACCGTGTCGGTCGACGAGTAGAGCGTCTCGAAGAGATCGAACGCGTCCATCGCCGTGGGCGCCTGGGTGCCCTCGTCGATGTGGCTCTCGAGATCGGAGAGGTCCTCGAGGCTCGCGAGGTCGACGTCGAGCGCCGCGAGATCGCCGAGGATCTGCGCCGCGGCGTCCACGGGCGCCGCCGCCGTGCGCCTCACCTTGCCGTCGTCGCCCGCGCCCGGTGCGCCCGCCCTGGGGCCCACACCGGGCTGCGCCGCGCGCGGGAAGAGGAGGTCACGCGCGATGTCCTCCACGATCGACTGGTCCTCGTGCGGGCTCGTGAGGACCGCCGCGTCGAGGTAGTCGTGCGCGACGAGCCGGCGGGTCCGCGCGTAGCGCGCCGTGAGGAAGCGAGGGATCGCGAGCGTCGAGCGCAGGCTCGGCGCGGCCGACATGCCCGCGTGCTTCCGCAGGCGCCGCGTGAGCTCGACCGCGAAGGCGATCGGCGTCCACGCCTCTACCTCGTCGTGCGCGAACCGGCCCTTCTCGACATCCTCGTCGGCCACGCTCGCCCCCCTTCAGCCGGCGGTGCCCAGAGTCTTGGTGAGGAGGCTGTCGAGCCAGACGTCGAGCTTGCGCCCGGGCTTGAGCTTCACGGCCTCGCCGAGGATGAGCCGCGCGGCCTGCGCGAGGAGCTTGCTGTCGACGGGCACGCCCGTGCGCCGCGCGCGCTCGGCGGCGAAGCGCGCGATGCCGATGCTCGAGCGGATCGAGGCGGGCGCGTCCACGGCGGGATCGGTGCGCGTCTCGGCCACGAGCTCGAGCACGCGCTCGAGCTGCGCCGGCGCAAGGGCGTACTCGCCGCAGTGCTGCGAGACGATCTTCAGCTCGGTCGCGCGGTTCGGGTACTCGAGGCGGATCCAGACTTTGATGCGATCGCGGATCGCGGAGCTGAGGCGTCGCGTGCCGCGGTTCTCCACGGGGTTCATCGCGGCGATGAGGTAGAAGTCGGGGCTCACTCGGTACCAGCTGCGCAGCGCCGGGACGTAGAGGCGCCGCTCCTCGAGCGCGTCGAGCATGGTGTTGAGCACGTACTCGTCGCCGCGGTTGAGCTCGTTCGCGAGGAAGACGCCCCCGCGCAGCGCCGCGAGCGTGAAGGGCCCCGGCACGAAGGCCTCCGGCGCGTAGCCGAACTTGAAGACCAGGGTCGGGTCGAAGCTCCCGACGAGGTTCGCGGGCCGCACGAGGTCGCTGAACGTCACCCACTCGAACGGCCGGTTCAGGTCGCGCGCGAACTTGCGACAGAGGGCCGTCTTTCCAGCACCCACGGGCCCGATGAGCCCTGCGTAGAGGCCCGCGTTGTGCGCGTCGAGCATCGCGTCGTAGGCGTCCTTGTACTGGCCCTCGAGCACGATGTCGGACTCGCTGCCGGGATCTTCGACCTTGGTGCGCGCCAGGAGCTCGACGTGATCCATCTCTGCCTCACTCGTCGTCTTCGGACGACTCGGTCGACGAACCTTCTCCGGAGAAGAAGCGCTCGGTGGTCGTGGGCTCCACGACGCGGGGCAGCGTGAGCTTGATCTTCGCACACGCGTCCTCGAGCTTCGCGAGCTCGTCCTTCTCGAGGACCTTGCGGCGCTCGAAGCCGAGGCTCCTGAGCAGGGCCTTGCCGTGGTACGTGCGCGCGAGGCCGGACACGTCGAAGCTCGCCCGCGCCCGCGCCCCGCGCTGCACGATCTTGGCGGACGCGAGCTCCCTCAGGCGGATCGCCGCGATGAGCTTCGCGAGCCAGGGCCAGCCCGGCTGCGCCACGAACTGGTGGGCGATCGCAGGCTCGGCCTCGAGGCGTGCGCGGAGCAGGCCGAGCACGATCTTCTGGGCGCGACCCGTGGCGACCGCCTCGGGCACATCCTCGGCTGGGCCCATCCCCGCACGCAGCTCGTGCTGGGTCACGACCTGATCGTGGCGATCGGTGACGAAGCCGTGGAGCTCATACCAGACCTTGTACGAGGCCGACTGCCACGCGAGCTCGATCGCCGTGGCGTCCCGGGGCGCGTCCTTCGTCTCCGTGCTCACGCGAGCACCTCGATCCGGCTCTGCTTGCCCCTGCGTGCGATGCGCACGTGCTTTCCGCCGACGTTCTCCGTCTCGTGGTGCGTGATGAGGAGGATCTGATCGGTGAGGCCCAGGCCCGCGATGCGCGCGAGCAAGGCCCGACGCCGCTCGCGATCGAGCCCGTAGGTCGGCTCGTCGAGCATGAGGAAGGGCGGGCGCCCCACCACGCGTCCGATCGCCAGCGCCAGCGCGAGGCCGAGCAGCAGGCGATGGCCGCCGCCCTGCGCGGCGCTCGCCGGCACCTCGCGGCCGACGTCCTTGGGCGTGACCAGCATCGCGTAGCTCTCGGGGTCGAGGCGCAGTTCGGTGAGCTCGCTCTCGCCGGCGCCCTGGAGTGCGCGGTGGATCTCGAGCGCCTCCTTCGCGAGCGCCGTGGCGGCGCGCTCGCGCAGCACCGCCTGCAGCTCCTGGAACGACGTGGAGAGCACCCGCAGCCTCTCGGCGACCGAGGCGGCCTCGCGCAGCGTCTCGACGGAGCTTCGCGTGCGCGCGAGATCGCGCTCGGCCTGCGCGACGCGCATCGAAACGGAACCGCGCTGCTGCTCGAGCCGCGCGCGCGTGCCGCCCGAGACCGCGCGCTCGGCCTCCACGCGGGCGCGCCGCTCGCGCAGGCCATCGCGCGCCACCTCGAGGCTCGCGCACAGGGCCTCGGCGAGCTGCGCCGGATCGAACGAAGGCGCCGCGCCGCCCTCGCTCGCGAGCAGGGCTCGTACGGTCTCGGCGGCCGTCGACAGCGCCTGTTCGCCGCGCAGGAGCGCTTGCTCGCGGCTTGCGAGCAGCTCGCGGGCTCGCGCGAAGCGCTCGCGCTCGGCCTCGCGTCGTGCGCGCGCGTCCGCCTCCCGGCGCGCCTCGTCGCGGAGCGTGGCGAGGCTCGCCTCGAGCTGCGTGAGCTCCGCGTCGATCGCCTCGGCGCGCGCGTCGAGTGACGCCCGCTCGGCGCGCCAGCCTTCGATCTCCCGCGCCGCGAGCGCGGCGTCGATGGGCTGGCCGCAGCTCTCGCAGCGCGCACCGGCGCCCGCGTGGGCGTGCTCGTCGCGTCGACGGATGCGCGCGCCGAGGTCGCCGCGCGTGGTGTCGATCTCGCGTCGCTCCCTCTCGCTCCGAGCGCGTGCGTCGCGGGCCGCGGCGAGCTCGACCTCGCGCGCCTCGCTCCGCGTGTCGTCGCTCGCGGGCACGGCCTCGCTCGACAGCTCCGGCGGTGCGGCCGCACGCGCGTCCTCGAGCGCGGTGCGCGCCCGCAGCTGCTCTTGCCGCGCGCGATCGAGCACGCGCTCGGCCTCGCTGCGCGGCGCGAGCGCGGCCTCCTCGGTCCGCACCTTGGCGGCCTCCTCGACAAGCGCCGCGTCGGCGAGGGCGAGCGCGGCAAGCTCGGCGTCGAGCCGGGCGAGCTCCACGGCGCCGCCCTCGTGATCGCGCTCCATCGCGCGCAGCGTCTCCTCGACGAGGGGCAGCTGCGAGGCTTCCTTCTCGCGCTCGAGCGCCATCGCACGCATCTCGTCCGCCGCGGCCACGGCCGCCGTGACGCCGAGCACGATGTCGAGCTCGCGGGCCGGGCCCTCGAGGATCTGTGCGATCGCGCCCTGGCGGATGTGCACCGCGACGTCGAAGTAGCGTCGGCTCACGCCGAGCGCCTTGCTCAGCGCGAGCGCGAGCGCCTCCTCGCGATCGGCGAAGTCCGAGCTAACGACGTAGGTCTCCTCGCGGGGATCGACAGCATCCTCGACGGGGGCGTCGATCGGGCGCGCGCTTCGCTTGAGCGTGAAGTGACCGATGGTGGTCTTGCGCGAGCGCGGCGGAAGGACGTGCATGCGCTGGAGGCGCCAGCGATGGCCGTCGACGCCGCGCATCACGAGCTCGACGCCCATCGCCTTGGCCTTGGGTGCCATGAGCGCGGCGATGGTTTTGTGCCCGGTGACGCGCCCGAAGAGGGCGTACTCGATCGCGTAGAAGAGCGAGGTCTTGCCGGCGTTGTTGTCGCCCTCGACGAAGCAGATACCTGGACCGAGCTCGAGGGTCTCGTCGCCGTAGCGACGGAACGAGCGAAGGCGCAGCGTGAGGATCACGTCATACCGCCGGGCGTGTCGCGCTCGCCCCCGCCGTCGCTCGCGGCGCGCGCGTCGAGGCCGAGGAGCTCGAGGGTGCGCGCGCGGAGCTGCTCCTTCGCGCTGCCCGTGAGGTTGCCGGTGCGCGTGAGGTTCTCCTCCTCGTCGAGGAGGTACTGCGTGAAGCGGAAGATGCCGCGCGCGGGCTCGATGAGATCGGGACGCGCCGCGAGCGACTCGAGCGAGGCGAGCACGCCCTCGGGGCTCGTCGTCTCGCCGGTCTTGGCGCTCTCGTCACCGCTGGCCATGGGTGCGGAGGCGAACACGCCGACCGCGGGTGCGACGGGGCGCGCGCAGCGCGGACGCACGTGCATCCTCCACCATGGGATCGTGTCTCGTGATCACGCTCGCCTCCGAGGTGCGCGCAGAGCGCGTGTTCTCGGCTGAGGTCGAAGCGCAGCGTCAGCTCGCGGTCCTGCTCCAGCGTGATCACGCGATCGAGATGACCGGGCACCACGTCGTCTTCAGTCGCGACCAGGTCGCGGCGCGCTGCGGAGCGAGACAGCGCGTGGGCGAGGGCGTGCTCGGCCGAACCACCCTCCTCGAGGGCCCTTCGCGCGAGGAGCTTCTGCACGCGCCCTGTGATGGTGCTGCAGCGTCTCGGGCTCGTCTCGCGTGGGCTCGGCGATCGGCGTGAAGGCACCGACAACGTCATGCACGCGATCGAGAAGCAACATGTCGACGCGGAGGTCGAGTGCGAGGTCACTCCTCTGCACGGCAGTGATGCTGCCAGTGCGTCCGCCCTTCGCGGGCCGTCCCGCGGAGAGCGACCGGCGCGCCCGCCCTGTGGTAGATGCGCGTGATGCACGTGCATCTGATCGGCGTCGCGGGCACCGGCATGGGCGCCCTCGCCGGGCTGCTCAAGGCCGCGGGACACCGGGTGAGCGGCTCGGACGTGGCCTTTTATCCTCCGATGGGCGAGGCGCTGGCGCGCTGGGGGATCGAGACGAAGACCGGCCATCGCCCCGAGCACCTCGAGCCCCGCCCCGACCTCGTCATCGTCGGCAACGTGTGCCGCAGGGACAACCCCGAGGCACAGGCCGCGATGGAGGCAGGCCTGCGCTACATCTCCATGCCCGGTGCGCTCGAGGAGCTCTTCCTTCGAGACCGGCCCTCGTTCGTCGTCGCGGGAACGCACGGCAAGACCACGACCACGACGCTCGCGGCGGTGCTGCTCCACGCGACCGGCCGCGACCCCGGCCTGCTGGTCGGCGGGATCCCGCTCGACTTCGGTGAGAGCTTTCGGGTCGGAGCCGACCGCGCGCCTTTCGTGATCGAGGGCGACGAGTACGACTCGGCGTTCTTCGAGAAGACACCGAAGTTCTGGAGGTACGCGCCTGACGCCGCGATCCTCACCTCGATCGAGCACGATCACGTGGACATCTACCCGACGCTCGAGAGCTACCTGGCCGCCTTCGCCGAATTCGTGCGCCGCATCCCGGAGGATGGCGTCCTCGTGGCGTTCGCGGGCGATCCGCTCGTGCGCGAGGTGGCGCGGAGCGCGAGGTGTCGCGTCGTCTTCTACGCGCTCTCGACCGACGACGTGGGCGAGGCGCTGCCCGTGTGGACCGCGGCTCCGATCGCGCCCGCGGGAGGCGCGCAGCCCTTCGATCTCTTCGTCGGCGGTACGTTCGCGTGCAACGTGCTCTCGCCCCTCTCGGGCGAGCACAACGTACGCAATGCGATCGCGGCGATCGCGCTCGTGTGCGAGACCTCGGGCGGTACGGTGCCGGTGACCGAGCCGGTGCGTGCTCTCCGCGCTTTCCGAGGGGTGAAGCGGCGGCAGGAGCTTCGCGGCGAGGCCCGCGGCGTGCGTGTCTACGACGACTTCGCCCATCACCCCACGGCCGTGCGTGAGACCCTCGCCGGCCTGAGGGCGCGGCACCCGGAGGGGAGGCTGCTCGCGGCCTTCGAGCCGCGCAGCGCCACCGCGTGCCGGAAGCTTCACGAGGAGGGCTACAAGGACGCGTTCTTCTCGGCGGATCTGACCGTGCTCGCGCCGCTCGGTCGCGCGAACAGCCCCGACGCCGAGCGCATGGATCTCGGGGAGGTGGCGCGCGGGCTCGCGGCGCGCGGCAAGCAGGCGGTGCTGCCCGCATCGCTCGACGAAGTCCTCGCGACGCTCGTGCGCGAGGAGAAGGTAGGCGACTCGATCGTGCTCATGTCGAACGGAGCTTTCGGGGCTCTGCCCCCACGCCTCATCGCGTCTCTCCCCGGTGT
>JBKDQC010000688.1:0-16723 GCA_046342295.1 Deltaproteobacteria bacterium | reverse complement strand
AGCTTGGGCTCGGCCTGCGCCGCGTTCTCGTCCTCGTTGCCGTTGCGGTCACGCTCGAAGCGCACGGTGGCCTCGACGAAGACCGGCTCGTTGCTCTTGCTCGCGGTCTCGAGCACCTCGCGGTTCGCCTCGAGCACGCGGTCGCGCACGATCACCTCGACACGACCGCTCGCGTCCTCGAGCGAGAAGAACCCGATCTTGCCGCCGGTGCGCGTCGGCCGCTCCCGCAATCCCTCGACGGTCCCGCCGATCTTCACCTGCGCGCCGTCGTCCTTGCTGTCGATGGAGGCGGTGGAGGCGTTGCCGAAGCGCGCGAGCTCGGTCTTGTAGCGATCGAGCGGATGGCCCGAGACGTAGAAGCCCAGCGCATTCTTCTCTCGCCCGAGAAGCTCGCGGAGATCCCAGGGCGCGAGCGGTGGGAACGTGCCGGCGCCGGACTTCTTGCTCCCGCTCGAGGCACCCGCGTCGAAGAGACCGAAGAGGTTGGTCTGCCCGCTGGCGCGCTCGGCCGAGGCACGCTTGCCGCGCTCGATCGCCGCCTCGATCGCGACGAAGGCCTGCGCCCGGGACACGCCGACCTTCTCGTGCGCCGAATCGAACGCGCCGCTCTGGACGAGGGCCTCGATCACGCTCTTGTTCACCCGCCGCATGTCCACGCGCGAGCAGAAGTCGAAAAGGTCGAGGAAGCGTTGCTCGGCCCCGGCCTCGCCCTGACGCGACTCGAACACCGACTCGAGCGCCGCGCTGCCGATGCCCTTGACTCCGCCGAGACCGAAGCGGATGCGGGGCTCGGCGGGGTCGAGCATCGTGCCACCCATCGAGACGGGCTTGTCGGGACGGCGCTTGGTGCCCTTGGTGCGACCTGCATCGACGTCGTACACGACGGCGAAGTCGATCTGCGACTCGTTCACGTCGGGAGGCAGCACCGTGATGCCCATCGCCTTGGCCTCGGCGACGGTGCGCACGACCTTCTCGATCTTCTCCTTGTCGGCCGAGAGCGTCGCGCAGATGAATTCGGCGGGAAAATGTGCCTTGAGGTAGGCCGTCTGGTACGTGATGAGGGCGTACGCGGCCGAGTGCGACTTGTTGAAGCCGTAGCCCGCGAATTTCTCGACGAGGTCGAAGATCTCGCCGGCCTTCGCGGGGTCGTGGCCGAGTTGCTCGGCCCCATCTACGAAGGTGCCGCGCTGCTTGGCCATCTCCTCGGCCTTCTTCTTTCCCATCGCGCGGCGCAGGAGATCGGCGCCGCCGAGCGAGTATCCCGCGAGCGTGCGGGCGATCTCCATCACCTGCTCCTGGTACACGATGACGCCGTAGGTCTCCTCGAGCGCCTTCGCGAGCGCAGGATGCGGATAGACGACCTTCACCCGGCCGTGCTTGCGCTGGACGAAGTCGTCCACCATGCCCGTCTCGAGCGGGCCGGGGCGGTAGAGCGCCACGGCGGCGACGATGTCGGCGAAGGTGTCCGGACGGAGCTTCTTGAAGAGGCCCTGCATGCCCTGCGACTCGAGCTGGAAGACGTTGGTCGTCTCGCCCGATTGCAGGAGGGCGAAGGTGGCCTTGTCGTCCATCGGGATCGCGTTGAGATCGAAGGGCTCGGGCGTGCCGTCGGCGCGCCTCGGCCGGTCGGGCCGCCTGTCGATCAAGCGCACCGCGAGGTCGATCACGGTGAGCGTCTTGAGGCCGAGGAAGTCGAACTTGACGAGGCCCGCGTACTCGACGTCGTCCTTGTGGTACTGCGTCACGAGCACGCCGGGCTCGGGGCAGAAGACCGGGACGTGGTTCCAGAGCGCTCCCTCGCTGATCACGATGCCCGCCGCGTGCATGCCCGCGTGGCGGTTGAGATCCTCGAGCGTCATCGCCGTGTCGAGCAACTCCTTGATGGGCGCCTCTTCGTCGTAGGTCGCCTTGAGCTTGGGCTCTTGCTCCATCGCCTTGGCGATCGAGACGGTCTTGCCCTGCACCGGCTCAGGCACCAGCGACGCGATGCGGTTCGTGTCGACGGGCTGCATCCCGAACGCACGCCCGACGTCCTTGACGACGCTGCGGCTCTTGAGCTGGTGGAAGGTCGCGATCTGACCGACCGAGTCGTGGCCGTACTTGCCTCGGACGTACTCGATCACACGGTCGCGCCGATCCATGCAGAAGTCGACGTCGAAGTCGGGCATCGACACGCGCTCCGGGTTGAGGAAGCGCTCGAAGAGCAGGCCGTGCTCGATCGGGTCGAGGTCCGTGATGCGGAGCGCGTACGCGACGATCGAGCCGGCGCCCGAGCCTCGCCCCGGGCCCACCGGGACGTCGTTCTTCTTCGCCCAGTTGATGAAATCCTGGACGATGAGGAAGTAGCCGGGGAAGCCCATCGACACGATGGTCTTCGTCTCGAAGTCGAGGCGCGCGCGGTAGGCGTCGTGATCGATCGCGCGACCGGTCCTCTGGATCTCGGCGAAGCGCGCCTCGAGCCCCTCGCGCGCGAGGGTCGCGAGCCACTCTGCCTCGGTCACGCCCTCGGGCACGGAGAAGCGCGGCAGCTTCGGCTTGTGCTTGGGGTTCACGTTGCCCGCACAGCGCTCGGCCACGAGGAGCGTGTTGGAGAGCGCCGCGGGATGGGCGGAGAAGCGCTGCGCCATCTCCTCGGCGCTCTTGAGGAACATCTCGCTCGAGCCGTGGTGCGCCCGCTCCATGTCGGCGAGCAAGCGGCGCGCGCCGATGCACTGGAGCACGACCTGCGCGCGCGCCTCCTTCTGCTCGAGGTAGTGGCAATCGTTCGTCGCGACGACGGGCAGGTCCATCGAGCCCGCCATCGACGCGAGGATCTCGTTGAGCGCCTCCTGCTCGGGGAAGCCGTGATCCTGGAGCTCGACGAAGAGGTTGCCCTCGCCCATCACGTCCGAGAGTCGCCCGAGCGCGTTGCGGCCAGCCTCCTCGCCCTTGAGGAGGATCTCTTGCGCCACCCAGCCGCCCATGCAGGCGGTCGTCGCGATGAGCCCCCGATGGTTCTCCGCGAGCAAGTCCAGGTCGACACACGCGGCGCCGTCGTTCATGCCCTCGACCCAGCCGAGGCTCACGATGCGCGAGAGGTTCGCGTAGCCCTCCATGTTCTCGGCGAGGAGAACGAGGTGCGTGTGGGCGCGCGGGCTCGGATCCTTGCGCGAGCCGGTCACGAGGTTCACCTCGCAGCCCACGATCGGCTTGACGCCCGCATCCTTGCACGCGTTCACGAACTGCAGCGTGCCGTGCATGTTCGCATGGTCGGTGAGCGCCACGGCCCCTTGCCCGAGGGCCGCCGCTCGCTGCGCCAGCTTCTTCAGCCGGATCGCGCCGTCGAGCATCGAGAACTCGGAGTGGACGTGGAGGTGAACGAGCTCGGGCGCCATGGGCCTGGCAAGGTACACCGACGGCGCCGGGGCCGTCCGCTCGCCTCGGTGGCGGAGGTCCGCGCGCCCGCCGCCAGCGATGGGCGCGGTCTTGCGCACCTCGGGGCCCCTTGCTAGAAACCGCGCCCTTTCGCCCGACCCCCGTCGGCGCTCGTTCCGTAGGAGATCCGTCATGAAGACCCCGTTCGCGCTGGTCAAGGAGCGCTTCACCGACAAGTCCGGCCTCGTGAAGGCCGTGCAGGCGCTCGCGACGGAGGAGCTCTGGCTCGGCCGCGTGAGCGAGGACAAGGGACTCGACAGCGTCTCGAACAAGAAGCTCCTCCACCTCCACGACGTGCTGTCCGAGGTCAAGAAGAGCTTCGGGTCGCGCGCAGGCCTGATCGACGCAATCCTCGAGGCCGAGAAGCGTCAGAAGGACACCGGCCGCAAGACCCGTCTCGAGGGCTGGCCGACGCCGCGCCTTCTGGACGCGATGCGGACTGCGAAGAAGAACGCCAAGCGAAGCTGACCTCCCGACACCCGGAGCCCCGACGCGTGCAGCTGGGCGGCCCCCGAAGCTGGGTGAGCCCCGGAGCGAGTTGGAGAGGCGCACAGCCCGAGCGAGTCTGGAGCGCGCGATGGCCAAACGGCGATCGCGCGTGACTCTTCTTGTCTCCTCGCGCTGGGTGGGAGAGTCTCGGCTCCGTGAGCGCGGCTACCACGAACGACACCGCCGAGGGTGAGGTGCGCACGGTCCTCGAGCGCGTCGGGCTCGCCTTCGCGCCCGCGGACGCGGCGACCGTGAGGATCTCGAGCTGCGATCCGATCGACGGCTGCCCGGACGTCATGGTCCTGAGTGGTCCGGACGGGTCCGCTCGAGTCGCCATCGAGCGCGCGTCGATGAGACCGGTCGAGGGGCAGGAGCACGACTGGAGCTTCGACCTCGTCGACCAGGCGAGCACGCTCTGCGACCGCGCCGAGCACGCCCTGGGGACGCCCGTCGCGCTCGAGCTCGCCACGCACGAGCGCGCGCTCGTCTGCACCCGGGCCACGCGGCTCACGCCGGTGCCCGCCTACCTGCCCGCGCCGTACCGCCTCGTCTCGATCCTCGCGCGCGACGAAGGGCCCATCGCGCCGCTCGCGGTCGACGCGCTCGCGCTCGCGCTCGAGAAGGACGCCGAGGGCGGTGTGCTCCGGGTCTTCGCCCGCGCGTACCGCCGAACGGGCGATGCGAGAGCATTCTCGGACGCGCCGCGCCCCTCGCTCGTCGCGGCGACGCGACGCGCCGCCGAGGTCGCGCTCGAGGCGACAGAGCCCCTCGGCGAGGCCCGCGCGCTCCGCGCGACGGTCGTGCAGCGCTGCGTCGAGCTCGACGCGATCGACCTCGCGCGCTTGCCCGGCTCGTCGCTCGGGAGAGCGCTGCTGGCCCGGCGCGAGCTCGTGGCCGTCCCGCAGCGCTGGCTCGACCGTGCGCGCGCCTCGACGGGCGCCGCCCTCGACGTCCTGCGCTCCACGATCGGTTAGATCCCCGAGGACGCGATCGGCGATCTCGTCGCCGTGCGCGCGCCCGACGATCGGAGGCGGCGAGAGGAGGATCTCACGCGCTTCGGACGCGAGGCGCTCACCGCATGTCGAGACGATCCGGAGGCACTCGACGCCCTCGCCCGCGGCACCTGGCCCCCGAGCCTGCGGGAGAGCGCCGAGCCCCTGCGAACGCGCATGGCCGAGCTCCGGCCGCTCGGTCTCGACGTGCGCCCCCTGCCCTACGGCAGCTCGCTCGCAACGCTCGCGATCGCCGCCGAGCGGCTCGCTCGCAGCGAAGACCCGGAAGAGCGCCGCAAGCGCGCGCACGACACCGTCGTCGCGCTCGGCCCCCGCGGCGTGAGCTCGCCCGCACGGCAAGGGCTCGTGCGCGGGCTCCTCTCGCTCTTCGACCGCCTCGCGACCGCCAAGGGAGAGATCGCAGACGCGATGGCGCTCGCGCTCCTGAGGTTCCGCGCGTGTGCTTGCGAGGCCGGAGGACGCCTCGTGGAGGAGGGGATCCTCGAGCAGCCGGAGGACGCGCTCTATCTCTCGGTCGCCGAGATCGAGGAGGCCCTGCGTGGGGAAGCCGTCGCGTTCGCGTCGCGCGCGCGAGCCCGGCGAGAGGAGGACGCGCGCTTCCGGAACCTCCGCCCGCCGCGCCGCCTCGCAGCGCGGGGTTGGTGAGCGCGCACCGCGCAGGGCTGGTGAGCGCGCGCCACGCGCGGGAGCCCGGAGGCTCCCACGCGGGTCACGGCGTATACCGCACGAGCTCGACGAGCTTGCCCCAGAGCCGCGACCATCCCTCGGGGCCGATGGAGTTGGTCTCTTCGTAGTGCTGCCCCGGCGCCTCGGTGAGGAAGGGAACGGCGCTGTTCAGCTCGTAGTCGAAGTCGGGCACGAAGTAGCCGAGGAAGTCGTTCGTCAGGCCGAGCAGCCACACGTCTTCGGGCTCGACGCCTTCGTCGCGGATCTCGAGGATGTGCGGGATCTCCTCGGCGGGGATCTCGGGCGGGTTCTCGAGCCCGTCCGGCACCGGCCGGCCTCCGTGGTAGCTCGGCGGGGTGTGGGCGCGCTCTCCGCGCGTCCCGACGAAGAGCATCGGGTCGAGCTCGCCGGGGATCGTGAACAGCTGCGCGGGCCCGATGCGCGCCACCGCGAGCTCGGTGATCGCCTCGGGGATGTTCGTGTTGCGCTGGTAGCTGATCGGCCGGCGCGGGTCGTAGTTGTAGACCTCGCGGTCGAAGAGGCCGCTCCGGAACGCCACGTGGTACGCGGTGTTCTGGATGCGAACGAAGAAGCGCGCCCGGCGGAACGAGAGGGGCACCGCGCTGCCGTCGAGCTCGGTGCGCCTCGCGGGCAGGCCGCTCTCGGCGTCGAGCGCCTGGAGGATGCGGTAGCCGAGCCGCGAGCCCACGTGCTCGGACGTGGCGTGGTCGTCCTCCGGCACCTCGGAGCCGTCCCAGTCGCGCAGCTGGAGCTCGTTGGGCCCGATCTGGCTACCGAGCGCGCCATTCCAGAAGATCGCGACACCACCGATGCCCGGGATCTCCGGGTCCGTATCGGCGTCGGGGCCGTCCGCGCCGTTCTCGTCGACGGCGCGGACCCAGTGCCCGATGTCGCTCGACAGCTCGCGCTGCCGCGAGCCCTCGTACTCGGGGTGCGAGGCGAAGTTGATGAACGTCGCGATCGTCGACGTGCTCGGGCCCGCGGGCGCACGCGAGCCGCTCGCGTCCGGAGTCGCCGGCGTGCCCGGCGCGTCCATGCCGTCCGCGCGCACGAAGCGCATGAGCCGGATCTGGTCGTCGAGGATGTACGGATCCCGGTTGTCGCCGAGGTAGCGGCGCGTCTCGGGCTGCACGCCCGGCGTCGCGGGATCTGCGTCGAGCTCGCTCAGCCGGAAGCTGACGAGCTCGCGGGTCGCCGGCTCGAGCCGCGCGACGGCTTCACGGATGGCCTGCGCGGCGCGCTCCTGCACGAAGCGCATGTGGTCCGGGTCGAGCCCGGTCGAGCTGATGTCCGCGCCCCAGATCCCGACGGTGTCGCGCGCCTCGTGCACGTGCGTCGCGCCCATGACCACGTAGTCGACGCCGAGGTCCTCGGCGACCATGCCCCGCGCGAGGTCCATGTGGTTGATCATGAAGCCCACGGCGTCGACCACGCAGAACGCGATCGTCGTCTCACCGTTGCGCAGCACGAGCGCGCGCGCCCACTGGTCGTTGTGCACGCCGTTCGCCCCACGGCCCATGCCGAAGCCCGCGATCCACGCGGGGTCCTCGCGGCCGTTTCCGTTCGTGTCCTCGATGGAGTCACCGTCGCCCGCGGGGTCGTAGCGCGGGTCGTCGTCCGGCATTCCGTCGGGGCCGAGGATCAGGTCGAAGGTTCCGGGCTCCGGCGTGATGCTGACCGCGCTCGCTCCAGCCTCCAGCATGCCGTCGTTCGTCATGCAACCAGGCCCCGGGCAGATCTGGTCCGGCACGAGCGGGGGATCCGGGGCCGCGTCCCGACCTCCATCGGTGCCCGCGTCGATGGGGAGCGCGTCCACGGCGCTTGCGTCGTCGAGCCCCGCGTCGGCAGGAGCCTCACCGCCGCAACCGACCGTCATGCACGAACCGACCAACAACGCCGACCAAGGGAAGCGATGCGTGGACATGGGCACCTCGGCCGTTTCGTCTCACAGATCGAGCCCGCGGAGAAGAGGGCCCCGTGCGTGGACGCTCGCTGCGGCGATCGGTGGAGCCTGGAGACCGAAATCCGGGTTGAACCCGCGCGCCGCCGGCGGTAGGCCGCCGGCGTCATCGTCGAAGGAGAGAGCAACGTGAGCGACATCCGCATCTTCGGGGTCATCGGGGCCGGCCAGATGGGCCAGGGCATCGCGCAGGTCGCCGCACAGGCGGGCATGGAGGTGCGCCTGCTCGACGCCAAGGCCGAGCTCGCCGACAAGGGCAAGGCCGCCATCGCACGGCAACTCGGCAAGCTCGTCGAGAAGGGCAAGCTCGCCAAGGAGGACGCCGACGCGACGCTCTCGCGCCTCGCGCCCGCCGGAGATCACGCGGCGCTCCGGGACTGCGACATCGTCGTCGAGGCTGCGACGGAACACGTCGAGCTCAAGAAGAACATCTTCGCCTCGGCCGACGAGGCGATGAAGCCCGGCGCCATCCTGGCGAGCAACACGTCGAGCATCTCGCTCACGAAGCTGGCGGCGGCCACCAAGCGCCCGGAGCGCGTGGTGGGGATGCACTTCATGAACCCGGTCCCGGTGATGAAGCTCGTCGAGCTCATCCGCGCGCTCCAGACGAGCGAGGAGACGTTCGCCGCGACGCGGACGCTCGCCGAGCGCATGGGCAAGACGGTCGTGGTGTCCAAGGACATGCCCGGCTTCATCGTGAACCGGATGCTCATCCCATTCCTGAACGAGGCCTGCTTCGTCCTCCAGGAGGGCATCGGCACCCCCGAGGACATCGACAACGGCGCCAAGCTCGGGCTCAACCACCCGCTCGGCCCGCTCGCGCTGGCCGACTTGATCGGGCTCGACACCTGCCTCTTCATCGCGGAGGTGCTCCACCGCGACCTCGGAGACGACAAGTACCGCGCGGCGCCCATCCTCAAGCAGTACGTCGACGCGGGCTGGCTCGGGCGCAAGACCGGCCGCGGCTTCTACCGATACGACGCGAAGTGAGCCGGACCCCATGAGCAGCGAACGCCTCGTCACCAAGCTCGTCCACGAAGGGCCGTTCTCGATCCTCACGATCGACCGGCCCGAGAAGCTCAACGCGCTCAACCGGCAGGTGATCGCCGAGATCGCTTCCGCCGCGGAGGAGGTCTGGAACCAGCCCGGCGTGCACGCGCTGATCGTCACGGGCGCGGGCGAGAAGTCGTTCGTCGCGGGCGCCGACATCGCGGAGATGCGCGACATGCGCCTCGAGGAAGCGCGGGCCTTCGCGCGGGCGGGGCACGCGGCCCTCGACGCCCTCGAGAACCTGCCCATCCCCGTGATCGCGGCCGTCCACGGCTTCGCCCTCGGCGGCGGCTGCGAGCTCGCGCTCGCGTGCGACTTCATCTACGCGAGCGAGAAGGCGAAGTTCGGCCAGCCCGAGGTGAAGCTCGGGGTGATCCCCGGCTTCGGGGGAACGCAACGCTTGCTCCGCCGCGTGGGCAACGCGATGGCGCGCGAGCTCGTGATGACGGGCGCGATGATCGACGCGCAGGAGGCCCTGCGCATCGGCCTCGTCAACAAGGTGCTCCCGGTCGACAAGCTGCTCGACGCGGCGCGCGAGACCGCGAAGGTCGTGGCGTCCATGGGCCCGCTGGCGGTCGCGGAGGCGAAGAAGGTGTTGCGCGAAGGCGAGGGCCGCCTCCTCCGCGACGCGAACGCGCTCGAGATCGACGGCTTCGCCGGATGCTTCGAGACCGAGGATCAGAAGGAGGGGATGCAGGCGTTCCTCGAGCGCCGCAGCCCCTCGTTCGGTCGCGCATGAACGCCGCGTCGGGGGCAGCGCGATGAAGCTCCAGGTCGTCATCCTGAACTTCCGCACCGCCGCGATGACCCTCGAGGCGGTCGCGGCAGCAGACCGCGCGCTCGCCCGCATCCCGTCGGCGCGCATCGACGTCGTCGACAACGACTCGGGAGACGGGAGCGTCGAGGCGCTCCGCGAGGGGATCGCGCGGGCTGGCCATGCGCGGGTCCAGCTCCTCGCGAGCCCCGCCAACGGCGGCTTCGGCGCGGGCAACAACTTCGCGATCCGGAGGGCGCTCGCGTCCGACGACCCGCCGGACTTCGTCTACATCCTCAACTCGGATGCGTTCCCCGCGGAGGACGCCATCGAGACACTGCTCGCGTTCCTCGAGGCCCGCGCGGAGGTCGGCCTCGCGGGGAGCTTCATCCACGGCACCGACGGTGTGCCGCACGAGACGGCGTTTCGCTTCCCGTCGCTCTGGAGCGAGCTCGAGGCCGGCCTCGGGCTCGGGGTGGTCTCGAGGCTCCTCGCCGACAAGCGCGTCCCGATCGTCCCGAGACCCACGCAGAGCCGGCAGGTCGACTGGCTCGCGGGCGCGAGCGTGATGATCCGCCGCGCGGTGCTCGAGGACGTGGGCTTGTTCGACGAGACGTTCTTCCTCTATTTCGAGGAGACCGACCTCTGCCGCCGCGCGTACCTCGCCGGGTGGCCGACGTGGTACGTGGTCGAGAGCAAGGTCGCGCACGTCGGCTCCGCCTCGACCGGGATGAAAAAGTGGTCGCGCATCCCGCGCTACTGGCTCGACTCGCGGGCCCACTACTTCCGCAAGAACCACGGGGAGGCCTACCTCGCGGCCTCGAACCTCGCCTTCGCGGCAGCCAACGCCACCTTCCGGGTGCGTCGTCGCCTCCAGGGCAAGCCCGATCCGCATCCTCCCGGCTTCTACGGGGACTTCGTGAAGCACGCGTTCGCGAGCCGGCCCTGATCGGCGAGGCTCGCGTCGAAGCGGGCCCCGACGAAGGCCGCGATCGCGCGCCGTGGAGCCCGTTGCGCGCGGCCGCCGCGCGGTGATAGGACGCTCGGCATGGACAAGGTCCTCGCGAGCGCACGGGACGCGGTGCGCGACATCCCCGACGGCGCGACGATCGCCGCGGGCGGCTTCGGCCTCTGCGGCATCCCCGAGCTCGCCATCGCGGCGCTCGCCGAGCGCTTCACGGCCGAGGCGGGCCCCAAGGGCCTGACCTTCGTCTCGAACAACTGCGGCGTCGACGACTTCGGCCTCGGGATCCTGCTCAGGAACAAGCAGATCCGGAAGATGGTCTCGAGCTACGTCGGCGAGAACAAGGAGTTCGAGAGGCAGTACCTGTCGGGCGAGCTCGAAGTGGAGCTCACGCCACAGGGAACGCTCGCCGAGCGGCTCCGGGCCGGCGGCGCGGGCATCGCAGCGTTCTTCACGCCGACGGGCTACGGCACCCTCGTGGCCGATGGCAAGGAGACGCGCGAGTTCGACGGCAAGCACTGCGTGCTCGAGCGCGGGATCACGACCGACTTCGCGATCGTGAAGGCTTGGCGGGCCGATCGCTTCGGCAACCTGCAGTACCGGCTCGCCGCGAAGAACTTCAACCCGCTGGCAGCGATGGCGGGTCGCGTCACGATCGCCGAGGTCGAGGAGCTCGTGCCCGTCGGGACTCTCGCACCGCACGAGATCGACACGCCCGCCGTCTACGTTCACCGCCTCGTCGTGGGCAAGCACGAGAAGCGAATCGAGCGTCGCACGACGCGTGCGGCCTGAGAGGACAGCGAATGCCCCTGACCCGTGAACAGCTCGCGATGCGCGCCGCCCAGGAGCTGCGCGATGGCTTCTACGTGAACCTCGGGATCGGGATCCCGACGCTCGTGGCCAACTACATCCCGGCAGGCTTCGAGGTGATGCTGCAGAGCGAGAACGGCATCCTCGGCGTCGGCCCCTTTCCGCTCGAGAGCGAGGTCGACGCGGATCTGATCAACGCGGGCAAGCAGACCGTGACGATGCTCCCGGGCGCTTCGCTCTTCGACAGCGCCGAGTCGTTCGCGATGATCCGCGGAGGCCACATCGACCTCGCCATCCTGGGCGCGATGGAGGTGAGCGAGCGCGGAGATCTCGCGAACTGGATGATCCCCGGCAAGATGGTCAAGGGCATGGGCGGCGCGATGGACCTGGTCGCCGGGGCCAAGCGCGTCGTCGTCGTGATGGAGCACTGCAACAAGGAGGGGCAGAGCAAGGTCCTGCGCGAGTGCGGACTGCCCCTCACGGGCAAGCGGGTCGTGCACCGGGTCATCTCGGACCTCGCGGTGATGGACGTGACCCGCGATGGGCTCCGCCTGGTCGAGGTGGCGCCTGGAGTGAGCGCCCGCGAGGTCCAGGAGAGGACCGAAGCGCGCCTCGTCGTGGGCCCCGATCTGTCGGAGATGCGCTTTGGGCCCGAGCAGAAATGACCCGGCCTCGTCACCCCCAGGGCGTCCCCTGCGATCAGCCCAGGACCACCGAGTGAACACCCCGGCACGGTTGCTCGGGGCGCTGTTGCTCGGGGCGGAACCTCGCGGTAGCGTCCCGCGCTCGAAGGAGAGACGGATGACCTCGAAGACTGTGTGGATGACCGTGGTGGTGGGCGTGCTGGGCCTCGCGATGCTGGTGCCGGCGTGCGGTGGCCGGCAGCGTCCGCCCGAGTCCGGCTCCTGCCGCGCGGGTCGTGAGTGGGTCGCTCCGCACCAGGAGAACGGGCAGTGGGTCGACGGCCACTGCCGCAGCGTGGAGTGAGCTTCGGCGGAAGCGCTGCGCCTCGCGAGCCGCAGCCTCTGGCTGCGGCTTTTCTCTTGGGGCCTGGTCGAGCGCCGTGCCGGCGTGAATGGCCCGAGCGCGCTCGTGCGTACAGGCTTGCACCATGACCCACGACGCCGACGACGCGCCCCCGAATCGCGCCCCCGAGCACGCCGCTTCCGAGCACGCCGGCCCCGACGCGCCGAGCGAAGAGCTGCGAAAGGCCTTCGATCATCTCGGAAAAGCGGCCCTCTCGTTCAAGGAGCGCTACCTCAGCGACGAGAAGATCCAAGAGGTCACCGAGAGGGCCCGGCTCAACGCCGAGCACATCGCCGAGGACGCCGAGAAGGTGCTGCGCAAGGCGGGGGGCTCACTCGACGAGATCGCGGTCGAGGCCGAGACCTCGGTCACCAAGGTCGCGGCCGAGGCAGAGCACGCGCTGCGAGAAGCGCAGAAGGCTGCGGCTCCTGCGCTTCGGGCCGGGATGGCGAAATTGAGCGCGTTCTTCGAGGGCAAGCGCGAGCCGTTGCCCGAGGTCGAGGAGGGCTCGGCCCGGGAAGCTGCAGCACCTCCCGGCGACGCGCCTCCGGAACGTTGAACGTGTCGATCAGCGGGGCCGCACGACGACCCGCGCGCCTGGCGTGACCGCGACGCCGCCCGGAGGTGCGGGCTGGACCACGACGCGGCCAGGGGCGGGCTGCGGCGCGACGACGACTCCCGCCGCGCGGCCGGGGCTCACCACGACCGCACCCGCCGGGGCGGGCCGCACGACCACGGGTGCAGGCTGGGGCTGCACCACGACGGGGCCCCGCTGCGGCTGCACCACGACAGTCCCCGTGACGCTCGGTCCAGGCTGGACGACGACGCCCGCCCCGCCCGACCAGCCGCCATCGACGTAGACGTAGCCGCCGCCCCTGCGTTCCCACCGGGGCTGGAGATACACGAGCCCTGGCCGCCCCTGCACCCAAGAGCCCTCGACCCATACGTACTGGGCGCCGTTCCACTCCCAGTGGCCCTCGATCCACTGGGCGCCCGCGTAGGGAGCGGGCGGCGCGTAGGTCTGCATCGGTGGCGGAGGGGCCTGGTAGACGACGCCGTACTGCGCCTGGACCTGGACGGTGGTCCCGACGCGCCCGCGGTAGCCTGCGTAGCAACCGCTCGAAGCGAGGGCGACCACCGCGACCAGGAAGGAGATGAGGGACCGATCGGCGGATCGGGGTGCGAACGCTGCGGAAGTCATCGTGTCCTCCTGTTCACGGCTCTCGCGGAGATCGCGAGGAGTGGCGTGGTCGTCTGGAGCGCGTCGGAGCGGCAGCAATGGACGTGCCGTGTATGATGCGCGGGTCGTGCAGGAAGCATGGCACTCCTCACATGGCCGGGCTTCCGGGGACGCGTGCCGTTCGCGGCGAGGCGGGGACGACACCGCGCGGCGCGTTCCGCGGCTGGGGCGTGTGTCGTCGCTGCGCCGTGTGTCGTCGCTGCGCCGTGTGCTCGGGCTCGCCATGGCGCTCGGGGGCGCGGTGCTCTCCAGTTGCGCCGGAGAGCATCGCATCCTCGAGGATGGCTGCGCGCTGGGAGAGACGGTCGCGGTCGCGGAGCTGATCGGCCCCGAGCCGCACGACGTCGCGCTCGTGGGCGAGCAAGAGCCGACCCACATCGCCTGGTCGGAGCGCGCGGGCCTCTTCGTGCGGTCGCTCGAGGGCGGCGAGATCCAGCGCCTCGGCGCGCCCTGTGACGCGGGGATGGCGAGCGCCGGGTCGTGGCTCGCGTGCGCGCAACGCGGCGACGACGACAAGGCGCAGGTGGGTCACGTGACCGTGATCGATCTCGCGACCGGCGTGCGCGTCGATGGCGTGAGCGGCGTCGGCCCGAGCTCGTCGGGCGTGGGCTTGGCGCGGTTGGGCGAGCGGCATGCGCTGGTGTGGAACGACGCCCACGGGGCGAGCGCGGCTGTGTGGCTTCGCCGCGACGGGCAGGAGCCCGTCCGGCTCTCGACGGCTCGCGTGCGCGCGGGGCGTCCCTCGGCCCGCTTCGCGACTGACAGCGCCGAGCCGCTGATCGTCTGGCCCGAGACGTGGGTCGGCGAGAGCGGCGTCGAGGGGACGCTTCGCATGCAGCGCGGGGAGCGCCTCGTCGACCTCGAGCCGCTCGCCTACGACGCGGCCGAGCCCACGATCGCGCTCGACGCCGATGGCCGGGGGACCGTCGTCTTCCGGGACCGTCGGCCTGCCCGGACACGACCGCGCCTCTACGTTCGTCGCGTCGGGCGCGGGGCCCGCGCGCACGAGGGCGTGCATGCGAACGCGGACGGGGAAGCCCTGGCCATCCCGTGCGCAGGCGCGATGGTCCTCGTCGCTCCGCGAACACACTCCCGCAACGAGCGCATCGTCGCCGTGCGGCGCCACGATCCCGCGACCCTCGAGGGCGATGGGCCCGAGCATCAGATCTTCATGCATGGGGCAGCGTTCACCCACGCCGACGCGCGCTGCGTGGGCCACGAAGTGCTGCTCGCCGTGGCGTCGCATGCGACCCTCGAACGCCCACGCGGCGCGATCGGGACCGTGCGCTTCGCGTGCCCTCCCTGAGGGTCCTTGGGCTGCGCGACGCGTGGTATGAACCGGCCCGATGTCGAACGAGCCCCCCGTCCAGCCGAGCGGACCCAGCCTCGAGCCCGGCCGCTACAACCCCGCAGAGATCGAGCCGAAGTGGCAGGCCTTCTGGGAAGAGGACCGCACCTTCGCGACGCCTGATCTCCTCGCCGAGCCCGGGCGGCGCAAGGCCTACGTGCTCGACATGTTCCCCTACCCGTCCGGAGCGGGTCTGCACGTCGGTCACCCCGAGGGCTACACCGCGACCGACATCTACGCGCGCTGGCTCCGCTCCACCGGGGTCGCGGTCCTTCATCCCATGGGCTGGGACGCGTTTGGACTCCCCGCCGAGCAGTACGCCATCCAGACAGGCACACACCCCTCGGTCACGACCGCGCGAAACGTCGAGACCTTCCGACGTCAGATCAAGTCTCTCGGTCTCTCCTACGACTGGGAGCGCGAGGTCGACACCACCGACCCTGGGTACGTGAAGTGGACGCAGTGGATCTTCCTCCAGATGTTCCACCGAGGCCTCGCGTTCCAGAGTGAGGTGCCCGTGAACTGGTGCCCCGCGCTGGGCACCGTGCTCGCGAACGAGGAGGTGAAGGACGGCCGGAGCGAGCGCGGAGGTCACCCCGTGTTCCGCACGCCCCTCCGCCAGTGGATGTTGAAGATCACGGCCTACGCCGACCGCCTCCTCGAAGATCTGGCGCTCTGCGAGTGGCCCGAGGGCACCCGCGTGATGCAGACCGAGTGGATCGGCCGCAGCGTCGGTGCCGAGGTGACCTTCGCCATCGATGCCCCTCCGGGCGCGCGCGCCGCGGGCAAGTCCCTCCAGATCTTCACGACCCGCCCCGACACCCTCTTCGGGGCGACCTTCATGGTGATCGCCCCCGAGCACCCGCTCGTCGCAGAGATCACGACTGCCGAGCAGCGGCCCGAGGTCGAGGAGTACGTGCGGCGCTCGACCCACCGATCCGAGCGCGACAGGCGCGAGGCCAAGGAGAAGACCGGGGTCGCGACCGGGGCGTTCTGCGTGAACCCGGTCAATGGTGCCAGGGTGCCCGTCTGGGTCGCCGACTACGTGCTGTGGGGCTACGGCACGGGCGCGATCATGGCCGTGCCCGGTCATGACGAGCGCGACTTCGAGTTCGCGAAGAAGTTCGGCCTCGACATCCTCCGCGTCGTGGCGGCGCAGGCGTCGGACAAGGACGCGCCACTCACTGCGGCCTTCGTCGCCGAGGGCATCGCCGTCCACAGCGGCCCCTACGACGGCCTGACCACCGCGGCCTTCAAGGAGAAGATCGCCAGCGACCTCGAGGCCCGCGGCCAGGGCAAGCGGCGCGTGGAATACAAGCTCCGCGACTGGATCTTCTCGCGCCAGCGATACTGGGGTGAGCCCTTCCCCATCTACTTCCCCGTCGAGCTCGCCGATCCGAGCGGCGACCCGCGCGCGGGCGCCGAGCACACCATCCGCTTCGACCAGCCCATCGCGGTCGACGAGAGCGAGCTGCCGCTTCGCCTTCCCCAGCTCGAAGACTACAAGCCGGGCGAGGATCCCGCGGGGCCGCTGGCGCGCGCGCTCGACTGGCGATTCTTCCAGCGCGACGGCCGCTGGTTCGCGCGAGAGACGAACACGATGCCCCAATGGGCCGGGAGCTGCTGGTACTATCTCCGCTTCCTCGACCCGAAGAACCCGAGCGCCGCCTGGGACCGCGCGCTCGCCGACGCATGGCTGCCGGTCGACCTCTACGTCGGCGGCGCCGAACACGCCGTGCTGCATCTGCTTTATGCTCGCTTTTGGCACAAAGTCCTGTTCGATCGCGGCTACGTCAGCACTCCGGAACCGTTCCGCCGCCTCGTCCATCAAGGCATGATCCTCGGCGAAATCGAATTCACCGGCTACCGGCTTGCCGGCGGTGAAGCGATTTCAGCCAGCGACGTCGAGGAGTCGCCGCAAGGCGGATTCCGCCGCAAGGGTGGCGGAGAGGCCATCGACTCTTATAA
>JBKDQC010000687.1:0-4084 GCA_046342295.1 Deltaproteobacteria bacterium | reverse complement strand
TCCCGCCGCCCCGCGCTCGGTGAGCGTCATCAGTACGCGTTCCGCGTACGACGCACGCCCGATCGACGACCAGCGAGAAGACAACGCGGCTCCGCGCGGCCCGCTCGTCATGCAAGGACGGTGGTCGTGCAGCGGGTACACACCTGGACGCGAAGCGCTCTCCTCGACGTACTCCCGGTGTTCCTCGTCGCCCGGTCAGTCCTTGCGGGGCGCCGCGACGCCGATCCGATCAGGTCATTTCTGCACGGGCCCTCACCGTCTGGCCGCCCCAATCCCGCGCCCGTCCGCGCGTCGTCCTCACGTGCGGGTCCTCGTACGGCCATTCACTCGGTCGGTTCGCTCAGGGGTGGAAACCACTCGTCCGGCTGGCGGGGCGGTGCGTCGACTTGCGCGTAACAGACGAGGTCCCGGCAGATCTCGCCGAGTGGGCACATCGTGCCGTCGCGGCAGTTCTGGAGATAGTTCGCTGGCTGACAAGTCGCCGTTTCGCCTATGCCGGGGCTGATCCAACGCTCACAGATGAGGCTCGTTCGACACTGGTCGGTGCGGCTGGGGTCGCATTCAGGCTCGCAGGCGCCATCAACGGAGATGGTTCGCATCCGATCGTCGAAGGTGCGACTCGACGCGTAGCACGTCGTGCCGGGCGCACAGCGCCTCTCCGACAAGAGGGGCGAGTCCAGGTTGCACGCCGGCAGGCACAGTCCGTCGAACGAGCACATGAGCCCTGGGCCACACTCACGGAGCGGGTTCACGTTGTAGCAGCGATCGTTCACTTGGAGGGTTCCGAAGTCGTTGCAGAAGCGGCTGCCATCTTCGGCGTTGTTGCTGAGTCGGCAATTGATGCCCGTTCCGCAGTCCGTGTCCCGCTCGCAACGGCGCGCACAGATGGGCACCAAGCGGCTCTGCGTCGAGGAAACCAAGACACTGTCGAGCACGCAAGTGTAGCCATCTGGGCACTCCGCCATCGATCCGCATGCTTGCCCAAGAGGGGACGCGCATCCGACGAGGACCGTTGCGCCGTGCGCAACCGCGAGGAAAATCTGGAGCTGATTCATCGAACTGGCCTCAAGTCGGCGCGGGGATAACAGCGCCAGGTCCACCAATGGAACAGCGTATCTTCGGGGCAGCCTTCATTGTCCGAGCCTGGGGCTATGCACTCGAACATCGCGTCCGAGCCAACACACAAAGTCCCGAGAGGGCAGTTGTCCGGAACGTTCTCCACGCGATAAGAGAGGCAATCCGCCGCCTGTTCCAGGGGCTCACACATCCCGCGCCGACAGATCATGCCATCCGGACAACTGTCGGGGTCGAAGGGGTCGCACACGGGTAGGCAACCACCCCTCACACACGCACTACCCGGAGGGCACTCCGCGTCGTTGCCGCAAAGAGGCGCACACGTCCCATCGACCTCGAACTGCACCGGATACCAACAGCTTTCGCCGAACACGCAGGGCGCTGGCGTTCGACACGTGACGTCAGGCTCGATCGTCTGCGGCAGCCCCGCACCGGGTACGCAGAAACCCGAATCGATGATTAGGCCTTCGGGCAGACAGAGCGCACCACTGGCGCAACGCTGCGACTCCCTCGGGGAACATCGCGTCAGGCACAGTCGCTCGCGAAGGCCCCAGGGCTGCACGCAAGTCTGTCTGATCGCGCAGTCTGCGTCCGATGTGCACGGGACGATGGGCTCGGGCCGTTGCGCGGGATGAGCCGAAAAGCAGCCCGAAAGCACGAAGGCAACGGCGACTGCGCAAGATCGGCGTGACAGACGTCCGGACGTGGATCTCGGTGAAGCGAACCGCGGTTCGTCTTCAAGCGGACGATCGACTCTCTCGACGAGCTTGCCTAGAAGGGCGTGCATGCGCCCCCGGTTGCGGTTTGTGCGCAAACGCCGGACAAGCTGCAGGTGTTGCACGGCAAGCCCGCGGGATTCGTGGTTGCAGAGCACGCGCCACCCGCCGGCGTGGGCGACCAAGAGTCGCCCTGCGCAGCATCACACTCGCTGCACTGTCCGGGGAAGATAGTGTCGTCTGGCAAGCACACGAACCCCACCGACGGCGGAGCGGTATAGATGGGCGCCGGAACGCAGCCCGAAGCGCGGCGGCACCCAATCACGCGACCCGTGTGCGCGCCGCGGTAGAGGAACGGCAAGCCAGCTGCGTTGGGCGGTACGCACGTCAGAGCCCCGCATGCCGGGGACGGCGCCGCTTCGGCGTTGCAGATCAGGGCGCTCGCGACTGATACGCAGCTACCGCCGCCATTGCACTCACGGCGAAGGCACGACGACTGGCCGGGAACCCCCGTGGCGTAGGGATCGCCAGAGCACCCGGCCCCACGAAGGGGTTGCCAGCCGCTGTCCCAGTATCCGCCCACAATCTCGCCATCACGTGGACCGGCGGACCAAACGACGGGGCTGCAGTAGAGGTTCGCGCCGGGTACCCAGACGCACCTACCCGGCGCCGTGCACGGGTTACCGTCAGGCTGACAGAAGTTCCTGAGGGGGCTGTCGTGCGGTGGCACCAGTGTGCCCGCGATGTTGGTCGCGCACTGGTAGGTGGGGCTCCCGTCGAGGGAGCGCGAGAAACGTGAAGCGAGCGGGTTGTCGCAGACGGCTGCCAGGTCTTCGACAGCCCACGGTCGAAGCGGAGCGCTGAGATCGCCGCCAGGGCTTGCGGATGTCCCTTCGTGGAAGGTGCGACAACTGGCTGGGTCTGGTTCGCAACAAATACCGTCGATGTTGCACGGGTCGTTCGTCCTCTCGCATCCGCCATTGCGAACCGCAGAGGCCGTGCTGATCAGCGACCCCCCGACCGCGAGAGATTCGATGGGCCCTCTGTCGCGACAGCTCTGGAGCGAAGTGTCGAGGACTGCCTGATTGACTGCGAGGCCACCCACAATGTCGTTCGCGTTCCCGCTCCACTGCGGCCCGTTGAAGCCCTCGCATCGCGCCCTCCCGTTGCAGACGCAGCTATCCCAGTTGTCTTCGCAGAAGTTGTCGAACTCACGCCAACTGCATCCGGTGGAGTAGGTCGTCGATGTCCAACTCGGCGAACCGGGCGGAGAGAGCGGATCAGGTACGCCGTTGCACAAACCTTGGGTGCAGGCACCTCTGCGGCAGACGGCTGCGGCAGGCGTGTTGCGGCATGCGCGCACCCCCACGCTGATGTTGCGGCACTCATCCACGGTGCAGCTCATCCCGTCGTTGCAGAGCGCGTTGCCGGTCTCGTCGATCTGCCCGTTGCAGTTGTCGTCGTAGCCATTGCAGGCTTCCGCCCGCGTGCAGGGTCCCCACTGCCCGTTGGGCTGACAGTTCCTGCGGCCCGCAGTCCCGCAGGAGGTGGTGCAACTGACGCCGCCGATGGGTCCGGGGTAGGTGCAGGATGCTTGAACCCGCGGATCGACCGAACGTTCCCGCAAGTGGCGCGACGCGACCGTGCGCGGTGCAAAGTAGCCGGGCGGCCGCACGTCGAACGCCGCGCCGACCAAGGCGACATACGCCGCAGTGATCCCCTCACCTTCCACGGCGATCAGTCCTTCGCTCGTGACGCTGCAACGCACCTCGCCGGCAGCGAGCGCGGCATCCTCCGCGTTGGGATCGAGCGTTCCCGCGCAGCTCACCCGTTCGATGAGGTCAGCAGGGATCGTGGTCCCATCCGCGCCGAGGTAGCCAATCGTGTCCATCGGCGCGGATGTGATGGCGACGACAACTTCCTCACCCGCCGCCACCGGTCGGTCGATGAGGAGGGTGCGCGCGCCAGGTCGGCTCGTATGGACGAGGACGCCATCGACACCCTCGCTCGCCGCGCGCAAGACCGCCACCGTGACTCGATCGTTCGAGGTGGTGGGGACACGGATGATCCCTCGCTCCGTGAGGTCCGAAGCCGCGTGGGGGTCGCTGCCGTCGACTGTGTGGGCGATTCGCAGCACGGCGTGGGTCGCGACGTTGTCTTCCGTCGTGAGGTACCAATCGCCAACGCGGCGCATCTGGCCGCTGATCGTCGGAAGGGTCTCGCTCCAGGCGTCGGGGTTGACTTGGGCCCGGTGGACCAACTCCGCTGGGGGCGTCGCCGTGCTGTCACCGAGG
>JBKDQC010000686.1:0-5173 GCA_046342295.1 Deltaproteobacteria bacterium | reverse complement strand
CTGTGGCCTCGGGGCGCTGGGCCTTCTGGGCTGCGGCACGGCGGAGTGTCCGGCGGGCACGGCGCTGCGCGAGGGCCGCTGCCTCGAGGCGGACGCGTCGGTGCCCTCGATGGACGCGGCCCGGCGGCCGGACGCGGACCTTGACGCGCCCACGTTCTTCGTGGCGACGCCCGCGGGGGGCGGCGCCGCGCGCTTCATGCAGGAGGTCGACTGTGAATGAGCTCTCTGGACGAGGTCGGCTCGGCGTGGCGGTGTGCGCCGCGGCGGCGCTCTTGGGCGGGTGCGGGAGAGCGGCTTGCCCGGAGGGCTTCGTCGAGGTCGAGGGCGCGTGTGTGCTGCCCGTCGATGCGTGGCGGTCGCTCGATGGCGGCGGACTCGACGCGGCCTCGGCCATGGACGGGGGCGCGGTGCGCGCCGACGTCGGAGCCTCGGACGACACGGACCTCGGCGCAGGGGACACGCCGGCTGCGCCGGACGACGGCGGCTCCGATGCCCCCTTGCCCGACGCGTTCCTGGACATCGACGGCTGTGTGCCGACCCCGTTCTACGTCGACGGCGACGGCGACGGATTCGGCAACGCAGGCTTGTCGATCGTGAGCTGCGCGGCGAGCGTCGCCGGCTACGTCCGCGACGCGACCGACTGCGACGACGGGTGCGACACCTGCCGGCCCGGCGCCGCCGAGACGTGCGACGGCCGCGACAACGACTGCGTGGGGGGCGTCGACGACGGCGTGCTCCTCACGTTCCACGCGGACTGCGACCGAGATGGCTTCACGGCCGCGGGCGCGACGACGGCGCTCGGCTGCGCGAGCCCCGCGGCGGGGCCTGCGGCATGCCCAGGCGGCGGCTGGGTGGGCGCGGCCTCGACCGCGCCCGACTGCGACGACGGCTGCGCCGCATGCTTCCCCGGCAACCCCGAGGTCTGTGACGAACGCGACACCGATTGCGACGGGTCGGTCGACGCGGGCGTGCGCACGACGTTCGTCGCCGACTGCGACCGCGACAACTTCACCGCGACCGGCGCGACGACGATCGCCGCGTGCGCGATGCCGGCGACGGCGCCCTCGGGCTGTCCCGCCGGGACCTGGCGGGTCGGCGCCTCGGCCAGCGCCGACTGCAACGACAGCTGCGCGGGCTGTTTCCCCGGAGGCTCGGAGGTCTGCGACGAGCTCGACAACGACTGCGAGGCGGCGGTCGACGAGGGCGTGCGCACGACGTTCGTCGCC
The DNA here is from genome assembly GCA_046342295.1 of Deltaproteobacteria bacterium. Taxonomy (GTDB): domain Bacteria; phylum Myxococcota_A; class Polyangia; order Polyangiales; family Sandaracinaceae; genus JAFLCL01. Next base: position 3,947 of record JBKDQC010000686.1, on the reverse strand, counting down.
GACTGCGACCGCGACAACTTCACCGCGACCGGCGCGACGACGATCTCCGCGTGCGCGATGCCGGCGACGGCGCCCTCGGGCTGTCCCGCCGGGACCTGGCGGGTCGGCGCCTCGGCCAGCGCCGACTGCAACGACGGCTGCCCGAGCTGTTTCCCCGGAGGCTCGGAGGTGTGCGACGGGCTCGACCAGGACTGCGTCGCGGGCATCGACAACGGGGTGCTCCTCACATTCTACGCCGATTGCGATGGCGACGGCTTCACGCCCAGCCCGCCCACCACGACGCTCGCGTGCTCGCTCCCGAGCACGCGGCCGGCGGGCTGCGCGAGCGGCGCGTGGCGGGCGAGCGTGAGCGCGATGGCGGACTGCTGGGACAGCGACGCGAACGTGCGGCCGAACCAGACCGCGTTCTTCACCGCGCCGAGCCCGGGGAGATCGGCCGCCGTCGACTTCGACTTCAACTGCAACGCGGTCGAAGAGCGGCTGCTCACGGCGACCGGCGGCACTTGCCCGTTCGCGACGTCGACCGGCGAGTGCGGGGTCACCGCCTGGCAGACCACGGCGCCGGCGTGCGGGGCGAGCGGGACCTACGTGGAGTGCAACCGGGGCTCGTTCCTCGGCATGACGGGCAACTACCTATGCAGCGGCGGGCCCTACAGCCGCGTCCAGTCCTGCCGTTGACGCGCGGGGCCTCCCCCGCTCAGCGGCTCGGCGGGGTTCCTTGGGCGGGCAGTGTCTGGGCGGGGGGCACGTAGCCGGGGGCGGGGCCGGGCTCGGCGAGGACGGGGAGCACGACCGCGGGTGGGCGCGCGCCGGGCGCGGGCCCGGGCTCACCGAGGGCGGGGAGCACGACGCCGGGCGCCTGCGTGCGGCCGGGCGGAGGGGGGTCGGTGGCGGGCCGGGTGCGGGTCTGGGTCGTCAGCTCCGCGGTGACTCCGAAGCGCAGCGTCGTCGAGACCGAGCGCGGGGCGCCCTCGACGGGGGTCGCGAGCCTCGCGGCTTCCACGCGCGCCAGGATGCAGTCGCGGGCGGGCTGGGGGAGCGAGGCGGCGCTCACGCTCGCGCGCTGGAGCCGGCCGGAGGGCATCGCGGTCGCGCTGACGCCCACGCTCAGCGATCCCGAGAGCGCGGCCGCGGTCGGGGCGTCGAGGCAGCCGGAGATGTCGCCGATGGCCGCGCGCAGATCGCCTCCGAAGTCGCGGGGGGCGGGCGGCTCCGGGGTGGCCTGGGGCTCGGAGGTGACCGTCTCCTCTACCACGATGGGCGCCGCGGGCGGGGCCGGTAGATCGAGGGGTCCCGGCTCCGGTTGGGGGGTGCGTGCCCAGCCGAGCGACTCCGGACGCACGCGGGGACGTCGTGGGTTGGGGTCGACGCCTGCGGCCTCGTTTCGTTCGAGCGCCGGGGCGTTGGGGTTCGGCCCGCAGCCCGCGAGCGGGGCACCGAGAAAGACGAGGCAGGCGAAGGCGCGGGCGCGCATCCCGTGCATGGTAGAGCGGAACGGCGCGCGGAGCGACATCGTGGCCGGACGGCAGAACGTGGCCCTGGCTTGACCCCTCCTCGCGCTGGTGGTTACACCTCGCTCCGCGCGCCCGACGAGTGCGAGCACCCCCGGCTCCATGGCGCGAGGGACGAGAGGACGAGCACGAATCGGTGGTCGAGACGGTGCAAGGACAGGCCCGAGGCGAACAGGCGCCGGCGGGCGCCGACGCGGGGCCCCGCGCGCGGAGGCTCGATCCGGCTGCGGTGGGCCGGCGCGTGGCGCTGGCGATCTACGCCGTGCTCGCGGTGTGGGTGATGGGCTCGGGCCTCGTCTCGGTGGTGCCCCAGATCTTCTCGCCCGCGGCGGGCCCGAGCGAATCCCTCGACGCGGCGGGCTGCGAGGCGCAGCTCGAGGCCCTCGTGCAGGTGCTCGAGGAGATCGTGCTCGTGCGGCCCGAGCCGCTCCGCCGCGAGCGCTTGGCGGCCTGGGATCGGCGGTTCCTGTCGATTCGCGCGTCGTGCGAGGCCGCGCCCGCCTACCTTCCCCTCTACCGCGCGCGATACGCCGCCGAGACGTCGGCCGCGCGCAACGACGACCAGCTCGCCCCCCTCCTCGACGAGGTGCGCGCGCGGGCGAGAGCTTCTGGAGATCGCTGACATGACCGCAGAGAACCTGGTCCCGAACGACGCGCCGCCCACCTTCGACCTCTTGCCGCTGACCCCCGAGGTCCGCGCCGCGATCGACGAGATGGGCTGGGTGACACCGACGCCTGTTCAGCTCGCCGCGTTCGGCCCCGCCGCCGAAGGCTCCGACATCGTGGTGCAAGCGCGCACCGGCACCGGCAAGACGGCCGCGTTCGGGCTGCCGCTGATCGACAAGCGGGTCCGGCCCGAGCCCCAGACGCAGGTGCTGATCCTCGCGCCGACGCGCGAGCTCGCGCTCCAGAGCGCCAAGGAGCTCGAGCGGATCGGGCGACACCGCGGGATTCGCACCTCGGCCGTGTATGGCGGCGCGCCGATGGAGCGTCAGGTGCGCGAGCTCGCCGAGGGCGCGCAGATCGTATCGGGCACGCCGGGGCGCGTGCTCGACCACCTGCGGCGCGGCTCGCTGAGGCCAGAGCACATTCGCACGCTCGTGCTCGACGAGGCCGACGAGATGCTCTCGATGGGCTTCGCCAAGGAGCTGCACGCGATCGTCGACGAGCTCCCCAAGAGCCGCCAGACGATGCTGTTCTCCGCGACGCTCGACGAGGCGATCCAGCGCTTGGCGGCGAAATTCCTGCGTGATCCGGTGCAGCTCTCGCTCTCGAGCGACCAGGTCGGCGCCCAGACGATCACGCATTTCGTCTACCTCGTGTCGGGCCTCGGCAAGCCGCGCGACCTGATCCGCATCCTCGAGGCCGACGACCCCGAGAGCGCGATCATCTTCTGCAACACCACGGCGGCGACCGAGCAGCTCGCGGCCGAGCTCCAGGTGGCCGGCCTCAACGCCGACTGGCTCAACGGAGACCTGCCCCAGAGCGACCGCGAGAAGGTCCTCAGCGCGACCCGCAAAGGAACGCTTCGCTACCTGGTCGCGACCGACGTCGCGGCGCGAGGGATCGACATCTCGCACCTCACGCACGTGATCAACTACGACTTCCCGGACGCGCTCGAGCAGTACGTGCACCGCACGGGCCGCACGGGCCGCGCGGGCCGCACGGGCACCGCGATCTCGCTCGTGACGCCGAGCGACCTGGGGCAGCTCTACTACCTGCGGCTGCAGTTCAAGATCTTCCCGACCGAGCGCGTGCTGCCGTCCGCGGGAGAGCTCAAGGCCCGGAGCGAGATGGACCGCATCGAGCTGATCCGCGCGGCCTTCGCGGACCACCAGCACGGGGCGGCCCACGACTCCCTGCGCGCGCTCGCGCGGCGCATCCTCTCGCACGACGACGCGGAGGCGATCGTGGCCGGCCTGGTCGGCTCATTCCTCGGGGCGCACGGGAGCGAATCGGACGTCGAGGATCAGGCCGCGGCGGCGCGGCGCGCCCGCCTGGCCCGCCCGGTCGCAGAAGAGGCCGAGGCTCCGCGCGGACGGCGTGAGAGAGAGCCGCGGCGGCGCGAGGAGCCGCGGGAGGCGCGACGCGAGAGCCGCGACGAGGCACCCCGCCGCGAGCGCGACGACGCCCGGAGAGAGGACCGCGGCGAGCGCCCGCGCAGCGACGAGCGCACGCGCAGCGACGAGCGCACGCGCAGCGACGAGCCCCGCGGCGAGCGCACGCGCAGCGCCGCGCGCACGCGCCGCGACGAGCGCCCGCGCAGCGACGAGCGCACGCGCAGCGACGAGCCCCGCGACGAGCGCACGCGCAGCGACGAGCCGCGACGAGACGATGCGCCGCGACGAGACGACGCGCCGCGGAGGGACGACGACGAGCCCCGGCGGCGGAGGCGGCGCGAGCGGGACGAGCGCAGCCTCGAGGCGCGCACCGAGA
>JBKDQC010000685.1:0-4757 GCA_046342295.1 Deltaproteobacteria bacterium | reverse complement strand
GACGGGGGCCGCGCTCGCGCTCGCGCGCTTCGTTCACGTTGATGGTGCGCGAGTCGAGCGTCGCGCCATCCATCTGCTGCACCGCCGCGTCCGCGTGTGCGTCGTTTCCGAACGTCACGAAACCGAAGCCGCGGGAGCGACCCGTCTCGCGGTCCGTGATCACTTTCGCGTCCGCCACTTCCCCGAACCGCTCGAACGCCGCCCGCAGGCCATCATCCGTCGTCCCCCAGCTCAATCCGCCAACGAAAAGCTTCTTCGCCATCGATCCCTTCTCTCTCTCGCTTCCTATCCAGTCGCGCGCGAACCGGCCCGGAGCGTCCTCCGACGCGCCGCCAGCGTCTTCCGCATGGTGCGGAAGGATCACACGGCCGCTGACGGTAGCACTGGATCGGCCAGCGCTCCAAGCCCCGATCTTCGATTCGTGTCCTTCCTCGCGTCCGAGGGGTTCCCTGCCCCCCTCAGGGCGCGCCGCGCGGAGGAACGGGCCTGTTGGGAGCGCGGCCGGCTCCGGCCGTGAGCTGCGCCGCGAGCAGGTACGGCACGGCCAGGAGCACCAGGTCCACGTGCGGATCGAGCTGTTTGCCGAGCCCTTCGGCCACGAGCAACGCGACGTTCACTACCGTGAAGACCGGATCGACCTGCACGCGGTGGCGCCGCAGCACGTTCATCATGCCGCTCACGACGACGCTGATCTCCACCTCGGCCAGGCGCGCGCCGTAGATCCGCCCGAGGTACCCCTCGACATCTCGCTCGTACGCGTCGTAGTCCTCCACGGCGGCGAACGGCGCGTACGAGTAGAACAGGCCGGCCGCGCGTGCGCCGTCGCGCGCGGCGAGGGCGCTGAACGTATCGACCCAGGGGCGCATGAGGTCGGGCTCGATCTCGGCGACCATGCCGAGGTCGAGAAAGGTCATCGTGCCGTCGTCGCCGAGGAGGATGTTCCCCGGGTGCAGGTCCGCGTGAACGAAGCCGTCCTCGAAGACCATCTTGAGGATCGCGCGCCCTCCCCGCGCCGCGAGCTCGGCCCGCGCGCGGCGACGCGCCTGCTCGTCGAGACCGAGGCCCACGGCCTCGGGCGCGGTCGCCTTCACGCCGCGCGCGAGCTCCATCGTGAGGACCCGGTCGGTGCAGAGCGCATCGTGGAGCGCCGGCACGCGTACTTCCTTCTCGCGTCGAAAGTTGTGCGCGAGACGTCGGTTGTTGGCGGCCTCCTTCCGGAAGTCGAGCTGATCGCGGAGCGCAGCGCCGAAGCGCTCGATCGCGCCCGGAAGCGACAGCAGACGGAGCGACGGAACGGCGTCGAGCCAGCGCGCGCCGAGGCGCAGGAGCACGAGATCTCGTTCGATCTGCGCGCGGGCCTCGGGCCTCTGGATCTTGATCGCGACGCGCTCGCCCCCCGCGAGCACGCCTGCATGCACCTGCGCGACAGAAGCCGCGGCCATCGGCTCGCGCGAGACCTCGACGCTGTCGCGCGCCGCGCCCCACGCCTCGCGGAGCACCCCGTCGACCTCCTCGAACGGCAGCGGCCGCACGTCGTCCTGAAGGCGCGCCATCGCCGCCAGGATCGCGGGCGGCAGCAGGTCCGGCCGACTGCCGAGGATCTGGCCCAGCTTCACGAACGTCGCCCCGAGCGACTCGAGCGCGCGCGCGAGGAGCTCGCCCCACCAGCGCTCGCGGTCCTGACGGCTCGGTGGCGTCTCCGCGGTGAGCTCGCGGCCGAGATGGCGCAACGGGATGCTGCCGAGCGTCCAGGCGATCTGGAGTGACCGAAAGAACAACGGGACCGACACAGCGCCGCTCTACCACGACCGCTCACGTCGCCCCGGTGGCGCCGTCTCCCGAGCGCGCCCACCGCAGGCCGTGGCAACCTCGCCTCATGACCGCGACACGCCACGAGCAAGCCATCGCCGCGTTCGACGCCGTCCACGCGGAGGATCCGGGCTTCGAGCTGCGAGGCGAAGAGCGCGTGCCCGCCGAGCTTCTGTACGCCGAGCGCATGACGCGCTGCCTCGCTGCGCTCGCGCCCGAGGCGAGCGACGCGCTGCGGCTCGCGGCGCGCGCGCAGCACCTCGGGCGCTTCCGCGTGCCCCGCTCGAGCCAGCCCGACGGCCGCGCGGGCTACCTGAAGTGGCGCACCGAGCAGCAGCGAGCGCACGCAGCGCTGGCCCGGGAGATCCTCGCGCGCACCGGTCACGACGAGGCCATGCAGGAGCGGGTGTCGGCCCTCGTGACGAAGAAGAACCTCGCCACGGACCCCGAAGCGCAGACGCTCGAGGACTGCGCCTGTCTCGTCTTCCTCGAGCACTACCTGGAGGGCTTCTCGGCCCACGAGCGGGACGAGGACGTGATCGCGATCCTCCAAAAGACCTGGGCCCGCAAGATGAGCGCGAAGGCCCGTGAGCGCGCCCTCGCTCTCGCCCTCCCCCCGCGCGCGCGAGCGCTGGTCGCACGCGCCCTCGCGTGACCCGCGCGGCACGAGCCTGGCGGGGATCGTCTGCGCCGAGGGGATCGTCTGCGCCGAGGCGGTCGCGCTTCACCGAGCGGAGCCGGCGCTCGTCACTCGGTGTCGGCCCGGGCCTCCGCGCGCCGCTGGAAGCGGACCACGACGCCACGGACCACCACGACGAGCGAGAGCGCGGCCGCCGGAGCGGTGCCCAGCGCGATGCCGACGACGACGGTGAGGAGCAGAGCCGCGAGAATCATCAACGCGAACGGGTCGAGGGCGATCGCCCCGAGAGCATAGAGCAGCAATGGAAGGAGGAACACGAGCATGACCGGGCTGTGCCCGCCGGCGCCGATGTGATCGCTCGCCCAGTCCCGTCGCGTGCCGGCGTCGAAGAGCGCAACGACCCACTGGTGCGCGAGCAGGTCGAGCAAAGGCGACACGACGAGGAGCCCGATCGCGAGCCCCAGCGGTAGCGCCACGAGGGGCACGAGGACGCTCCAGCCGGCGAAGTGGCGGACCAGGTTGAGACCTCCGAGGACGAAGCTCGGACAGAACGCGACGAAGAGGCCGTACACGAGGCCCGCGACCGCCATCCCCAGCACGCTGCTCGCCGGCTCGTCCTGCCTCGTCATGTCGACCAGCACGAGGAGAGAGAACGCCAGGCCGCTCACGAGCCAGGCCACGAGGAACGGCAGCAGGAGCGCACGCCCGGCGAGGCGAGCCTCGTCGAGCACCACGGTCCGCGTCAGGCGCAGGGCGGCCTTCGTTCGCTCGACCAAGGACATCACGGGCGAGTTGAGCACAGTCGCCGAGACGATGGGGGCCCGTGCAGAAACAACCTGCAGAAACAACCCGAGCAGGCCGTGAGCGCCGACGCCGATGTGATCGCGGCCTCCGCGCCCTCGGTCAGGCCCGTGCGGCCGCGGATGTCCCCTGCCGCACCGGAGCGGGCGGCGCTGCCCGGAGCGGGCCATGCTTGGCCCGGTGACCGAGATGGCACCGACGACGATGCTCGTGGAGCTGGCCGAGAAGATGGGCCTGCTCGCAGCCGCGGCGCTCGTCGCGGTGCTCTACCCGCCCCTCCGCAAGCGCGTGCTCGGCGAAGGGGACCGGCGTGACAAGCTCGCGGCCGCGCTCTTCGGCCTCGTACTCTCGATCTGGGGCGCGCTCTTGGGCTTCGAGGTGTCGGGAGAGCATTTCAACGTGCGCGCGATCGGCGTGCTCGTGGCCGCGCTGCTCGGTGGGCCCAAGGCGGGGCTCCTGGCGGGGCTCGGAGGCGGGCTCTTCTACGCCTCGCGCGTGGACGCCGAGACCGCTCCCTGGGTGCTCGTCGCATCCGTAGTCGACGGAGGCCTCGCGGGCCTCGTGGCCAAGCATCGCCCAGAGGCCGTGACGAGCGCGCCCCGCGTGTTCGTCGTCACGATCGGCATCCAAGCGATCCACATCGTGCTCGTGGGGATCGCGCTCCTCGCGATCGGTCACGCCGAGCGCTACGTGCCCGCGTGGCCGGCGCACCTCGTCAAGCTCCTCGTCAACGCGGCCGGCGTCGCGCTCTTCGTCGCGGTGGCGCGCGTCGTGGTGACGCGCGAGGAGCAGGCGATGGCGCTGTCGGAGGCGCGGGCCGCGGCCGTTCATGCGGCCCTCGAGGCGCTGCGGCGTCGCCTCGTGCCGCACTTCCTGGTCATCGCGCTCACCGCGATCCGCGCAAGCATTCGCCGTGTTCCGGATCGCGCGCGCGAGCTGGTCGCGGAACTCGCCGACCTATACCGCTACCTCCTCTCGCATCCCGACCAGGCACCGCTCGCGAGCGAAGTGGAGCACGCCTCGAGCTACCTCGCGATCGAGCGCGCGCGCCTCGGCGAGGAACGCCTCGCCGTGGAGCTCGACGTGCCCGAGGCGCTCGGCCGCGAGACCGTGCCCGCGCTGCTCTTGCAGCCCCTCGTGGAGAATGCCGTCAAGCACGGCATCGCCCGACACGCGGGACCCGGCGTCGTGCGGGTGCGCGCACGGCTCGAGGCGCCCGATCGCCTGTGGATCGAGGTCGAGAACGAGAGCGAGGGGCCTGCGTTGCCGCCGCCCGATCGCGACGACGGCGCGGGCATCGCCTTCCGGACGCTGCGCGAGCGGCTCCTACGAGGCTACCGCGGTGAGGCCGACCTCACGCTGACCGTCGAGGAATCGAAGGCGGTGGCCCGGGTGTCCATTCCATGCGCGGTCGGGGCGCGCCCGGCGTTCGGCGCCGCGGCCCGCGAGGCCAACGAAGGAAGACCATGACGACCGAGCCGCGAGACGAGCGAGTGAACCCACGAAA
>JBKDQC010000684.1:0-9437 GCA_046342295.1 Deltaproteobacteria bacterium | reverse complement strand
CCCGGCTGCCCAGCGCCGCCAGCTCGTGCTCGAACGAGACATTCTCGGGCGTGCGGATCACGAGGAGCTCACGCATCGGCGCGCGCCCCCTCGAGCGGCCGAGTCCGCCCCGCGCGCAGCAGCCAGGTGAAGAGCCCGGTGTCGACCACCAGCGCGAAGAGGAGCTTCGCCCAGTACGGCATGAGCGGAGCATGCAGTTGGCGGATGGTCCCCTCGATCAGACCCGCCAAGACGAGCACCGGCATGCCGCCCATGTCGGACCAGGGCGCGTAGCAGCGCTCGGCCAGGAGCTTCTCGTGGCCGTTCACGATCCCGTAGAGGATCTTGAAGCCGAGGTGGCTCATGCCGATGTCGTAGACGTCGGGGAACGCGAGGCAGAGCTTGCCGAGCGTGGTGCCCCCAGTCCTTGCGGATCTCGCCGTGCTCGCCGCCGACGTAGCGCGATGGCTTCTCGACGCGCTCGAGGAAGCGGGCGTAGGGATGCTCGGGCGTCTGCGGGGCTGCGGTCTCGTGGGTCATCAGGGGGACTCAGGGTAGGAACGCGCCCCCGCCGCGCGAGCCGCGCCCGCGGACGCGGGCGGGGTCGGCGCGATGGGTGACTGGGATCCGGCGACTTCGCCATCGACCTCGACTTCGACTTCGCCATCGACCTCGACTTCGCCATCGCCATCGCCATCGCCATCGACTTCGACCTCGCCGTCGACTTCGACCTCGCCGTCGACCTCGCCATGGCCTTCACCCGAGACCCACCTCCGCCTCCGATCTCGCCTCGCTTCCGATGTCGATTGGCCTTGTCCGCCGGCGACCTCTCTTCGGCCCAACGGCCTCGACAGCACCCCCGACCCTGCGCGAACCTCCCTGTATGAACGACCTCCCCGTCCCGCCGCCGGGGAATCCCCTCGAGCGCCGCCCGCTCTCCGCGAGACACTCCCAGGGGCCCTCGCCGCGCGGTCGCGTCATGCACGCTCGAACCTGGCCTCTGCTCCTCGCGCTCGTGCTCGTTCCGGCCCGCGTGGCCCATGCGGACGCGGTCGGCCCACCTCCCGCTTCTTGTCCGCCTGGCGCGACGCCCTCCTCGTCGCACGCGGGCCCTCTGTGTACGCTGGAGAGGGAATGCACCGGCGCGAGCTGCGGGGCTGGCTCTGCCTGCTCGGCGGTCCAGCAGTGCGTCGAGCAACGCCCGTGCGGAGGACGCAGGCCGCCCGACTCTGGCGCGTGCTTCGTGTCCAACGTGGTCGGTCCGTGCCGAGTCGACGGGACGTGTGAGGTGGGCGCCTGCACGGCGAGGAACGTGTGCTCGGGCGCCTCGGGCGCCTCGGGCGGCGGGTGCGCCTGCACCATCGCGGGCGCGCGCGGCGAGGCGACGCCGGGCAGTGCCCTCGCGCTCGCGGCGCTCGCGTTGGTGCTCGCGACGTGGCGTCGGCGCTGATGGTGCAGAGTCGGTGCTCGCGGGGCGCCCCGACGCGCCCCTGCGCTCGTCACTCGGTGCTCGCGGGGCTCGCGCTCTCTCTGGCCGGCTGCGGCGGCGACGAGGAGCACCGCGACGCGGAGATGTGCGCGCGAGATCCTGAGCGCGCAGCGCGCGTCGTCACGCTCCTCGGTGGCGAGCCTGGGCTCGGACTGGGCCGTGTGATCGAGGAGGACGCGATCTGCTTTCAGGACGAGCCCGGTGGCCGGGATGGGTCACGCTATTTCGTGCGTCGCGGCGACGAGGATGGCGAGGTCGCGGCGTCGCTCGCTCACCTCGCTCACCACGCGCGCTCGCCAGCGGCCCTGTTCGTGGGGCGGCTCCGGGACGGCCAGGGCTGCGCGGAGGCCCTCGACGAAGCGGTGCTCGAAGAAGCGCGGGCCCACCTCGTCGAGATCGAGGCGCTCGCGCGGCTCCTCCCGGGCTCGCGCCGCTTTGTGTCTCTCGACGGTCCATCCATCCTCGCGCTGGAGCCGGCCGACCGCGAGGCCGCGGTGCTGGCGCGCATTCGCAGCCACCCCGACGGCGGGGCTGGCTTCGAGCCGTTCGTTCGAGACTACAGCGCGCGGTGTGAGCGACTCGCGCGCTGAACGGCGCAGGAGCAACCGCGCACAAGGAGCGGGCGCGCCGGACGTCGAGGTCGAGACGTCGACGTCGTGGGCCAGCGCTGCCCTCCGTCGTCCAGCGGCCGTAGCGAGCCGACTCTCGCTCAAAGCCCTACGACGGGCGTCGCGGACAGCCGCTGCAGATACGTGCCGTCACCGACGGTGCCAATGTCGTTTCGGCCCCAGCAGAACAGCCTGTTGTCCGTGCGCCGCGCACACGTGAAGCCCTGCCCGACAGCGATCTCGGCGATGTCCGACAGCGCGCCGAAGGGATCGTAGACGGGGGTCGGCACGAGGCGGTTGGTCGTCGTGTTGTCGCCGAGCCCACCTGTGCTGTTGTTGCCCCAGCAGACGAGGGTGCCGGTCTCACGCCGGACGCAGCTGTGCGAGCCGCTGACTTCGAGCTGCGCGGCGTCGGTGATGCCGATCACGGCTGTTGGGGCCGCACGATTCTCAGTCGTCCCATCGCCCACCCAGCCAACGGGAAATGGCCTGTCGAGGGACCCGGGGGCCAAGTTCAGACCCCAGCACGCGACGCGGCCGTCGCCGCGACGCGCGCAAGTGTGATTGCTCCCCGCGCCGATCTCGACGGCGTTCGACAGCCCGACCACGGGCGTCGGTACGAGGTGGCCTGGGCAGGGGCCTGGCGACGGCGAGCAAGCAACGGTGGTGTTGTCGCCGAGCTGCCCGCCGTCGTTCCGGCCCCAGCACACCGCGCTTCCATCGCGGCGCAGCGCGCACGTGTGCTCGGCCCCGGCACTCACCGCGACCGCGTCAGTCAGGCCGCCCACGAGGGTCGGTACGACGCGGTTCACGGTCGTGCCATCGCCGAGCTGCCCGGCACGGTTGTCCCCCCAGCACGAGACCCTGCCGTCACGGTGGAGGGCGCAGGTGTGACCGTCCCCGGCCGAGACCTCGAGCGCGTCACCGAGTCCCGATACCGTCACGGGCCGCGATTCTCCCCTGAACGCCCCACCATGGTCTGAGGGGAGACAGCCGAAGTCCTCCGACCCCGAGCAGGCCCCGTTGCCGAGTTGACCCGTGAGGTTCCGACCCCAGCATGCGACAGTGTGATCGGGGCGAAGGGCGCAGGTGTGAGTGTCCCCCGCGCTGATCTGGATCGCATCGGACAGGTCGAGCACTGGCCGAGGTGTGGCGCGACACACGGCGCCGCGGGACCCGCAGACGTCGCGACCTTCGAACATGCCGTCGCCCAGTTCGCCGTTCCACCCGAATCCCCAGCAGAGGACGCTGCCGCAGCTTCGTCGTGCGCACGACTGATTGCCGCCCACGCTGATCTCCACCAGCGGGTCGCCTGGCAGACAGCCATCCCGAACGCCGGCGTCGCTGCCGTCGAGGCCAGCATCGGACGCGCCCGCATCCGGCATCGGCGCGGCGCACGGCGACTCGTCGGTCTCGCCGTCGCAGTCGTCGTCGAGGCCATTGCCGCAGACCTCGGGGGCCGGGCTGCACGCGCAGAAGGACGGGTCGTCGCTCGTGCCGTCGCAGTCGTCGTCGAGACCGTTGCCGCAGACTTCGGCGACAGGGCCGACGGCGCCCTCACAGAGGGTCCAGGTGCCGCCGCGGCAGGCCTGGGTGCCCGCGCTGCATGGCGCGAACAGGAGCTCCTCGGCACAGGCGCGCGTGGCGCCCTCGGAGCACGGGCAGCCTTCGTCGACGGCGCCGTCGCAATCCTCGTCGATCCTTCCCTCGCATGACTCGGTGCCGGGCCCGCGGCTCATCGCGCAGGAGAGCCAGTTGCCGAACTCGTTCGAGCCCGTCGCGCTGCATTGCTGCGTGCCGTCGCCGCACACACCGACGCCTCGGGCGGCGCGGTCGCCGTCCCAGCAGGGCTGGGTCTCGCCGGTGCCGCAGGGGCAGTCCTCGTCGATGGCGCCGTCGCCGTCGTCGTCGAGGCCGTTGCCGCACTCGTCGTACGCGCCGGACGCCGGGCGGTAGGCATCCGGGCGGCCGGCGTCCCGGGGGGTCACCGACACCACGGACTCGCACGCGCAGCCGCTCGCCAGCGACGCCCACACCACCAGCACCGAGACGACCCTCGAGCGAGCCAACCGAAGCGTCTGCATCGCGACCTCCTGATTCCTCGATGCCTGATGTCCGGCGGGCGCCTCGATTCTCACCGACGTCTTCATCGGTCGAAGCCGGACCGAGCGCGAGGGGGCGAGGGGAGCCCAGGTCGAGGTCGGCAGGGGAGGTCGAGATCCGAATCGATCTGGGTCGATCGAAATCGAGGGGAGCCCCGGCTTCGCTCACTCCTCGGGCGTCATCGGGCCGAGCCCCCCGTACGTGCGGCGGTGCGCCTCGGTGAGCCCGCGGCCACCGGCGATCTCGCCGTACACGGTCGCGCCGAGTGTCGGCGTGCGGGTGTAGCCGGCCTCACGGTCCACCCGGTAGAGGCCGAAGTGCGGGCCGTACCCCTCGGCCCACTCGAAGTTGTCGATCAGAGACCAGTGGTAGTAGCCGCGGAAGTCGACCCCGGCGGCGCGGAGGTTTCCGATCTGCTCGAGGAGACGCACCACGTTCTCCGCCCGGCGCTCGCCGACGTTCGTCGCGATGCCTGCTTCGGTCGCCAGGATCGGGAGCTCGCGCGAGCGGTAGCGCTCGTGGAAGCCCATGACCACGTCGTAGAAGCCTGGCGCGTAGAATTCGTACCGCATCTCGGGCACGTAGAACGTCGGGTCTCCGAGCTCGTCGAGGCAGGCGCCGGCGTCGAGGGGCGGCACGCACGGGGTGGCTCCGAGGAGCGAGAGCAGCGCGGGCCGCGAGGTCACGCCAGCCCGGAAGTAGTACTGCACACCGAGCCAATCGATCGTGCCCATCCACTCGGGATGCGACTCGACGTCGTCGGTGCGGGGATCGAGATCCGGGTCCCACCGGCCGTCGAGGAGCGCGTCCGGAATGAGGTAGTGGTAGACGAAGACGAGGCGCTCGGCGGCGGCGACGTCCGCGGGGTCGGTGCTCGGCCGGCCGCCGCGCGTCGGGACCCAGTTCGCGACCGAGAGCGGCAGACCGACCGACGCCGTCACGCCATCGGCGTCGTCGGCGTCCACGGTGTCGTTCTCTCGGATGGCCCGGTACATCGCGGCGTGCGCGTCCACGAAGGTCTTGACCGTCTCGAGAAAGAGCGGCGCGTCCGCCAGCGCCCACGACCGCCCCGGCGGGAACTGCCCGGCCCCGTACGCGGCGAAGAGATAGTTCACGGGCTCGTTGATCGTGCCCCATTCATCGACGAGATCCCCGTACTGCTCCGCGAGGAAAGCGGCGTGCTCGCGCAGCTCTTCCACCAGAGCCGGGCCCGAGTGGCCCCAGCCGCAGAGCTGCGTCGCGGTCTCGGTGCACATCGACGGATCGGCCACCCGCGGATCGTCCACCCAGAGGGGGTTCGAGAAATGGTGGATGGTCACGAGCGGCCGGATCCCCGCGGCACGCAGCGCGACGAGGAGATCGCGGTAGTGCCGCACCTCGTCCATGTCGATCACGTCCCGCTCCGGCTCGATGCGCGCCCACTCGATCGAGAAGCGGTACGACTCGAGGTTCATCTCCGTCAGCAGCGCGACGTCCGCCTCGGCGTTGGCGTAGCCGCGCACGGCCTCGCCGACGAACTCCCCGCGCCCGAGGCCACCTTCGCTGCTTGGCGCCGTCCACGCCCACCAGTCCGTGCGCTCGTTCGTCTCCTCGATCTGTGTCGCGGCCGTCGCCGCGCCGAAGCGGAAGCCTCCCAGGCCGGCCCGGCCCGCGATCGGGCCGAGCGCACCGAACGTGACGGGGGTCGGGGGCCCGCCGTCGGGGCGGGCAGCGTCGCGTCCAGCGTCTTCCATCGGCGTGGCGGCGTCGTCGGGTACGGCGGCGTCGGGGGCGATGTGTGCGTCCGGGCTGGGCTCCGGGCTCGGGCATCCGAGCGCGCAGAGGGAGCTGAGGAACAGAGCCGAGCGGAGGTGGCGGTCTTGCATCTTCGTTCTCGCGTGCGTTCTCAGGAGAGGGTCTGGAGAAAGGTCTGGAGCTCGGACAGCGCGTGGTGATCGCGCTTGCGGGTCGCCGCCTCGATCCCGCGCTCGCAGAACGAGCGGGCGCGCTCGCGCTCACCGAGCTCGTCCGCGAGCTGTGCGGCCATGAGGTAGGTCGGCACGTAGTCGACGAAGCGCTCGGCGACGCGTGCGAACGCCTCGAGCGCCTCCGGTCCTCGGCCGAGCGAACGCAGCTCCATCGCATGGGCGTAGTGGTGGAAGGGATCCTGCGAGCCCCTCGCCAGCACCTGTTCGAACATCTCGAGTCGCTTGCTCATGGTGGCTCTCAGCCTTGCTCCAGCACGCCGAGGTAGGGGAGGTTGCGGTACTTCTCGCCGTAGTCGAGGCCGTAACCGATCACGAACACGTCCTCGATGGTGAAGCCGAGATAGTCGATCTCCACGGGGACCTTCGTGCGGGCGGGCTTGTGGAGGAGCGAGCAGAGCTGCAGCGTCGCAGGCTTGCGCGTCCTCAAGTTCTCCATGAGGTAGGTCATCGTCAGGCCGGTGTCGACGATGTCCTCGACGACGATCACGTGCTTGCCCTCGATCGACTTGGTCAGGTCGTACGTGATCTGCACGACGCCGCTCGACTCCGTGCCATCGCCGTAGCTGCGGCAGCCGAAGAAATCGATCGAGAGCGGCAGCTCGATCGCGCGCGCGAGATCGGCCGCGAAGAGGAAGCTCCCCTTCAGCACCGGCACGAGCACGAGCTCGTGTCCGCGGTGCGCCTCCGTGATGCGCTGGCCGAGCTCGCGGACCTTGTCCGCGATCGTCTTGTCGTCGATGAGCGTTCGAATGCGTGCCATCTCGTGGGGTTCTCCTCATCCGGGGGCTGGGTGGGCGTGTGCGGCGTGCGTGTCATCGTGGCGCGCCGAAGCGGCGACGGAGCCCGAACGCCTGTTCGGAGCCGTGAAAACGGACCAGATCCTGCGCGAGCGCCGAGGTCTTGAGGAACACTGGGAGCGCGACGCCTTGGCCGTCCCGCTCGGCGCGGCGCAGCGCCTCCAGCGAGCTCTCGAGGTCGTCGGCGACGAGCGAGGCCGCCCGTGCCGCGGCGCGCGCGACCTTCGCAGCGAACCCCGGGTAGTCCTGGACGGGGCTCTGCACGTAGCGCGGTGCGAATTCCTCGAGGATGCGCCTGGCCTTGCGGGAGAGGAGCTTCGCGATGCGACGGGACTGCTCGTCGAGGATGTCCTCCGAGGTGAGCCCCGAGCCGAAGCCCTGCGACACGATCCGCGTCGCAGACGCGACGAGGATCTCGAGCTCGCGCGGCGTGAGCTTCTCGAGCACCGAGAGCCGCGCGGCCGCCAGGCTCATCGCCCTCGCGGCGAGGAAGACTTGTCCGGCCTCGGGGAGCTCCGAGAGCCACGCAGGCACGAGGACGTACACGGGCTCCCCGAGCTCGATGACCACGCTCCGTGCACGCACGCGGTGCACGAAGAGCTCGTAGGCGGGCGAGTCGAAGAGCGCGCCGACGTGGTCGAAGAGAGCTCTCAACGTGTGCCCGCTCCGGGCGCCGATCTTCTCCCGGGCGCTCGTGCCGTAGCCTTCGAGATCCGCAGGGTAGAGACGCGGCAGCGCCTCGGTGAGGGCACCGAGGAGGCCGACGATCGGCGTCTCTTGCTCGACATCGGCGAGGGCGAGCAGCGTGCTGGCCGGGAGCGGGCCCATGCGCGTGGCCGGCGCGGGAGGGCGGCCCTCGACCCCGAGCACCGTCAGCGGGGCCGAGGTCCATGGCTGCCTCTCGGAGCGCGCGAGCGCGAGCGAGAGCGCGAACCACGATTCGGTCGAGAGGGGATCGTCCGTGACCCGGCGCTCGGCGAGCGCGATCGCGTCGCGGTCCCGCCCCGCATCGACGAGGTGTCGGATCAGCTCACGGCGGAGTCGCGCGTCGCCCGGGTGATGCCGCGCCGCTTCGAGCAGGGCGTCTGCGGACTCGTGCGGTCTGCCGAGATCGTCGTGGAGCAACTGCCCGAGATCGAGGTGGGTCCCCGGATCCGCAACGCGCGAGCGCGTGTGCTCGCGCAGGGCCTGCACGAGCGCATGCACGCGCGTGGCTCGGTCCTCGCGGTTCGACCGCTCGATGAGCTGTGCGAACGCCGCGCGCGCGGCCCCCCCGCTGCCCTCGACCGCGACCGCGGAGACCGCCGCCCGCAGGCTGCCCTCGCGGTCGCCTGCCCCGAGCGCCGCGCGCATCGCGAGGGTCCAGGCACGGCCTTCGTCGGGCCCCCCCCGGGCCTTCTCCGCCCAGCGCGTCGCGAGCTCCTGCGCTTCTGCGTGCTCGCCGCAGAGGTGGAGCGCCTCGGCGAGCCCCGAGAGCGCGCGGACGTCCTCGTGGATCGCGAGCGCTGCGCGGAGGTGCTCCTCCGCCCGCGCGAGGTTGCGCAGGTGCTTCAGAGCCAGGACACCTGCGCGAACGTGAGCCTCGAGGCGCCCCTCGGCGCTCGGCGCGATCGCGGCGAGGCGCGCCCGCCGCTCGAGGGCCGCGGCCCACTGCCCGTCCCGCTCGCTGTAGTCGGCCTGGAGCGCGACGAGCGCGGGGCTCTCGCCGAGCTGCATGGTCGCGCGCGCGAGCGTCGCGGTCGCGCTCGGCGCATCGCCCAGGAGCTCAGCCTGCAGCCGCGCGATGCGCTCGTGGTGGCCGATGAGGCGCGTGGCCTGCGCCGCGCGCCGCAGCGCGTCCACCGCGCGCTCGGGAGCGCGCTCCGCCACCAAGAGCCGGGTCAGCGCTTCGGCGATGTCCTCCCTCTCGGGTGCGAGGGCGAGGGCCTTCTCGAGATCGGTCGCCGCGTCTCTCGGCTCGGTCGTCTCGACCGCTCCCGCCGCGCGGAAGAGGAGATCCGCGCTCCGGGCGGGCTCCGGCTCGAGCGACGCGAGCCGACGCAGCGCCCCGGCGAGCAGCGCGGGAGTCACGAGACCCCGCTCCGCGGCGCGACCTGCGGATCGTACGAGACCCCGCGCGATCGAGGTCGATTCGGGATCGAGCTGTGCGGCCTCTGTCCACAGCGCGACCGCTTCGCTGCGGTCCTCGCGTGTCGCGCGCTCTGCGAGCCACGCGATGTGCGCCGCGCGCGCCACCGGGTCCGTCGTCGTCCTGGCCAGGTGTTCCTCGACGCGCGCGCGCAACGCGCGATCGCCGCTGCGGATCGCGATCGCGGCGAGGGCCTCGAACGCGACGGGCTCGTCGGGTACGAGGGCAGCCATCGCCTCGAAGGTGCTGCGCGCGTCCCCCTCGTTCTTGTCTCGCCGTGCCTGCACGCGCGCGAGACCGAAGAGCGCCGCGGCCCGGGCGCGGGGGTCCCGCAGCACCCGAGACTGGCCGCCGAGCGCGCGCGCG
>JBKDQC010000683.1:0-2448 GCA_046342295.1 Deltaproteobacteria bacterium | reverse complement strand
CGTCTGAGGAGTGGGCTTGCGCATGAAGACCTCCACGTGATGGATTTGCACACGCGTCAATGACACTTCGACGACATTTTGTGACGGCGCCGCCGGCTCCGCTCGTAGCGCTGCTCGGGGTGTTGCGAGCCCGCGACCCAGCGGCCGCGATCGGTGGTCCGAGCGCGCTCGCCCTCTGGCTCGGGAGGCCAGGGAGGTCGCCGGTCACGGTCGTGGTGGGCCGCTCGACGCGCGTCCCTGCGGCGATGGCGAGTGGGGTGGAGCTCCGCCGCGGCCGCGGTCACCGTGTCGAGTTGATCGGTGACGTGCCGCTCGAGGGCCGTCTCGACGCGTTCGTCCGCGCGCTGGGCGGCCGCGGAAGACCGCCGGATGCGCGCCTCGTCGCGGCCGCAGCGATGGCGCTCGAGGATGACGAGATCCGCGAGCTGACCCGCCGCGCGCGGGTGCGTTGCACGCCAGCAGTCGCGCGCGCCGTGTATCTCGTCCGCGCGACCGGCCGCGCAGACGTCCGAGCCCAGCCGTGCTCGCGGCCGGTGTGGCTCCGCGCAGACGGCCCCCGCGTGGGCTTCGTCGACGAGGGCTCGGGGGTCCGAGTCAACGCCCCCGACGGCATCGCACGCGGGCCGGGAGCGCGGCCCGATTGGCTCGACGCGTCCCTCTCCCGGGCGCCGCGCGGCGCACGCGCGCTCCTCGCGCTCGCGTGCCTCGGGGTTGGGCTCGACCCGGAGCTGGCGAGGCACGTGCTCGGGGCGGCCCGGGTCGGCGTGCTCGGCTGGCTCGAGTCCTCCGGCTTCGTCGTGCTCGAGGCGGAGCGTCTCGTGGCGGTGCCGCCGCTCTCGGGGACGGACCTCGAGGCGCCTGCTCGGGACCTCGCGTCGGCGCTCGCCTGGCTCGACGCGCACCGGGAACCGAGGCGTCGCGCCGAAGGGGTGGATCTCCGACTCCGCGTCGGCGCCGAGGGAGCCCTTGCGCGCGCGCTCGAAGAGGCGCCTGGTCTGATCGAGAGAGGCGAGGGCGAGCGCCTCGAGCGCTGGATCGCGTTGATCGAGCCGTCGAGGCCGCTCGAGGCCCGCCGACTCCGTGCGGGCGCGCTCGAACGCAGCGGCTTGCTCCACGAAGCGCTCGCGGTCGTACGCGACGCGCTCGCGGCGGCCCCGCGCGATGCCTCACTCGCCCTCGATCGGGCGCGGCTGGCGTGGCGGCTGGGCAAGCGCGACGAGGCGGCCTCGGCGCTCCGCGGGCTCCGTCGACGCCAGCGGACCTCGGCGCTCGAGATCGAGGTCGAGCTCCTTCGCGCGACCATGGCCAGCGAGCGGGGCGAGCCGCACGCGGCGACGAGGCACCTCGAGAGAGCGCGCGCCCACGCGGAGCAGAGCGGCGACGGGGAGGGGCTCGCGCAGGTGTTGCGACGCCTCGGTACGCTCGAGGCGCGCGCAGGCCGACCTCGCCGCGCGGCCGGAGCGTACCGTGCCGCGCTGGCCGCGCTCGCGCGCGTCACGAAGTTGCGAGACGTCTCGCTCGAGACGGCGCTCGTGGCCAACCTGGCGACGATGGAGTCGTGGCTCGGAAACCACGAAGAGGCCGAGCGGCTGTTCCGCGTCGCGCTCGAGCGACGGCGCGACCGACCGATCGAGCGACTCAACACGCTCGCGGCGCTGGCGCTGCTGGGTGCGATGCGCGGAGAGCGCGTGCCCGGAGGCTTCTTCGGGCCGTTGGTCGCGGAGGCCGAGCGCGTCGGTGATCCGCGTCTCCGCGCCGAGCTCGCGGTCTATCGGGTGGAGGAGCTCGCGGCCGAGGGCAGGCTCGCCGACGGGGAGCGTGCGCTCTCCGTGGCCTACACGGCGCTCGCGGAGCTCGGTGGCGTCGAGGTCGTGCTCGAAGCGATGGCCGATGTGGGTGAGGCCCTCCTTCGAGCGCGGCGCGGCGAGCGGGAGTGTCACGCGATCTTCGAGCGATGCATCGACGCGCTCGCGTCCGCTGGGGCGCGCTACCACGCGGCGCGGAGCGCCCGCGAGGCTGCGATGGCGGCGTGCTGGCTCGGCGACGACGCACGGGTCGTCAGCTTCGTCGAGCGAGCGATGCGACTCTCGCTCGAGGGTGGTTTCGACCTCGGGCACCCGCCGCGACACGTGGGAGCGTTGGTGACCACCGCACTCCTCGGCTCCACTGACTCGCAATGGCGCGCGACCGGGCTGCTGGAGCGCGCCGGCACGCTCCGCGTGTCCGCATGGTTGCGGGACGAAGGGCGCTCGGACCTCGCCACGCGTTGGGCCGAGCACCGCGCGCGCTCCGTGGGTCCGGGGGGAGTCGCGCTGGTCGCGTTCGGGCCGAACGGCCCGCGCGCGCTCACCGGCGCCGAGCTCGACGCGCTGCGAGCGGACCGCTCCATCGTGCTGCTCGACCGTGTCTTGCGCCGCCTGCATCGACCCGGCGCGGCTCCTCGGGAGC
>JBKDQC010000682.1:0-5929 GCA_046342295.1 Deltaproteobacteria bacterium | reverse complement strand
CGGCGACGACGGCTCGCTCGAGCCCCGCGACGACCTCGCTTGAACCGCGACCGCGGCTCCGAGACCATCGAAAGTGTGCTCGGCGGCGACAGAAGCGTTCAGATCACGACCGGGAGACCCCGTTCATACCGGCTACGGTCCGACGACGCGGGCGGTCGGCCTCACGTGGATCTCGTGATCGAGCTGCGTGACTTCGATGCGTTCGACGGAGTCGTCGCCACCGTGCGAGCCACCGACACGTCCATCGGCGAGGTCCATGGTCCGGTCTCTGCCACCCTGGTGGGGGGTGACGCTGACCTCGTGATCCCCCGTGGTTTCGCGCGGGACCTGTTCGGCGAGATCGGCCACCTCTGGCTCGACGTCTCCGCCGACGGCGCGTGCACCGATGGCTCGGATCAGGCCTACACGTTCTTCATCAACAACGACTTCGAGATGGGGCCGGAGACGGTGCGGCTCACTCCGACGGAGATCACGCTCGAGCGCGCGACGTGCGCGGATGCGATGGACTGATTCCCGTCCGTCCCCACGGCTGACGACCGGTCCCGAAGCGCGCCTCCGCGCCTGGCAGCGCACGCGGCGGCGAGCCCCGATCCGTGGCGCTCACAGGCACTGCCACTCGGCGCGGTCTGCGAAGCAGTAGCAGACACCCGCATCGCCCAGATTCACGACGGGCGCCAGACGCTCGTCGAACTGCGCGATGAAGCTCGCGTCGATCCCCGAGCGTCCGCTCTGAAGCCATGCCGGGCCTCCGAGCACGAAGCCCGGCGAGCGCAGGAGCAGCGAGCACGCATGGGACAGCTCGGTCGAAGGGGCCGCGTCGAACACCGCAGCTGGAATGCTCACCCGGGTCAGCTTCAGCGCGACGCCGTCCGTGCCGGGCGCGGTGGCGAGCTCGGCCTCGGTCTGGGCGATCAGCGCCTGCGCCCGCGGCGAGTCCTCGCTGTATCCCTGTACGTAGATCGAGAGCGTTCGTGCCCCCGAGAACCGCGCGGCGAGCTCGGGCACCTCGGCGAGGTCGAGGGTGAACGCGTGCACCAGCTTGCGTCCGCGGTGGCGTGGGATCCGCTCGGGCGTGATCCCGTGGGGGGATCCCCCAGCGCGGGCGAGACCGGTCGCAGCTGCGCTTCGATCGACCGCGAGCAGGTAGATCGTGACGGTGGGGCCCGGAGCCTTCAGGCGCGAGAGCACCTCGGCGAGATCGAGCGGCTTGCCAGTAGCCAGGCGCAGGGCCTCGGCAGACGCGGGCACCATCGAGACGAGCTGCGCGAGGACGCGCTCGCCGACCGCGCGACCTTCCATGGCTTCGACGAGCGCTGGCCCGAGGCGCGCCGGATCGAGCCGGAGCTGGCGCAGCCACACCCACAGCATCTCGTCGTGCAGGTGATCGGCGATCGTTCGCGCCACCCGCCGCACCGTCGCGTTCGATGGGTCGTGCGGCACGAAGGCGAGCCAGGAGTGGGCGGGCGTCACCAACGCCGCATCGCGAACGAGGATGTTCTCGCCCCGCGTTGCACCGAGGCGCGCGAGGGCGTTGCTGACGGCCACCCGCTCGTCGGAGTTGAGGACGTCGCCGAGGTTCAGGTGCTCGTCGATCTCGGGGACGAACGAGGTCGACTCCGGAGCGCGCGCCACCGCTTGGGCCAGGGCCAGACGATACCCCTTGGCCGTGTCCCCGGCGCTCGCCGCGGCGCGCTCGACGAGGAGCGGCAGGAGCAAGGCTGCCCCGCTCGGCAAGATCTGTCGGAAGCGGGCGAAGTAGCCGTAGGGGTCGATCGCCGCCGGGTTGGATGGGTACGGCTGGGGCGCGCCGAGGATGGCCAGCGCCACCTCCCGGCTCAGAGGCAGCCCCGCGAGGAGCAGAAGCGTGGGCGTGCCCTCGGGCGGCTCCTTCGTCAACAGTCGCCGTGCGAGGGCATCGACGCGCTCCGTGCCCACGACGGAGAGCACGGGCTCCACCGACCAGAGCCCCGGCGCGAAGAACGCGTCCTCCACCCCCGCGGGCACGTCGCTCGAGCCACGCGACCGCGCGAGACCTGCCTTGAGAACGGGAAGCTTGGCCCAGTCCGAGAGCGATTCCGCGATGGCGAAGAACGCGGACGCCGGCTCGGTCCGCCCCGAGAAGACCTGCTGCCACTCGGCCGTCGAGAGCATGCCCACGGCCGTGCCCTTCAGCGCTTCCAACGGCAGGGCCGCGAGCACCGAGGCGCGCAGCTCGCTGGGCATGCTCTCGAAGTCCGGGCGCGCCCGCATCGAGGCCGCGTCGTTGAGCGAGAGGCAGAGCGCACAGAGCCGGAGCTGGGTCTCGGTGTACTGCTCGTCGCGCCGAGCGAACGCGTCCCTCCATGTGTTCATCGACGACAGCAGCGGCAGGACGGCCTCTGCCGCCTCGGCGCGCGCGGGCTCCGTGACGGGCTCGCCCAGCGACAGCAGCACGAAAGAGGTCAAGCCGCGCAGCGGCGCGCGACGGCGCGCGGGCGCCATCGCCTCCGGCACCGTGGTGTGAGCGCGCAACAGGATCTCGAAGAGGGGCTGGGGAAGCGCGCCATCGAGCGGCGCCTCTTCGATCGCATCGAGCAGCTTCGTCAGGGTGCCGGCCGAGCAGTTGAGCACGGAGATTCGCAAACGAACGAGCTCGGCGGCGGTTCGAGGCGCCAAGAGACCGCGCTCGAGGAGCTCGGTTCCGAGGGCGTAGCGGGAGTGGCCGGCGGAAGAGGTGAGCGCCGCGGTCACCTCCCCCTCGCTGGTGGCGGCCGCGAGCTTGGCGAGGAGGTTGTTGATGGCGCGCGCGCCGAGGGTCTTGCCGGTGGGCAGCACCACGTCGTCGAGCTTCGGGCCCGCGTCCCCTTCGGCTTCGCAGCCGACTTGGTCTTGGCCGCCTTCGGCGGGCTGGGCTCCGCAGGGCTGGCGTCCGTAGCGCTCGTAGCGACAGTCTCGGCGCTCGGGTGCCCCGCAGGCCGCGCGGCCGGCGCGGAGGCTTCCGCAGCGACCTCCAGGTAGCCCTTGCCGGTCTTCTCTTTCACCAGCTTGAGAGCCTCCTTGTCTGCCGCGGCCCGGTCACCGAACGACTTGATCTGGCTCTGACCCAGCGTGCCGATCTTTCCCCACGCGATGTGAAGGTCAGTGCCGACCTGCGCGATCTGCCAGAACTTCGAGGATCCCGCTTCCACCAGCTCGAAACGACGGATGGCCATGCGGAAAACGTGCCTCCGGTGCCGGAGTCACTCAAGTCGAATCCGGTCGAACGTCCCGCCCTCGCACGCGCGATCCGTCTCGTTGTAGAGCATCAGGTCGGGCGTGTGCGACGACAGGGCGCGTGCGAGTGACTGCCGGCGACCCCGACGCCGAGGTCGCGTTGGTGCGGGACTCGCGGCGCAAGGTCGTGTTGAAATCCCGCTCGTGTTGCGCCGCCTGAAGCTGCTCTACCGATACACGCCCCTCTTCGGGATCGCGTTCGCGATCGGGAGCGTGCTGTGGGCGCACCTGCTGTACTTCCCCTCGGTCGCCAGACACGGCGACGCGGCCGGCGCGGGCATGGCGACGGGGCTCGCGTTCATCGCGTTCCATGCCTGCCTCGCCGTCTACCTCATGGTGCTGCTTCCGGCCCTCGCGCTGTTCCGGACCGGCACCGGCTCGCCACGCCTCGTGGCGACGATGAACGCCCTGCTCCTCGCCCCGGCGGTGGTCGGCCTCGCGGTGCTGGCGCTCGACGTGATCGTGGAGCTCGACGGGGTGCGAGCAGAGCGCGCGTCCTACGAGCGCTTCGTCTCGACGGCGAGGACGGCGGAGTACCGGGCGCCCGGCGGCACCTTCTCCTTCCGGTATGCGTCGAGCCCCGACGGGCTCCAGCTCGTCGACGACCGCGAGGGCGTCCTGCTCTTCGAGCCGAGCGCGTCCTACACAGACCACCGGAGGCTCGTGGGTGGAGCTCGGGTCCGGCACCTGTCGGGCCCCAGCGGAGACATCGCCGAGCGCCTGCGCGCCGAGTACTCCGCGCTCACGAACCAGCCGTGCACGGTCACCCCCGCGCGCGAGCACCCGTTCGAGCGGTTGCCCCCGTCTCGCTACCTGGTCTTCACGCTGCCGAACGACGACCCGAACGACGTGTGCGCGGCTGCGTACGCGAGCCTCCTCAGCCCGGAGTCGTCGGGCTTCAAGTCGCTCTACCTGATCGTTCCCGACGACGCGCGCGACATCGCGCTCGAGGTCGTCCTCGAGCGGGGAACGCGGACCATCACGGGCCCGGTGGAAGACAACACGCCCGACGGCGAGAGGGTCGAGTGGTACGAGACGATCAGGCTCGGGTCGTGACCGCGCCAGGCGGGCGACGATGTGCTCAAAGGCCGCGCGGCTCGATCTCCAGATGGGGCATGGCGGGCGCGCGCGCCCGTGAACCTCGAACGTCTCGTCGTAGCCACCCCGGCAGATCGTCGGGCACGATGTCGGAATGAAAGCCAACCGCCTCCTCGCCCTCGCTTGCACGCTGACCATGGCTGGCTGCGGCGGGACGGCAGAAGATGACGCGGGTCCCCCCGATGCGACGCTCGATGCGGCCCTCGATGCTCCGGTCGTCCGGCTCTACGGCCAGATGTCTTGGAAGATGCGGTGTCCCGACCCCGCCACCGCTCCAAGTGACTGCTCGATGGGCTGCTCAGAGGGCGTGGACCGCTTCATCGACAGCTTCGAAGGCGAGATGGGGGCCGACATCACCTGTACCGTCACCGAGATGGCGGGTCAGCGAATCCTCGACTTCGAGTTGCAGCACGTGACCGGCTACGCCGTCGGGTTCCAAGACATCACGGTTCCTCGCACCGGTGGCTCCGCGCTCTCGGGTACCGTGCGCTTCGTCGAGGACAACGAGTACACGGGTCTCGCCGGTGGCCTGCCGCCGTCGCCCTCGCAGCCCTGCCAGGTCACGGCGGTCGAGTTCTTCCGCGATAGCACCTCAGGCGACCCGACCATCCGCGGCAACGTCTTCTGCCAGGCCATGCGCGCGGAGGCGAACGGCATGCTCTGCCGCGGTCTCACCGCCCCCGGAGGCTCGGGCAGCGCGAGCTTGCCGGCGCAGTTCACCATCTTCGGTTGTCGCGGCCTGACGCTGCCCTGACCAAGCCGCAGTCGCAGGCGGGCGCGGACGGGGATCACCGGCCACGTCACCGCGGCGATGGCTCGCCACGACTCCACGATACCACCGACGAGATGCGGTCCGCGGTCGAGGCCGAGTTCACCTTCCTCCCCGCCCAGGTGGGGGTGACAGGTGGGGGAGACGCCCGTGTGGCGCGAGCTCGTCGACCGAGTGCGACCAAGGTCCGAGACGGCGGCCCGTGCTACCGCTTCCTTCGTGAGCGAGCCCGCCCGCAAGCTGCCCGTCGCATCGCCCTCGCGCCCCGTGGTCCCCGTTCCCTCGGCCGTCGAGGCGCGCGCCCTCGGAGGCGGAGCGAAACGCCGCGTGGGCTGAGTACGAGGCGTGGGCGGACTCTGGCGCGGGTGGTCCCCTCACGACCGACGACATCGAATCCGCTGAGCGCGAGCTCGCCTTCGTGTGCGCGGACTGACGCTCGACACCGGTGTGCTCGTGGCGCTCGAGCGTGGCGATCACCGCGCGAGAGCCACGATCGTCAACGCAGCGAAGCGGCGCGGCGACCGCATCACGGTACCGACCGTCGTGATCGTCGAGTCGTGGCGCGGCCAGCGTGGTCCGATGGCCCGGCTGCTCGACGCGTTCGAGGTCGAGCCGCTCTCCGTTGCGTTGGCCGTCGCGAGGAAGAGGACCACGAGGGCGACCACGACCTCGCGCTGGTCGCGTTCGGGCCGAACGGCCCGCGCGCGCTCACCGGCGCCGAGCTCGACGCGCTGCGAGCGGACCGCTCCATCGTGCTGCTCGACCGTGTCTTGCGCCGCCTGCATCGACCCGGCGCGGCTCCTCGGGAGC
>JBKDQC010000681.1:0-21186 GCA_046342295.1 Deltaproteobacteria bacterium | reverse complement strand
CTTGTCGGAGGGTCTGGCCGCAGCCCCTCCCTCTCGCCGAGTGAATCGGCGAGAGCCTCCCTCCCGCCGATGCGAGCCCGTGGCACCCGCATCGATCCATCCGAGTGCCACGTGCGCTCAGGCCGCGTGACGGGCCTTCGTGGCGAGCGCCGCGGAGACGACCGTGGCGCACTCGCGCCCTTCGCGGATCGCCCACACGACGAGCGACTGACCGCGCCGCGCATCGCCGCCCACGAAGACGTTCGAGATCGAGGTGGCGTGACCGCTCGCCGCCACGTTGCCGCGGGCATCCAGGCCCACGCCGAGCGGCGCGGCATGCGCGCCCGTGAAGCCCATCGCGAGGAGCACGAGGTCGGCCTCGAAGCGCACGGGCTCGGCCCCCTCGACGGGCACGATCCGGCGTGCGCCGCGCGCATCGAGCTGCACCTCGACCCGCCTCGCCTCGAGGCCGCGCACCTGGCCTCGGCCGTCGTCGAGGAGCCGTGTCGTCTCGAGCGCGAAGCGGCGCACGTCGCCACCGAAGGTCTGCGCGGCTTCGTCGTGGGAGCTCGAGGTGCGCAGGATCGGCGGCCAGCTCGGCCAGGGCATCTCGCTCGTGCGCTCGTGCGGCGGCTCGGGGAAGAGCTCGAGGTTCAGCACGTCGATGGCGCCCTGTCGCACGGCCGTCCCGATGCAGTCCGAGCCCGTGTCGCCGCCGCCGATCACGATCACGCGCTTGCCCTTCGCGTCGAGCGGCGTGGGCGCGCCGGTCGCGACGCTGCGGTTGCTCGCCGCGAGGTAGGCCATCGCGGGGTGCACGCCCGCGAGCTCGCTCCCCGGGACGCTCAAGGCCCGCGGGACCTCCGCGCCAATCGCGAGGATCACCGCGTCGTGATCCCGGCCGAGCTCGGAGAGCGTCATGTGCCGGCCGATCTCGACGCCCGTGCGGAACACCACGCCCTCGGCCTCCATCTGCGCGAGGCGCCGATCGATCCAGACTTTGTCGAGCTTGAAGTCCGGGATGCCGAAGCGGAGGAGACCGCCGAGGCGCTCGCTCTTCTCGAAGACGGTCACGCCGTGGCCCTCGCGCGCGAGCTCTTGCGCCGCCGCGAGGCCTGCGGGCCCCGAGCCCACGATCGCGACGCGCCGCCCCGTGCGCACCGCCGCGGGCCGCGGCACGAAGCGACCGTTCTTCTCGAAGTCCTCGTCGGCGATCGCCCTCTCGATCGCCTCGATCGTGACGGGCTGCCCCGAGAGCTCGAGCACGCACGACTTCTCGCACGGCGCGGGGCACACGCGGCCGGTGACCTCGGGGAAATTGTTCGTGCGCTCGAGGGTGCGCGCGGCTTGCGCGAAGCGGCCGCGGTAGACGTGCTCGTTGAACTCCGGGATCACGTTGCCGAGAGGGCAGCCCGCACCGCTCATCTCCGTGCCCGCGAGCGCGGCCTGCGAGTGGCAGAAGGGCACACCGCAGTCCATGCAGCGGCTCGCCTGGGCGCGCGCCTCGAGCACCGGCAGCCGCACACCGACCTCGCGGAAGTCGCGCACCCGCTCCTCGACCGGTCGCTCGCACGGCTCGACGCGGTCGAGCTCCAGAAATCCCGTCGGCTTTCCCATCAGCGCGTTCTCCCCTGGAGCACGTTCGAGGTCGGGCTCAGCGACACGCGCGAGGGCGGCGCGCCCGTCGGGGCGATCCGCGCGAGCGCCTTCTTGTACTCGGTGGGCATCACCTTCACGAAGCGTCGAGACTGTTGCTTCCACCCCGAGAGCACGCTCCACGCGAGCGGGCTCATCGTGCGCTGGTGGTGCCGGTGCACGAGCTGGCGCACGAGCTGAAGGTCTTCGGCGAGCATCGGCTCGAGCTCGACGCTGTCGCGGTTGAGGAAGCGCTCGATCGAGCCGTCGGCGCCCGGCGCGAGCACGTAGGCGATCCCGCCGCTCATGCCCGCCGCGAAGTTGCGGCCGATCGTGCCGAGGACGACGACCCGACCCCCCGTCATGTACTCGCAGCCGTGATCGCCCACGCCCTCGACGACCGCCGTCGCGCCCGAGTTGCGCACGGCGAAGCGCTCTCCGGCCTGACCACGGAGAAACATCTCGCCGCTCGTCGCGCCGTAGAGCGCGACGTTGCCGACGATCACGTTCGCCTCGGCGACGTATCCGGGGATCTCGGGTGGGAACACGACGATCCGCCCCCCCGAGAGGCCCTTGCCCGCGCCGTCGTTCGCATCTCCGACGAGCGTGACGTCGATCCCGCGCGCCAGGAACGCTCCGAAGCTCTGGCCGGCGGAGCCCTCGAAGCGGATGCGGATCGTGCCGTCGGGCAGGCCTCGGTCTCCATGTCTCTCGGCCACCGCGTGGCTCAGCATCGTGCAGGTGGCACGGTGCACGTTGCGGATCGGCATCTCGATCTCGACCGCTTCACCGCGCTCGAGCGCCGGCCGTGCCTGCTCGAGCAGCACGGTGTCGAGCGCGAGCTCGAGCTCGTGGTCTTGCATCGAGGTGCGGTGACGAGGGGCGCCGGCGTGCTCCTCCGCAGGTACGTGGAGCAGGCGCGAGACGTCGAGCTTCGCCGCCTTGCCCTCGCGCAGGTCGGCTCTCTTGCGGAGGCGGTCGGCGCGCCCGACCATCTCGTCGAAGGTGCGGAAGCCGAGGCTCGCCATGAGCTCGCGGACTTCCTCCGCGAGGAACGCGAAGAAATTGATCACGTGCTCGGGCTCGCCGCGGAAGCGCGCGCGCAGGCGAGGGTCCTGCGTGGCGATGCCCACGGGGCAGGTGTTGAGGTGACACACCCGCATGAGCACGCAGCCCATCGTCACGAGCGCGATCGTGCCGAAGCCGAATTCCTCTGCGCCGAGGAGCGCGGCGATCACCACGTCGCGCCCGGTCTTGAGCTGCCCATCGGTCTCGAGGCGCACGCGGTCGCGGAGGCCGTTGAGCGAGAGCACCTGCTGGGTCTCGGCGAGGCCGATCTCCCAGGGGATTCCCGCATGCTTGATCGACGTCAGCGGCGCGGCGCCCGTGCCGCCGGAATCCCCCGAGACGAGGATGTGATCGGCCTTGGCCTTCGCCACCCCCGCCGCCACCGTGCCCACGCCCGACTCGGCGACGAGCTTCACGCTCACCCGCGCGCCCGGGTTCGCGTTCTTGAGATCGTAGACGAGCTGCGCCAGGTCTTCGATCGAATAGATGTCGTGGTGCGGCGGCGGTGAGATGAGCCCCACGCCCGCCGTCGAGTGGCGGGTCCGGGCGATGTGCGCGTCGACCTTGGCCCCGGGCAGCTGCCCGCCTTCGCCGGGCTTGGCGCCCTGGGCGATCTTGATCTGCAGCTCGTCGGCCTGCGCGAGGTACTCGATGGTCACGCCGAAGCGGCCGCTCGCGATCTGCTTGATGCTCGAGCGCTTGGTGTCGCCGTTGTCGTCGAGGCTCCAGCGTGAGGGGTCTTCTCCGCCCTCGCCCGTGTTCGACGCGGCGCCGAGCCGGTTCATCGCGACCGCGAGCGTCTCGTGCGCCTCCTTCGAGATCGAGCCGAAGCTCATCGCGCCCGTGCGGAAGCGGCGCACGATCTCGTGCGCAGGCTCGACCTCCTCGAGCGAGATCGGCTGCTCGGCGGGGACGAGCTCGAGGAGGCCGCGCACGAGCGCGCGCGCGGCGTCCTCGTCCGCGCGGCGCGTGAATGCCTTGAACTTCGTGTAGTCGCCCGAGCGCACCGCGTGCTGGAGGAGCCCGATCCCCGCGGCGCCCCACGCGTGCTTCTCCCCACGCTCTCGCGCGCGGAACCGACCCGTCCCCTCGAGCACCGGGAGCTCGCCTGCACCTCGGCCCGAGGCCGACCGCCCCGCCGCCGCGAGCGCGCTCCGGTGCCGGAGCGCAGCCTCACGCAGGACGTCGGTGAGATCCAGACCCCCGAGGTGCGTCGCGACCCCTCCGAAGTATCGCTTCACGAGCTCCTCGGAGAGGCCGATCGCCTCGAAGATGCGGGCGCCGCGGTACGACTGCACCGTCGAGATGCCCATCTTCGACATGATCTTGAGGAGGCTCTTCTCGAGCGCCTTCTTGTAGTTCGCCGCGGCCTTCTCGTAGGCGAGCTCGAGCTCGCCGCGCGCGCACGCGGCGCGCAAGGTCTCGAAGCCGAGGTAGGGGTGCACCGCCCCCGCGCCGAAGCCCACGAGCAGGGCCACGTGGTGCGGCTCGCGGGCCTCGCAGGTGTCGACGATCAAGCCGCAGCCCTGGCGAAGGCCCCGCGCGACGAGGTGCGCATGCACCACGCCGAGCGCGAGCAGCATCGGTACGGGCATCGTCTCGTCGGTCACGCCGCGGTCCGAGAGCACGAGCAAGCTCGCGCCACGGCGGACGGCAGCCTCCGCGCGCGCCGCGACCTCTCCGAGCACCACCTCGAGCACGGCCTCCGGCTCCTCGCCCGCGAAGCCGCCGCCCTCGAGCGCGGCCTCGATGCGCGCGCGGCTGACCGTGCAGCCGATCGTCTCGACCGCGAGCCCACCCTCGGTCTGCGCGAGCGTCTGGATGCGCACGAGGTCGTCCTCGGTGAGGACGGGGCTCTCGACTTCCAGCTTGTGGGCGTGCGCCGGGCTCTCCGAGAAGAGGTTCGACTCGGGGCCGAGGCGCTGCACGAGCGACATCACGAGCGCCTCGCGCAGCGGGTCGATCGGCGGGTTCGTCACCTGCGCGAAGAGCTGCCGGAAGTACGCATAGAGGAGCTGCGGCTCCTCCGACAGGCACGCGAGCGCGGCGTCGTTGCCCATCGAGCCGATCGCCTCCTCGCCCGTCTCAGCCATCGGGAAGAGCACCTTCTCGAGCTCCTCCTCCGTGTAGCCGAACGCGCGCTGCCAGCGCGAGAGCGTCGCGGCGTCGATCGGCGGCGGGCGCGATCCGGGCGGGGCGCTGAGCTCGGAGAGCTTCACCAGGTTCTGCGCCACCCAGCGGCCGTAGGGCCTGCGGGAGGCGATCTTCGACTTGAGCTCCGCGTCGTCGACGATGCGGCCCGCGACCGTGTCGACGACGAACATGCGACCGGGCCGCAGGCGCCCCCGGTGCACGATCTCGGCGGGCTCGAGCGGCAGCACGCCCGACTCCGAGGCGAGGACGACGAGGCCATCCCGGGTCGTTGCGTAGCGCGCTGGGCGCAAGCCGTTGCGGTCGAGCGTCGCGCCCACGAGGCGACCGTCCGAGAACGCGATGCACGCGGGGCCGTCCCACGGCTCCATCACGCACGCGTGGTAGGCGTAGAAGTCCCGCGTGTCGGCGGGCATCGCCGCGTCTTTCTCCCACGCCTCGGGGATCATCATCATCAGCGCGTGCGGCAGCGAGCGGCCCGTGTGCACGAGGAGCTCGAGCACGTCGTCGAACTGGGCCGAGTCCGAGCCGGCCGTGTCGATGACGGGCACGAGCTTCTGGACGTCCTCGCCGAAGACTGGCGCGACCAGCACGGGCTCGCGCCCCGCCATCCACGCGACGTTTCCGCGGAGCGTGTTGATCTCGCCGTTGTGCGCGACGCGGCGGTAGGGATGCGCGCGCGTCCAGCTCGGGAAGGTGTTCGTGCTGAAGCGCTGGTGCACCACCGCGTGCGAGGTGACCGCGCGCGGATCCGCGAGGTCGAGGTAGTAGCGGCTCAGCTGCTCGGGCGTGAGCAGGCCCTTGTAGACGACGGTGCGCGTCGAGAGGGACGCGAAGTAGGGGTAGTCCCCGCGCCGGAGGTTGCGCGCCTTGCTGTCCGCGGCGCCGAGCACGGCGCGCTCGACGCGCTTGCGGATCACGTAGAGCTTGCGGTCGAGCGCGAGGTCGTCGGCGGGCAGCGCGCCCGGGCCGATGAAGATCTGGACCGTCGCCGGCTCCTCGCGGCGCGCCGAGACGCCCGCGACCTCGTGCTGGATCGGCACCGGTCGCACGCCGAGCAGCAGCTGCCCCTCTTCTTCGACGATGCGCTCGACGAGCGCGAGGATCGCCGCGCGGGCCTCTTCCTCTCTCGGAAGAAAGAGCATGCCGACGCCGTACGTGTTGGGCGCCCCGATCGCGAAGCCGAGCCGCGCGCAGTCCTCGGCGTAGAGCTCGTGCGGGATCTGGAGGAGGATCCCGGCGCCGTCACCCGTCGTCGGGTCGCTCGCCTGTGCGCCGCGATGCTCGAGGTTCTCGAGGACCGAGAGCGCGAGCGAGATGATGCGGTGCGAGCACTCGCCGCGCGCGCTCGCGACGAAGCCGACGCCGCACGCGTCCTTCTCGGTGTCGGGCCGGTAGAGCCCCTCGCGCTCCGCGCGCGTGCGCGCGTCCGCGTCGAGAGGCAGCGCCCTCGTGGCGTGTCGGGTCAACTCCGTCTCCTCTTCGCTGGCCTGTCGTCGCTCGCGGGGATGGGCAGCGTGGTGCGCTCCATCTGCGTCGCGAGGACGATCATCGTCTCGGTGCGCGCGACCCCGGGCAGCTCGCGCAGCTGCTGGATGAGCCGGTGCAACGACTCCGTGTTCTCGGTGCGCACCTTGAGCATCAGCGTGTGACGGCCCGTCACGTGGTGGCACTCGAGCACGTCGCCGATCTGCGCGAGCTCCTTCTCGAAGGCCGCGATGCGCTTGGGGTGGTCGATCCCCACCCCGATGAAGGCGCCGATGTCGAGGCCCAGCCGGCGGCCATCGAGGTGCGCGTGGTAGCCGCGCACGAGGCCCGCCTCCTCGAGCTTGCGCATGCGCTCGAGCACCGAGGGCGCCGAGAGCCCCACCTGCTGGCCCAGCTCGGCGAGCGACTGCTTGCAGTCGTTCTGGATCGCGTCGAGGAGCGCGCGGTCACTCGCGTCGAGCTTGAGCTCCCGGCCCTCGTTGTCCTTGTCGCGCGTCATCGTCCGCTCACCCGAACGTGGGCGTTTGTACGGGGCGATGACGCGTTGCGCAAGAATGAAGTTCGACCGTTTGGCTGTTTCGCCTCACTTCGTTCTGTTCTGTGGCTCCAGTCCGAATATTCTTCGGAGGCAACACCCTGCTACGACGGTGGGCCGAACGTTCTTCGGCCTCGGGTGCTCCTACCGCCTGGCGTCGATGCGGACCGGCACGGGCCGGCGCGCGGGGCCAGGGGCGGCGGGGCGAGGGCCGGGCCGACGCACCTTCGTCGGCGGCGCCTCGAGGGCGAAGGACTGCTCCACGCTGAGGAAGGCGTCCTGGTCGGGGATCGTCACGTCGTGGGCGGGCTGCGCCGGTCGCAGAAGCGGGCTGATCGAGCCGGCGGCGAGCTCGATCCGGTGCGCGGTGTGGGGCTCGTAGCGCAGGGCGACGTGGGCGACCCCGCCCGGATCGAGCTGCGAGACCTGCCGCCCGTCGACGAGCACGGGGATCCCGGTCACGAGCGGCGGGCCCGAGGCGCGGACGACGACGACCACGTCGCGCTCCGTCGGCCGGCATTGGATCGAGTGTTCGATGCCGCGCGCGGCGATCGCGGGGTCGAGGCTGCGGATCGGGTCGAAGCGGATCGTGGGCGCGAGCTCGGCGGGGCGATGGCCGGGCGGGCAAGTGGCGCTCAACGGCAGCACCGTGCCGTAGGGCGCGCGCATGCGGTGCACCCACGTTCCCGTCGCGTCGGTCGTTCCGAGCACCGCGGGGCTCCCGTTCGTCGTCGTGCTGATCTGCACGCCTGCGAGCGGCTCGCCCGGGTCCGAGTGCGCGACGAAGGTGATGGTGTGCATCGGCGCGGGCTCGGCCTCGCCGCATCCGAGCGCGAGCGGAAGCGAGAGCGCGGCGCTCCCGAGCGTGACTCCGAGGATCGAGCGCAACGACAGCATCGCGACCTCCTGAGCTCCCAAGCTACACCCCCCGCCGCGCCGAGGTCGAGCGCCGCCCCCGCGCCGAGGGTCACTCCGCCGGAGAAGCCGCCATGCGCGCGGCGGTCTGAACCGTGTACGCGAGCGCGACGAGCTCGCGCATCGTCGGTCCGGCGCCGTCGTTCTCGGCCTTGCCGAGGCAGCGCTCCATGTCGCGCGGGATGCGATGGACCTGGCGGCGGAGCTCGTTCCTGCGCTCCTTGTGCTCGTCGTAGACGAAGCGCAGCTCCTGCTCCGGCGCCTCCCACGCGAGGAAGTCCCACGCGCGCAGGCCCGTCTTGTCGGCGAACAGCGCGGCCCGATCGGGCCCCACCGCCTTGAGCGCGCGGAGCACGAGCTCGCGCACCACGGCCTTGGCGTTGTCGTAATTCCTGCTCATGACCTCGAAGGTCTCGTCGGGGCCGCGACGGTTCTGGAGGTCGAGGTGCAGATCCGCGAGCGCCGAGGGGAACTGCGGCAGCGGCACGAAGTCACCGCGGCTCGAGCCCGGCTCCATGTGCGCCCAGGTCTTGAGCACCGACTGCGCCTTGAGGTTCAGCTCGTAGAACTGGATGTGGAGCTTGCGGAACTTCGCGTGCTCCTCCGGCGCGACTTTGTAGATCTGGTTGAAGAAGTACTGACAGATGAACGACCAGTAGTGGAAGTTGTCCCAGTAGAGCTTGGCGGGGAGCACGGCGGGCGAGCCGTTGATGTGGCTGTGGCCGCGGAAGGTGCTCGTGGTGACCTCGGTGAAGCCGAGGAAGAAGTCGTTGGACTGCTTCTCGCGCAGCGCCTGCCGCTCGAACGGCTCCCTCGTCACGAGATCCGCACGCACGATCTCGGTCGCGAGGCAGTTCGCGAGCGAGATCAGATCCGAGCCGGGCGAGTAGAGGGGGTCGACGAAGACGCCGGCCTCGCCGACGCAGCACCAGCGCTGCTCCCGCGAGAACACGCGCTCGCTCGTGTAGGCGAACTTCTTGAGGAAGAGGAAGTCCTCCATCGGCTCGTCCTTGATCTTCTCGAAGAGGACGGGCTCGTGCTCGGCGAGCCACGCGAGCGCCTTCTGCTTGGTGCCGTAGGTGTCGAGCGGGTGGTGCTCCTCGCCCGCGACGATGCCGATCGAGTGCAGGCCGCTCGAGAGCGGGATGAGCCAGACCCAATAGCCCTTGCCCATGAGGTGGCAGGTGGAGAGCCAGCGGTTGTCGTCGACGTCGCGCGCATGCCAGGCGGTGTCGCTCTCGGGCACGAGCTCCTTCACGTAGAAGCGTCGCGGGATGCGGAACCACGCGGAGCTGTGGGTGTGGCCGCTGTCGCGCGTGAGGCCGAGCTTCTTCTGGAGGATGCGGTGCCGCCCCGAGGCGTCGATCACCCAGCGGCAGTCGAGGACCTCCTTCTTGCCCTTGGCCGCGATGTGCACGAGGTGACGCGCTTCGCTCCCGGGCTCCGCGAGATCCACCCGGTAGGTGGAGAAGCCCTCGAAGAGCGTGGCGCCCGCGTCGGTCACGAACTGGCGCAGGTCGTTCTCGAGCTTGCCTCGGTCGAGCTGGTAGCTCGGCAGCACCGGGTGCTCGCTCGGTCCGATCTCGCGGCGGTTCGCGAGCGGTCCCTGCGTGTCGCCCGTGAAGTAGCGCAGGCCGTTCTTGATGAGCTGGTGCTCGAGCAGGTACTCGCGCAGGCCGCACACGGTGTCGAAGAAATGCGCGCCGATCTCGACCGACGACTCGCCCACCTTGTGACAAGCGTCGGGCAGGGGGCGCACCGTCGGCTCGACGACGGCGAGCGAGATCTCGGGCATCTGCTTGCGGAGGTGGAGGGCCAGGGTCTGTCCGGCGAGGCCGCCGCCCATGATCACGACGTCGAAGCTCTGCATGCGCGTCTCCGTGGGAAGGGTCGCAGGATACCGGCCGCTCCGCCGCCTCGCACGCGCCCATCGGGCGCCGCCCCCGATCGCGGAGGCCTCCTTTCTTGTGGGGGCCAGGAACAAGCCGCTACCATGGCGCCGTGAGCGAAGCGCAGAGCGCCGTCGTGCGGAGCCTGGTCCCCTCGAGCGTCGTCGAGGCGCTCGGCAAGGTCGAGCTCTTTCGCGGCATCGGCAAGGAGGGCCTCGAGCGCATCGCGGCCATCTGCAACGAGGAGAGCTTCCGCCTCGGTGACGTCGTGTTCCGCGAGGGGGAGGTCGGCGACAAGCTCTACTTCATCCTCGAGGGCAAGGTCCGGATCTCGCGGGAGGTCTCGGGCATGGGCGAGGAGGCGCTCGCGGTGCTCGGCGCCGGCGCGGCCTTCGGTGAGATGAGCCTCATCGACGACTTCCCGCGCTCGGCGGATGCGCGGGTCCACGAGCACTGCCGGCTCCTCGTGCTGACGAAGGAGGCCCTCGAGGATCTGCTCTTCCTCGACACGGATCTCGCCTACGAGATCCTCTGGAACTTCGTGCGGATCCTGAGCGCCCGGCTGCGCGAGACGAACGACAAGATGACCT
This sequence comes from Deltaproteobacteria bacterium, assembly GCA_046342295.1. Classification (GTDB taxonomy): domain Bacteria; phylum Myxococcota_A; class Polyangia; order Polyangiales; family Sandaracinaceae; genus JAFLCL01. Next base: position 10,936 of record JBKDQC010000681.1, on the reverse strand, counting down.
TCCTGTCGGTGACGGGAAAGTTCTGAGGTACCCGCCCTCCGTTCGCTGACGTGAACGCTCCGCACGGGGCCCCAGCCCCGCTTGCACGCCGGGCTTGTCGGGCAGGCGACTCGCGCCGCTCCTGCGCGCCTCGTGGGGGCGCTGCGCACGTCTTGCGCCGACGTGCGCTCGAAGCCGCCATTTCCCGCCGGATCGGTGCGGCACACGCGTTGCTCGAGGGCTGGGGAAGGAGCAGCCATGGCCAAAGCGATCCCCACCATCCAGAAGTACATGACCAGCGCCCCGCACTCGATCGGGGCCGAGCAGACCCTCGCGCACGCGCACGACGTGCTCCGCCAGCACCGCATCCGGCACCTGCCGGTCCTCCACGGCGGCCAGCTCGTCGGCATGCTCACGCAGCGCGACCTCGCGCTCGTCGAGACCCTGAAGGACGTCGATCCCCGCCGCGTGAAGGTCGAGGACGCGATGAGCACCGAGGTCTACACAGTCGCTCCCGAAGCTCCGCTCGACGAGGTCGTAGGGGAGATGGCGGAGAAGAAGTACGGCTCGGCCGTCGTGATCTCGAACCACAAGGTGGTGGGGATCTTCACCACGGTCGACGCCTGCGCGGCGCTGGCCGACCTCCTGCACAGCCGTCTCAAGGGCTGAGAGAGCGATCGCCATGACCTACCGGATCGTCGTCGGGACTGATTTCAGCGACGCCTCGTCACATGCCCTCCTGCACGGCTTGCACGTGCTGGGCGCCGCGCCCTCGGGCGAGCTGCACCTGACCCACGTCGTGGTCGACGCGGACCCGACGCGGGCGGGTAACCTCGAGCGTGACGAGGCGCTCATGGAGGCCGCGTTCCAGCGCCTCAAGGCGTCGCTCGTGGCCCAGAGCCTCCCCGAGGCGGCGCGCGGCGAGGGCTTCGACCGCCAGATCGTCTACCACGTACGCCTCGCGCAGAGCGTCGCGGGCGCGATCGAGCAAGTCGCGTTCGACGTCGACGCTCACCTCGTCGTCGTCGGGACGCACGGGCGCCGAGGGCTCGAGCGGTGGATCCTCGGATCGGTGGCGGACGAGCTCTTGAAGAACGGTCGCGTACCGTTGCTCGTGGCGCGCCCGACGAGCTTCGAGGGCATGACGAAGAGCGAGTACGTCGAGGCGTCCAAGCCAGGCGTGAACCTCCATGCGCAGCGGCACGACTTCGTCTACTCGACCGAGCGCGTCTCCTTCGCTGGACGCAACAGCCACATCTCCGGCCTGCTCTGACTGAACCTGCGGCACGGTCGCGCTCGGAGCTTTCGTTCAGCCGCGTCCGGCGCGCACGCGCTTCGCGTAGGCGGTCGGAGTCTCGCCGCACACGCTCTTGAAGGCGTGGCTGAACGCCGACGGGCTCGCATAGCCGAGCTCGTAGGCGAGCTGGGTCGGGCGCACCGCGGGATCGCAGAGCTGCTCGGATGCTCGGATCATGCGCAGCCGCGCGACGAGATCGCGAAAGCTCAGACCGAGCTCGTCGCGAAGACGTCGCTCGAGGGTGCGCTCCGAGGTGCCTGCGGCGCGCGCGAGATCAGCGAGCTCCGGAGGGCTCGCGAGCGCGGACTCGAGATTCCGGAGGGCCGTGCGCACTTCGCGCGTCCGAGGCTCGAGCAACGACAGCGGCAACCGCGACGAGCGGGCCTCCGCCGCGAGGAGCTCGAGCGTCCGGAAGAATCCGTTCGCGAGCGCGTCGTCGACGGATCGCGCCGGGCCCCAGCGTTGCGCGAACACGCACATCTCACGCACCAGCGGCGGCACGGTGAACACGGCGCACTCGCCGTCCGGCTCCCGCACGTCGGCATGGAAGTAGACGGTTCGAAGAGACGACGGCGCGCGCACGCGCACCCGGTGCTCGAGATCCGCGGGGATCCAGGCCGCGCGGTAGGTCGGCAGCGACCAGCTCGCGTGCCTCGTGTCGACCGACACGAGCCCCTTGCTGATGAAGAGAAGCTGGTGCTTGCGGTGCGCGTGCCAGCGGTGCTCGCCTTCTGCAAGCTCGTCTGCGAGACCGAACGCGGGCGCCTCGGCTGCATCGACGTCGACCCACATGAGGAGATCCTACGCGGTCGGGCGCCCCCCGTGGATAGGTCGTTCCCATCCGCACGCGTGCCTCGAACGAGCGCGGCGGGTGCGTGAGCCGATGGCGAGTCGTCGACAGCCCGCTGGCCGGCGGTCGGCTAGCTCCTCGCCATGCTCACGAACGTCTCCCGCACACGGGCGGGTGCAGCCGTCCTCTCCTTCGCATTCTCGGTGGCGTCCGGATGCGCCGCGCCCGAGGTCCTCGAGACCCAGCGCTTCTTCGCCGTGGACTGGGCCAAGGCGGACGGCGAGCTCGAGGTGGCCATCCCTGAGCTTCCTTGGGCCGGGGGCGCGGGCCCGGCGTCGCCGTGGGGCGGGGTCGATCCCGGTCGGTGGTCTCCGGAGGCCGTGTACGCCAACGCCGTCTCTGCGGCCCTCAACGAAGCATGGGCCGACGAGACGGTGCTCGACGCCGTCATTGCCGTGCCCGCACAGTTCTTCGGCAGCGAGCTGCGCCCCTACGGCGATGGCCAGAGCAACGCGTCCATCGCCTTCGGGAGCTGGTCCGAGAGGCGGCCCCCGCTGGTCGCGACCCTCTCACGCCGCGAGGCTGGGAGCGAGGTCGTCTTCCGACTCGACCGAGCGCTGCCGATCTCCGGCGACACGCTGGAAATCGTCGTCGGGGGCAACAGGTTCACGGCGACGTGGTCGCCCGATGCGCAGGGCGACCGCATCGCGCGATGGCTTCCGCCTGCCGGGGTCGAGCTCGGCGGCAGCACGCCGACCCCGGTCTGGGTGCGGCCCGTGGGCTGGGCGGACGGCTGGGGCGTTCATTTCGCGTTCCCGGTCCGCGAGGCCGACGCGATGATCGCCGAAGCGCCGGCCGCCGTGACGAATTTTGCGGACGGTCGTCGGACCGTTGGTGATCCCGAGGGTGTTTCGGCCCTGCGTGCGATGGATGCGCCGGCCCCGTTCGACACGTTGATGTCTCACTCGTTCGGGCCCGGGTACAACCAGGTCCCCTACGTCGCCGATGACGTGCACGGAGCCTACCCCCACCGGCACGACGGCACGACCGCGGTCGGCGGCTCGTGGGCCTGGCTCGTCCAGCCGCCCCATGCGCCATTCAAGCAGGTCTACCTGTGCCTCGAGGGGCGCGACCTCTCGGCCGAGGCGAGCACCGGGGCCCCCTCGGGCTCCGGGTGGCACGCGATCGGCGATGCGGCCGAGAGCCTCGTGCTCTCCCTCGAGCGCGCACCACTCCTGGCGGCCTGGGCTCGGCGCGGCTCGGTCCAGCGCCCTGCTTCCCTGGGCGGCGGCGCTGCCTACGGCCTCGGGGATGTGGCGACCGCCCGCTTGCTCCGCCCTGGCGAAGCCTTCCTCACCCGGGCCGGCAGCCAAGAGGAGCTGCACTGGTACCCGAACCACCGCACGACCGAGACCTGCGCCGAGATCTGGATCCACCCCTGCACGCCGTCCCGTGTCGCCCTCACCTGCGAGGCCCCATCGTCCCAGGTCTCCTTCGATGTCTCGTCCCCTGCGAACTCCGGAGAGACCCTCCTCGTGGTCGGCAACGTACCGGTCCTCGGCGGATGGAATCCAAACGCCGGGCTCTCGTTGTCGCGCGCGGCGTCCTCGTGGTCGGGCCGCGCACGACTGCCCGCAGGTCGCGTCGAATGGAAGCTTGTGCGGCGCTCGAGCGCGGGGAACGTGCTCTGGGAGTCGGGCCCGAACCGGGTGCTCGACGTCCCGAGCGAGGGCGCGCTCACTGTCGCGGGCAGCTGGCGCTGACGCGCTCGACGACGGGGTCGTCCGGGGGAGGAAACACCCGCGGACTTCTCCGAACACGCGAGCAAGTTCTTCGTGGGCACGGTAGCTTCCGCTCCATGCGCCGCGAGGTCCTGCTTCTCGTCTCGGTGATGTCGGGATGTTGCTTCACTCCGCCGCCGCCGACGCCGATCCTTCCGCCCCCGGCGGGGAGCGCGGTGCTGGGCGGTGGGCCGCGGCTGCCGGAGGAGGTGGCGGGGCAGGTCGTCGAGCTTCGACCCGATTCGCCGGACCCGTTGATCTTCCAAGGCGTCGCAGGTGGACCGGACGACGCGTTGAGATTCGGGCCGCTCTGCCGCGGTCGCATCTCGAGCTCCCCCAACCTCCGCTTCCGGGTCTCGGAAGCCCAGCAAGTGCGCGTCATGGCGCGCGGTGATGCCGACCTCACGCTCGTCGTTCGGGGGCCCATGGGCGTGCTCTGCAACGACGACAGCGATGGACTGAACCCGATGGTCGAGGGCTCCCTCGGGCCCGGCGTGTACGACGTCCACGTCGGGCTCTACTCCGCGGGCGCACCGGTCGTCTACGACCTCGGTCTCTCGAGGAACGCCGCTCTCACGCCGACGACGATGCGCACCGCCGGCCCGGCCCAGGCGGTGGGAGCGACGCTGCGGAGCGGCGTGCTCACGGTGACCTCGGCGGCCGGTGCCGTCGCGAGCGCCGGCGATGTGTGCACCTACTCGGAGTCGTCGGTCGTCGCCCAGAACCCGGCGCTCGACGTTCGCTGGAACATCACGTGCGGCACGCGGGTGCTCTACGGCGCGGGCACCGGAGGCTACGGTCGCTCCACCGACCCGACCTGGCCTCCCGGCACGGTCGCGTACGACCTCGAGACCACCGCCGTCGACACGGACCCTGCCTTCGAGTGGACCGCGACGGGCGTGCGCTTGCGCGACGACGAGACGGGCGCCGAGGGCGCCTTCGACCTGAGCTTCCGGTTGCCGTGAGCGACGACGACGAACTCCGCACCCGAGCGAGCGAGACGCCCCTCGAGCGCGACGAAGCGACGCGGCGCCGGCTCCTCGACGCGCTCGAGGTGCTCCAAGAGGTGCAGCGAGACCGCGGCGTGCTCGCCGTGCTCGACGAGCCCACGCGCCGCGAGCTCTTGATCGCCGCAGGGCACGTGAGCCGGCCCGACCGGCAGGAGATCAAGAAGCTCCTCAAGGCGCTGCGCAGGCGCGAGCGAGACGCGGCGCAGCGCGCCGACGAGGCGCTGCTCGCGCAGACGGGGATCCGCGCCTTGCGCCGCGCGAGCGTATTTCCGACGCCGCCCGCGATGCCTCCGCCCGCCCCGGCCCTGGCTGGCGGAGGGCTCCGCCCGCCCGAGGAGGAGGTCGACGAGGCCGCGTCGGCCGAGCCGCGCGCTGCCGAGGGCGACGGAGCGGACGAGGGCGCGCGCACTCGGCGCGCGCGCAAGTGCTACGTGTGCAAGGCGCCGTTCACGGAGGTGCACGCCTTCTACGACCAGATGTGCCCGGGCTGCGCCGAGCTCAACTGGCAGAAGCGCCACCAGAGCGCGGATCTCGCGGGCCGCGTCGCCATCGTGACGGGCGCGCGCGTGAAGATCGGCTACCACGCCGCGATCAAGCTGCTTCGCGCGGGATGTCACGTCCTCGTGACGACTCGCTTTCCGCACGATGCAGCGCAGCGCTACGGGCGCGAAGAGGACTTCGAGGCCTGGCGTGATCGGCTCGAGATCCATGGCCTGGATCTGCGGCACACCCCGAGCGTGGAGGCCTTCGCCGCGCACGTGGTGCGCACCCGCGACCGGCTCGACTTCCTCCTCAACAATGCGTGCCAGACCGTGCGCCGGCCGCCGGGCTTCTACCGGCACCTCGTGGACCTCGAGGCGCGCGCGGAGGTTCCGTCGCACCTTCGGCCGCTCCTCGCATCCCACGAGGCCCTGCGTGCCGGCGCGGACCGCACGCTCTTGCGGGCGCACGAGGCGTTGCCCGTGGGGCTCGTGGCCTCCGCGCAGCTCTCTCAGGTGGCGCTCACCGACGACGACCGGCGCGACCCGCTGCACCTCTTTCCGGAGGGGCGACTCGACCAGGACCTCCAGCAGGTCGACCTCCGCGGGCGCAACAGCTGGCGCCTGGCCCTCGACGAGGTGCCCACGGTGGAGCTGCTCGAGGTCCAGCTCGTCAACGCGATCGCGCCCTTCGTCCTCGACGCGCGCCTCAAGTCCCTGATGCTCCGCGTGCCCACCCGCGACAAGCACATCGTCAACGTGTCGGCGATGGAGGGGCAGTTCTACCGGGAGCACAAGACCGACCGGCACCCGCACACGAACATGGCCAAGGCCGCGCTCAACATGCTCACCCGCACGAGCGCGGCGGACTACGTGAAGGACGGCATCCACATGAACAGCGTGGACACTGGCTGGATCACGGACGAGGACCCCTTGGAGATCGCGGCGCGGAAGCAGGAGGTGCACGGCTTCCATCCGCCGCTCGACTCGGTCGATGGCGCCGCCCGCATCGTCGCGCCGATCTTCGATGGCTTCCTCACGGGCGAGCACCCATGGGGGCTCTTTCTCAAGGACTACCGCCCCGTGCCTTGGTGAGACCGTGCCCTGGTGAGGGCCCGATCGTTGCGGTTTGCGCAACGACGCATTGCAAGAACGAGGCTAATCAATCCCCGACGGCGCGCTATCGCTCGGACGCTTCCGCACCAGGCGGGGCGGAGGAACGTCCATGAGAACCAGGTCGCGCGCGCTCCGAGCCACCTCGAGCTTCGTCGTCTTGCTGGCGGCCTGCACTCCGACGGCGCGCGACCGCGCCGACGCGGCGGGCGAGCCCGACGCAGGTGTAGACGTCGATGCGCTCTTGCTCGACGCGCCCACCACCGACGATGCCAGGCGTCCGGAGGCCCCCGATGCCCCGGGTCAGGACGCCCCGGGCTCGGATCGGAGCTGCCGGACCTTCTGCGCCGCCGGCTCGGCCGCGCCAGGCGCTCCGACCACCCCCCGCCTCGAGACCTTCGTCGTCGACGTCGCGGCGGCGACGTGCGCCGCGGCGTTCCGGTGTTGTGATGCCGCCGACCGCGACGTGATCTTCGCGCCGATCCGCAACGACGGCGCTGACGAGTGGTCCCTCGCCGCGTTTCGTTCGCGTCTGCCTCCGGAGGACGCCGACTTCACCGAAGCGGAGTGCCGCGCCGTGCTCGCGGAGGCGTACGCGATCCGGCCCTTCGGGAGCTGGATCTCGGAGGTGAGCGCGGGGCGCGTGGAATTCGTCGCGGACGCGTATGCCTCCTGCCTCGAGGCGCTCGAGACGGCGAGCTGCGGCGACGAGATGGCCGCCGCGCTGACCGACAGCACCTGCTTCGCGTTCGTGCCACCGGTCGGCGGCGAGACGCAGCGGCGCATGTTCCGCCGTGAGGGCCAGCCGGGCGATCCGTGCCGTCGCCTCGAGGATGGCGTGGGCGCGGGCCTCTACGGCACCTGCGATCCGCTGCGGGCGTTCTGCTGTTTCGACCGCCCGGACGTGGGCTCGAGCTGCTGGCTGCCGAGCACCCCCGACGCGGTCGGCACCTGCCGCGCGGTCGCCGCCACCGGCGAGTCCTGCAACTTCTCGCCCCGATCCTTCCAGCTCTGCGCGACGGGCAGCGACTGCGGCGACGAAGGCACCTGCGAGGCCCCGGCGAGCTCGCTGCCTGTGGTGGCCGAGGGCCAGCGGTGCTTCGAGGACTTGCGCTTCGTCGCCAACTGCGGGCCGGACGCGAGCTGCGACGTGCTCGGCACCGGGACCTGCGTGGGCCTGCGCGAGCTCGGCGAGGCCTGCGAGGATCCGAGCGTGTGCCGCAGCGGCGTCTGCCGCTGACCACCCTGCCGATTCGGAGGAGCGATGAACGAGAACCAGTGGATGAAGGCCGTCGTCACTTCCGTGGCGCTGCTGTCTGCGGGCTGCGGAGGTCGCGAGACCATGGACGCAGACGCCGCCGTCGTGCGCGGCGACGCCGCGACCCTCGATGCCCGCACGTCACCCGAGGACGCCGGCATGATGGAAGGAGCCGACGCGTTCTCGGCCACCGACGCGTTCTCGGCCACCGACGCGTTCCTGGCCACCGAGCGCGACGCGGCGCTCGGTCCGACCGATGCAGCGCCGTCCGCGCCGGACGCCGTGTTGGTGCCTGCGGACGAGTCGGCGTGGGCCGTCGTCTCCACCGTCGCCGGATCCGGCACGCGCGGAACGGCCGATGGCCCGGCGGCGAGCGCGACCTTCTCCGATCCGACGGGGCTCGCCTTCGAGGCGGATGGCGCCTTGCTCGTCCTCGACCGGGGCAGCGGCCGCGTGCGGCGCGTCAGCACGACGGGCTCGGTCAGCACGGTCGCGCTCACCGGCACCCTGCGCGGTCCGTACGCTCTCGCGATCGCGTCCGATGGGAGCTGGCTCGTCTCGGACTCGGACGACTCGTGCATCAAGCGCGTCGTGGCTGGTGTGGTGTCGACCTACGCGGGCCTCTGCGGCCGCTCTGGCACCGTCGATGGGGATTCCGCGACTGCGCGCTTCGATCGACCCCGCCAGATCGCCCTCGACGCGACCGGCACGCTCTGGGTGGTCGATGGCAACAACCACACGCTGCGGCGGGTCGCGCCCGACGGCAGCGTCACGACACACGCGGGCGTCGCGACCGTGCCTGGCTTTGCCGACGCCGCCCGACCTGGCTCGTTCTACTACCCGTGGGGTCTGGCCCTCGCGGCCGACGGCGTGCTCGTCGCAGGGCAGGACTCCTGCGTGCGCCGCGTGACCGACACACGCGTCGACCGGCTCGCGGGAAGCTGCGGAAACTTCGGCAACACCGGCTTCGTGGACGGCGCCGGAAGCACCGCGCGCTTCGACTGGATCAAGGGCCTCACGGTCGCGCCGTGGGCAACGCTCTACGCCGCGGACAGCGGCAACGACGCGATCCGCGCGGTCGAGGCCGACGGCACGACCCGCACGATCGCCGGCTCGACCGCGGGCTGGGCGGACGGCCCGCTCGCCTCCGCGCTCTTCCGCGGCCCGAACGGGCTCGTCGTCGGGCCCGACGGGGCGCTCTACGTCGCCGACACCGACAACCAGCGGATCCGTCGCATCGGTCCGCGTTGATGGGCCTGGAGGGGCCGGGCGGCCCGCCGGGTCCGGACGCCGCCGCCCCTGCGCAGGGCCCCCGCTCCGCTCGCTGACAGTGACGCATGTGCCCGCCCCTCCATCGGAGAGGCGGGCACGTCGCGTCACGAGGCCGTCACTGCAGGATCGGAAGGCGCGCCTTCTCGGCGCCCTTGAGCGAACGCCCCTCTTGCGAGCCCACGAGACCGTCGGACGGCGCTCGTTGACGCCCCGCACCGCCCGATGAGAGCCCTCCTCAGGAATGCATCGCGACCGTGAGAGGCTCCCGTTACCATCCGGGGTACAATTCGTACGGACTACGGTCGAGAGAGGTAGCTCGCGCCGCGCCGCTCGTAGCATCGTCGCATGCACTCGTTCCGATCGAACAACACCCACAGCAACGTCGTCGTCGGCGTGGTGTCCCTGCCGGCGATCGGGCTTCTGTGCGCGGCGTTCGGCCTCTTCGGCCTCGGCGGCCTCGGGATCCTCGCAGGGCTCGCGGCCTTCGCGGCGGGGACCGGCCTCTTCGTCGCGGCCGGCGCGCTGGCGCGTCGGGTCGGCGTGCGGATCGAGGTCGACGACCAGGGGATCCGCGCGGTCGATCGCGGGCAGACGCTGGACATCCGCTGGGCCGACGCGCTCACGGTCTCGGTCGAGCACGGCACGGCCCACAAGGGCACGAGCATCCACGACGTGCGCGTGGACGACGGTCGCGGGACGGTGATCGAGGCGAAGGTGCCGCTCTGGCTCGGGCGCGCGCACGAGCCGGGCGCTGCGGGCGCGCTGGCGATCCTCGAGCGGGAGGCGCGCGTTCCGCTCGCGGAGCGCGAGGCGAGGCGGGGCGGGGCGGGGCGCGCGACCCAGCCCGCACGCGGCACCTACGCTTCCTTCCCGCGCACGGCGTGGGTCGCGCTCGCGCTGGGCACCTTCGTGCTCGTGCCCGGCACATGGTTGCTGGTCGTCGATCACTTCACCGGCGCGATCGGGCCGTGCGCCGCCTTCTTCGTGGGCTGCGTGGGCTATGCGTTCTTCTGCTGGGCGTGGGTCGGCGAGCTCGAGCTCGGCGAGCGCGAGCTCCGTGGCAGTCGACGCCTCGGCGGCCCCTGGTCGGTGCTCCGCCACGACATCCTCCGCGTCGAGCGTTCGGGCATGCGCGAGCTCGACAGCGCGGGGGTCACTCTCGTGCTGCGCGACGGCTCCCGACGGAGACTCGCTCGCCTCGCACCGCGCGAGATGCGCGACCGGCTCTACGCGCTCGCGCCCTCCTGAGGCGCGCGGCGCGGGCGCGGCTCAACGCCTCCGGACGTAGGGGCGCGCCTGCAGGAACACCGCGCTCCGCTGCGCGTCGAGCGCGAGCTCCGCGTCGACCGAGGTCACCTCGACGCTCGGGTCGCGGGCCCGCCACCGAGCGAGCATGCCGTCGTGCAGGCGGGTGAGCTGATCGCGCAGCCGGAGCGCGCTCACGCCGTCGAGCAACGTCTGCTCCGAGAGGGTCGAGCGGCTGACGAGCTCGGGCGCGGTGTGGAGGTAGAGGAGCCACTCCTCGGGCCGGGCATCGACCGTCGCGGTCACGCTGCTCCCGCGCGGCTCGAGGTCGACGAGGTAGCCGCGCCTGCGCGAGGAGTGCGGGTTCTCGGTGATGACCACGCCCATCGCGCGCACCTCGGCGAGGAAGGGCTGCACGAGCACCGCCATCGCGACCGCGTCGTGATCGACGCCCGCGAGCTCGCGCTCGTCGAAGGCGCGCAGCGTGTACACGCTCGCCCACACCGCGCAGAGAGCGCGCGCGAGGTCGGCCCGATCGGTCGCATCGGCGGCGATCGAGTCGTAGAGGCCCGCGCCGCTCCAGCCGGGCAGGTCCTCGGCGTTCGTGCTCGAGCGGAGGATCACGCGCGGGCTCCGGAGCGCCCGCGCGCGCGCGGCGAGCTCGTCGAGGAGCTCGGGGTCGGGCTCCGCCTCGGCGATGCGCTCGCGCAGG
>JBKDQC010000680.1:0-4238 GCA_046342295.1 Deltaproteobacteria bacterium | reverse complement strand
CCCGGGTTTGGTCGTCCACCTCCTGTCTGTTGCGCCTGCCCGGCGCACCTCCCTCTCGCCGAGTGAATCGGCGAGAGCCTCCCTCCCGCCGATTCGAGCCCGTGTCACCCGCATCGATCCATCCGAGTGCCACGTGCTCTCAGCGGCTCCGGAGCTGGGGGAGGGCGACCCGAATCTTCTTCGGCTCGTTGCGGAGCGCGAGCTGGCCGCACGCGGCGGCGATGTCGTCGCCTTTGCGGCGGCGGACGAAGTTCGCCACGCCCCGATCGCGGAGCACGGCCTGAAACGCGTCGACGTCGTCCCAGCCCGGCGGCTCGAGCGGGTTGCCCTCGACGCGGTTGAGCGGGATGAGGTTCACCTTCACGGGCAGGCCCCGCAGCAGCTCCGCGAGCTTCCTCGCGTCGGTCGGGCTCGCGTTGAAGCCGTGGATGAGCGTGTACTCGATGGTGATGCGGCGGCGCGTGGGGAGCGGGTAGCGGCGCAGCGCCTCCATGAGCTCGGGCAGCGGATGCTTCTTGTTGATCGGCATGATCTCGCTCCGCTGCGCGTCGTCGGGCGAGTGCAGCGACACGGCGAGCTGCACCTCCCCGCCGAAGTCTCGGCCGAGCCGATCGATCTCGGGCACGAGACCCGACGTGGAGAGCGTCACGCGGCGCTTGCTGAGCGCGATGCCGTCGGGGTGCGTGAGCAGCGTGAGCGCGCGGGCCACGGCCGCGTAGTTGTGGAGCGGCTCGCCCATGCCCATGAAGACAACGTTGCGGAGGCGGTGACCCGGCGCCGTGTGCGCGCGCCCCTGGATCACCTGACCGACGATCTCGCCGGCGCTCATGTGGCGCTTCAAGCCCGCGAGGCCCGACGCACAGAACACGCAGCCCATCGCGCAACCGATCTGCGTCGAGATGCACTGCGTGACCGGCACGGTGGGCCCCGCCTCGGCCACGTCGTCACCCATCGGATCTTCGGCTGCGTAGAGATCACCCCGCTCGGCCGCGGGCAGCGGGATGAGCACCGCCTCGCTCGTGCGACCGTCGTGGGTCGCGAGCAGGAGCTTCTTCGTGCCGTCCTCCGAGTCGTGCACCGAGCTCACGGAGATCGCTGCGTCGAGCGCGAGATCGTCGGCCAGACGCTCGCGCAGCGATCTCGGGAGGTTCGTCATCGCATCCGGCGCCAGCACGCCTCTGCGATGCAGCCACTCGAAGACCTGCTTGCCTCGGTACGTCGGCTCGCCCCACTGCTCGAGCTGCGCGCTCCACTCCTCGGGGAGGCGCTCGAGCGCCGTCGCGGGAGGCACCAGATCGGGCGAGAGCTTGTACACGGCGGCGAGGATAGCGCGCGCCACCGAGCTGGCACTTGCCTGGGCTCGGGCGCTCGGGCAGCGTCCGCCCATGCACGAGCTCCGCGAAGGCGACGCGATCCTGCGCGACGGTACGCGCCCGCGCGAGGTGATCTGTGAGCTCGCCCGGCGCTTTCACGCGCTCGGGTGGGTGAGCGGCACCGGCGGCGGGATCTCGATCAAGGACGGCGAGCGCATCCTCATGGCTCCGAGCGGTGTGCAGAAGGAGCTCGTCGCGCCAGAGGATCTCTTCGTGCTCGACGTGGAGGGCGCCGTCCTCGAGCGCCCGCGCGACCCAGGCCTCTCGCTCAGCGCCTGCGCGCCGCTCTTTCTCCACGCGTTCCGCAAGCGCGGCGCGGGCGCGGTGCTCCACAGCCACTCGATGCACGCGATGTGCGCGACGCTCCTGACGGACGAGCCGGTGTTTCGTGCGTCGCACCTCGAGATGATCAAGGGAGTGCCCGGGCACGGCTACCACGACGAGCTCGTCGTCCCGATCCTCGAGAACACCGCGCACGAGTGCGACCTCGCCGACGCGCTCGGGGCCGCGATCGACGCGTTCCCGAAGACGAGCGCGGTGCTCGTGCGGCGCCACGGCGTCTACGTGTGGGGCGAGAGCTGGCAGAAGGCCAAGACCACGGCCGAGTGTCTCGACTACGTCTTCGAGGCGGCGATCGCGCTGCGCCGGCTGGGCGTGCGCGAGGCGGAGGGGACCCGATGCGTGCAAGCTGGCTGATCGAGGGCGAGACGGGGCGACGCGAGGGTGCGCCGATCGAGGCGGCGGAGCTCGAGCGAGAAGGCGTGCCGAGCGGGTTCGTGCCGACCGAGGGCTGGCAGGCTTCGATCGACGCGCTGATGGCCGATCGGGGCTACCGCGCCCGCGACGAAGTGCGCCTCTCGCCTGCCACCGAGGGGCTCGACGCGATCTGCGCGAAGTTCGACCGCGAGCATCTCCACACCGACGACGAGGTCCGCTATGTCCTCGCGGGCGAGGGCGTCTTCGACATCCGCTCGAGCGACGACCGCTGGATGCGCGTCGTGCTGCACCCGGGTGACTTCCTCGTCGTGCCGCGGGGGCGGCACCACCGCTTCTTTCTCGGCGAGGCGCGGATGATCCACGCCGTCCGCCTCTTCGAGGATCAGGCGGGCTGGGTCCCGCACTACCGTTGAGGAGCCCAGTCCAGAGTGGATCGGCCCAAGGCCTCCATCGCGTCCCTGCCGGCTGCGTTGCTCCCCGTATGCGTCACCCGCCCCGGCCGCGCCCGACGCCGCGGAACGTGAAGCCGTGACCCTCCGCGAGCTCGGGCGAGATGACGAAGCGCGTGTCGATCAGCGCGGGCGTCCGGACGAGGCTCCGCACGCGTCGCCAGTCGAGCTCCCGGTAGGCGCGGTGGGCCACGGCGATCACGATCGCGTCGACGCCGCGCAGCACGTCGTCCAAGTCGATCGCGAAGCGCGCGATGAAGGGATCGTGCACGCGCACCTCCGCGCCGCATGCGGTGAGCGCCGTGACGAGCGCCTCGCTCGGGCTGTTGCGCTCGTCGTCGCTCTCTTCGAGGTAGGAGAAGCCGAGCACCGCGACCCGCGCCCCGGACAGGTCGCGGTCCAGCGCGACGAGCGCGTCTTCGACGAGCCTCGAGACGTGCAGCGGCATGCCGTCGTTGACCGCGCGAGCCGCCGGCACGAGGACCAGCGGTTCGCCGCGCTCCATCGCCGCCGCGAGCAGCCACGGATCTTTGGGGATGCAATGCCCCCCCACCCCGAGGCCCGCGAGGAGCACGTTGCGGCCCGGGCTCTTGTTCACGAGACCGCGGACCTCGAGGAAGTCCGCGCCGGCGTCTTCGCAGACGCGCGCAAGCTCGTTCGCGAACGCGATGCCCACGTCGCGGTAGGCGTTCTCGGCGGTCTTGGTGAGCTCGGCCACGACGCACGAGGCCTCGTCGAGCTCCGCCGCGACGATGGTCGCGTAGAGCGACTTCATCGCCCGCGCGGTGGCTTCGCAGTCTCCCCCGCAGACGCGGCTCATCGTGCGGAGGTTCGCGAGCAGACGCCCTGGCATCACGCGCTCGGGGCAGTGTCCCATCGCGAGGTCCACGCCCACGCGCCGTCCGCCCTCTTCGAGCCAGCCGCGCACGCGCCGGTGCATCGTGCCCGGGGAGAGCGTCGACTCCACGATCACCAGCGCGCCGGGCTTGGCGTGGGCGCCGATGGTCTTGGCCGCGCGCTCGAGCGCGCGGTACGCGGGTCGCCGCTCGCTCTCGATCGGCGTCTCGACGCACACGAGCACCACCTCGGAGTCGCCGAGGACCTCTGGGGCCGCCGTCGCGGTGAGCCTGCCCGCCGCCACGGTGTCGGCGATCCGCGCGGCGAGGCCAGGCTCGTCTCCCCCGATCGGGCATTGCCCGCGCGCGATGGCGGCCGCGCGCGCGGCGTCCCGCTCGACGCCGACGACGGGGAAGCCCGCCGCTGCGAAGGTCGCCGCGACCGGGAGACCGACGTAGCCGAGCCCGACGACCGCGATGCGCAGGGTGCGCGCCTCGACGCGCGCCGCGAAATCGTGCGCCAGGCTCACGACGCGCCTGTTCCGCGGCGCACGTGGACGGGCTCGGCGCGATCGGCCGCCTCGACGATCGCGGTGGCGAGCTCGAGGGCCCGCGTGCCGTCCTCCGGCGACACGAGCCTCGAGGCGTCGCCGCCCTCGACCGCCGCGAGGAAGGTCTCGAGCTCCGTGCGGAGGGGCTCGACCTTCCGCACGAGGAGCTTGGTCATCGAGCCCTCGCTCACGCCGCGGAGCACGCTCATCTCCGTCCCTCCGCTCGGCGCCGCGTCGGCGTTCTCGGAGAAGGAGAGATCCTGCGTGAGGTAGTCGACGTGGAACATGCCCCGCTCGCCGGTGACCGTGAGC
>JBKDQC010000679.1:0-2538 GCA_046342295.1 Deltaproteobacteria bacterium | reverse complement strand
GAGACCACGACCGAGCACGCCCACGCGCACCCGCCCGCCCCGACCTCCGGTGAGACCTCCGAGCGGACCGGGCTCCACCTCACCACGAAGGCCGCCGAGAAGGTCCGCGAGTTCCGCGCCGCCGAAGGTCTCGGGGAGCAGGGTCTCCGCGTCCGCGTCATCGGCGGGGGCTGCTCCGGCTTCAGCTACGATCTCTTCTTCGAGGACGAGATCTCGGACCTCGACCAGAAGTTCGAGTCGCACGGCATCGCGATGTACGTGGACATGATGAGCTTCCAGTACCTCGAGGGCGTGGAGATCGACTACGTCGAGAGCCTCCACGGCGCTGGGTTCAAGTTCCAGAACCCGAACGCCAAGAGCACCTGCGGGTGCGGCTCGTCGTTCTCGGCCTAAGCCCACGCGAGAGCAATCGAGCTCGAGGCCGCCCCCGGGAAGGAGGCGGCCTCGTCGCGTTGTCTCTCGCCAAGGGCCACGGAAGACGGCGCACCCCTGCCTGATCCTCCAGTCTGACCACGCTTCAACATGCCGTAACGTTACGTCCTCTTTGGAGGTGACGACGATGGCGTGGAGCTCGGACGACACTGGCCTGTCCCGGTACATCGAGGACGTGCGACGCATCCCCCTCCTCGATCGCGAGCAGGAGCACGCGCTCGCGGTGGCCGCCGCGGCGGGCGACGAGGACGCTCGAGATCGGCTGGTGCGGGCGAACCTGCGCTTCGTGGTCTCGATGGCGCTCAAGTACCGACGCTACGCCATCCGGCTCGGCGACCTGATCGCGGAGGGAAACCTCGGCCTGATGATCGCCGTCCAAAAGTTCGACCCGCACCGAGGCACACGCTTCGTCACGTACGCGAGCCACTGGGTCCGCGCGCTCATCCTCGACCTCGTCGTGCGCGCCTCGAGCCTCGTGGGCGGAGGAACGGGGCCCATGAGGAGCAAGCTCTTCTTCCGGCTGCGACGGGAGCGCGCGCGCGCAAGCAACCTCGCGGGCGATGCGGCCGCGCGCAACGCGCTCCTGGCCGAACGCTTCGGCACGACCGAGGAGCGCATGGGCGAGATGCTGCGCCGCCTCGACGCCAAGGATGTCTCCCTCGACGCGACGGTCGCCTCGGACTCGGGCCCCACGTTGCTCGAGACGCTCGACGCCGGCGACCCGGGCCCCGAGACCGCGCTGGCCGAGGAGGAATCGACGGCGGAGACGAATCGGCGTCTGGCGTGGGCGCTCGGCGCGCTCGATCCGCGCGAGCGGTACATCCTCGAGCGGCGATTCATGCAGGACGAAGAGGCCTCCCTCGCCGCGATCGGTCGCACGCTCGGGGTCTCGCGCGAGCGCGCGCGGCAGCTCGAGGCCCGCGCGAAGCAGAAGCTCCGTGACCAACTGAAGGACCTCGCGCTCGACCGCGTCGCCTGAGCGCAGACCACGGCGCGCGCGCTCGGAATCGCTTCGTGCGCCGCGCCGATCGGGGCATCATCGACGCATGAGCTCGGAGCGCCGCGACCCGACCATGGAGGTCGTCCTCGAGGAGATCGAGGAGGCCCACGTCCGCGACGAGGCCCCCGACCCGCGCGGGCTCGACCAGGACCTCGACGCGCTCCTCGAGGCGCCTGCGGCTCCTGGCGCTGGCGCCTCGAGCTCGGCCATCTCTCTCCCGCCGAGCCTGCCCAAGCCGGCCCTTCCCAAGCCGACTCCTTCGTCGCTGCCCCGGCGGGCCACGTCACGCGCGTTCCCCGCGCAACCGGCGACGCCACCCCGCGAGCGTGCGCCCAACGCTGCGACGGAACCTCCACGCACCGACACCACGCACGCAGGCCTCGAAGAAGCGCTCGACCGTGCCTCGCGGGCGAGCGAGCCGGGCCGGCGCGCGCGCGCCCTGTGCGCCGCCGCCGTGATCGCCGTGGAAGAACGGGGCTAGCACGGCCGCGCGGTCGATCTCCTCCGCCAGGCGGTCGCCGCGGCCCCCTCCTTCCTGACGGCCGTCCGAGGTCTCCGCAGACTCCTGCTCGCGCTCGGCGATCGCGAGGAGGCGCTGCCGCTCTTCGACGCCGAAGCGCGTCTGCTGGCCGAACCGGCACAGCGCGCGGCGCTCTGGGTGGCCAAGGGGGCCGTGCTCGAGGACGGTCTCTCCCGAAGGGCCGAGGCCCGAAGCGCCTATGAACAAGCCCATGAGCTCGATCGGCGCAACCTGCTCGCGCTGAAGGAGTTGGTGCGCGCCGATTGGGCGGGCGCGGGCGACGCGGATCTCGCGCGGTGGCTCGAATGCGCGGCCAGCGCGTTCGGAGAGGATCCCGTGCTCCGCGCGGAGCTGTCGGTGCGCCGCGCGCGCGCCCTCGAGCGGAGCCGGCGGCCGGACGCGGCGATCGAGGCTTACCGCGCCGCGCTCTCGCTCCGTTCGGGCTGCGTCGCCGCGACGGAGGCGCTCAAGCGCCTGCTCGCGCATCCGCCCGAGCACCCCTCAGGCCCGCCTTCGGGCGCTGGGCTCGTCTCGGGCGCTGGGCTCGTCTCGGGCGCTGGGCTCGTCTCGGGCGCTGGGCTCGTCT
>JBKDQC010000678.1:0-4451 GCA_046342295.1 Deltaproteobacteria bacterium | reverse complement strand
CTGGTGAAGTGCCCACCGCGGAGGACGCCTTCTCCCGTGAGGAAGCGGAAGCCGATGTCCTGGGTCGAGTGGTAGAGCTGCCCGTGGTCGTCGAGCCAAGCGGTGAACCCGAACATCGGGAGCAGCCACCAGAGCGAGAGGAGGCCTGCGATGGGCAGAACCAGGAGCAGACGCGTGACGTCGCGCCGCAGCTCGACGCCGACGGTGGTCATCCGCGCGAGCACCAGCGCGGGTAGCACGCTGCCGATGGCGAGCAGGGTCGCCTGGTGTGAGAAGAGCGCCACCCCGAGCAGGATCATCGCGCGGGTGCCCTGCTTCTTCTCCCCTTCGTCGAGGAATTCGAGGAGATCGGCGAGACCGAAGAAGAAGAGCCCCATCGCGAGCGACATGGGCCAGACGCCGTAGAGGACCTCGTAGAACCAGCCGCCCTCGCTGTGATCGCCGAAGTCGGCGAGGTAGATCACGCCCGCGAAGAGCGCGCCGACGGCGCCGGCCTTGAGCGCGCGGGCGAGCCGGTACACCGAGAGCGCCACGAGGACACGGAAGATCACGATCGCGATCGCATAGGTCTGTGTCCACGCGAGGTGCTGCGTGAACACGCGGACTGCCAGGATGAGCAACGTCCCGGTCGCCGTGTAGACGGTGTTGAGCGGCACCCCGTTCTCGATCGCGTCCGTCCAGGTGCGGAGCGAGGGCATCGTCTCCCACGTGAGGATCGCCTTGCCGAGATGCGAGCCGTGGTCCCACGAGATCGGGGGCGCGAGCCCCGCCGAGAGGCCAGGCCAGAGCTGCGCCATCGCGAACGCGGCGAGCACGAACGCAAAGAGCGCATCCCAGGAGATCGAGCGGTCCTTCATCGGAGCGGCGCGACCTTACCAGCGTGACCTCGACGCAGCGAGCGCAGGGCGCGGCGTTCGTGGGCCGCATCGCCCGGCGGCGGCCTCCGCGAGGCGCGGGGCGAGCCGGGCGGTGCCACATGGTATACGCGGCCCTCATGTCGAACGGCGCCGCCGAGACGCCTGCCCCCCCCGCCCGCCTCTCGGATGCGCGCGGTCGCAGAGCGCTCGCGCTCTCGCTGGGCCTGGCCACCGCGCTCTCGCTCCTCGGGGTCGCGCGGTTCGTGGACGCCTCGTTCTTCGCGAACGCGATCACGGTCTCGTGGCGCGCGCGCGACCCGGCCGCTGCCGCTCCGGAGGACGCCGATTTCGAGATGACGCGCACGGTGGAGCATCGCGTCGCCTTCGAGAGCGCGCACCGCCCCCTCGCCCGCTACGTGCAGCACTGGCGCTACGACCGGCTGCCTCCGCCGATGACGCCGCCGATCGACGCGGTGATCCTCGCGCACATCGCGGTCCCGCCGGATGGGCCCCGCGTGCTCGGAGTCCGCGGGAGCGGGCGGCATACGGTGACTGTCGACGGCGCACCGGTCCCACCCGGGGGCGTGCCGCCGGGGCGCCATTGGCTCGAGGTGCGCTGGAGCGATCGCAACCCCGGCCGCGCGACGCGATTCGAGCTGCTCTGGGGCCGCGAGGACGTCGCGCTCGATCCGATCCCACGCGAGGCGCTGACGAGCGCGGGCGGCGCGTGGCCAGACTCCCGCCGCCTCTTCTGGGCGGGCGGGTGGACCGTCGCCCTCGGCCTCGGCCTCTTCGTGGCCTGGGCCTTCCTCGGCGAAGACGCCGTGCGCCGGCGCCGCCTCGAGGCCCTCGGCACCACCGTCGTGTTGGGCCTCGCGCTCGGGTACCGGCTCTTCGACTACGACGTGATGCCGCAGTACCTCGAGAACGGCGACGAGCTCTTCGCGCTGTGGAATGGCTGGTCGATCCTGCACGACGGAACGCCGCGCGGCTGGACGCTGTGGCCTGGCTCGTACGGAGGCCAGCCGGTGACGACGACCCTCCTCGCCATGCACGGCGTCGAGTGGCACGTGATCGAGCCGTACTTCGAGCATCCTCCGTTGCTCCACGTGATGGTCGGCGCTGCGGCCATGCTCGGCGGCGCGGACGACTGGTCGCACGCGCGCCTGCTCCACGGGCGTCTCGTGCCGATCGCGCTCTCGACGTTCTCGTGCTGGCTGGTGATCGCGCTCTCGCGGCGCCTCGACGGCCGCAAGCCTGGCTCTCCGGCCCCGTGGATCGCCGGTCTCTTCTACGCGGTGCTCCCCACGATCGCGATCCAGGGACGCGTCATCAAGGAGGAGGCGGTGCTCGTGCCGCTGATCCTCGGGGCGGTGCTGTCGTTCCTGCGGTGGCGAGACGACGGTCGACGGACGCAGGACGCGGTGATCGCGGCGATCCTCGCAGGCGCGTGCATGCTCGCGAAGGTCACGGGGCTCGCCGTCGTCGCCGGGCTCGTCATGCTCTTCGTGGGCGAGCGTTCGCACCGCGAGGCCGTGCGCGCCGGCGTGATCGGCGCGGCGGTCGCGTCCTTGTTCCCGCTGTTCGGAGCGATCATCGACTGGGGCGTCTTCCTCGAGACCCAGCGCCTTCAGGGAGGACGACCCACGCACTTCAACCTCTTCCTGCGCTTCTTCGACGACGGCATGATCAACATGACGCTGATCGGGCGCGGGTGGCTCCTCTTCCTCTGGCTCGCGACGGCCGCGACCGCGCTCGCGCGCCCTCGCCGCGACACCTCGGCGCTCTACCTCGTGCCGCTCTTCTACCTGGCCGCGATCGGCCTCGGCTCGGGCAACTGGACCTACGGCTGGTACATCGCGCCGGTGATCCCGTTCCTCTGCGTGGGCGTCGGGCGCTTCCTCGCCGACCTCTGGCAAAGCCCCGAGCTCTTCCGCGGTGCGCTTTTCTCGCTCACGGGAGTCATGTACGGCTTCAACTTCCTGCTCGATCCGGACCATGCGAAGCAGCCCGGCTCGTGGCCCGAGATCCGACGCGACGTGACGATCCTGCTCGGCCTGCAGTTGACCCCCTTCGCGCTGGCGACCGCCTACCCTGCCCTTCGCGCGTTCGGCCGCTTCATGGTGATCTTCTGGATCGCGGTGGTGGTGGCGCTCTCCGGCTTCTTCGTCGTTCGGTACGAGGTCTTCTACGACACCTACCGGGACTTCGATCGCGACGCGTACTTCGATCGGTGATCGAGCGGACAGGCGCCGTTCAGGCGCGCTCGAGCCAGAGCGCCTTGAGGAGCGGGCCCTCACCGGGACCTGAGCGGAAGTCGAGCGGCGCGGGCAGATCGACCAAACGTGCGAGCGGGATCGCAGCCTGCGCGGCGCCGGCCCGTGCGTGCGCGCGGAAGGCGCCCTGGACCATGCGTCGATCGTTGCTCGTCGCGAGCACCGCGCCCCGTTCATCCAGCACGGCGAGGACCTTCGCGAAGAGGGCCACCCAGTCCTTGCCGCTCGTCCAGCGAGAGCGCTTCGTCGTGGAGAAGGTCGGCGGGTCGACGCACACGAGGTCGAACTTCTCGCCGCGCTTGGCGAGGCGCAAGAGCTGCTCGAAGACGTCACCGGCGACGAAGCGATGCGCGGCGCCATCGAGCCCCGAGAGCGCGAGGTTCGCCCTGCCCCGCTCGAGCGCGCGGACCGAGGCGTCGATCGAGACCGTGCCCGAGGCGCCTCCGACGGCCGCCGCCACCGTGAACGCGCAGGTGTAGGAGAAGAGGTTCAGCACGCGCTTGCCCGCGGCTCGCTCGCGCACACGACGCCGGTTCTCGCGCTGATCGAGGAAGAGGCCGGTCGACATGCCGTCTCCGACCCGCACCGCGTAAGGCACCCCGTGCTCCCGGACGACGAGGGGATCGGGCGCGGGCTCTCCGCGCGCGGCCGCGCTCGGGGCATGCGATTCGAGGTCTCTCTTCGAGAGATCCTGCGCTTTCTTGGGTCGCCGCTTGAGATACAGGCCGCGCGCGCCGAGAGCGCCGAGCCCGTCGAGGATGGCCTCCTCGGAGAGCTCGCAGTCGTGGAGATGGACCACGAGGTGCTCACCGTATGCATCGACGGCGAGACCGGGCACACCGTCGCCGCCCTCGGAGAAGAGACGAAACGCCGTCGTCGCCCGGCTCGGCTCGCGGAGCGAGGCCGCGACCAGGCCTGCACGGCGCTCGAGCGCGACGGGGAGCGCCGCGTGCCAGGCTTCGAGAGCGCCGAGCGAGCCGTCGACCCACCGATCGAAGAGCGCTGGGCGCGCTCGGGTGACTGTGAGCGTGCCGCGCGCTGGATGAGGCAGCGTGATGGACGTCGAGGCGAGAAGCAGGCGGGGCGCGAGCGTCCCGCCGTAGAGCGTGTCGCCCGCGATCGGTGCGCCGCGGTGCGCGAGCTGCACGCGGATCTGGTGGGTCCGACCGGTCTCGAGCGCGACCTCGACGAGCGCGCGTGGCCCAGCGACTCGGAGCAGCCTCGCGCAGGCGAGGGCCCGCTTGCCGCCTTTCCCTCGGGCAACGGTCACGCGCCCGTCTTGCTCGACGAGCTCGTCC
The DNA here is from genome assembly GCA_046342295.1 of Deltaproteobacteria bacterium. GTDB lineage: Bacteria > Myxococcota_A > Polyangia > Polyangiales > Sandaracinaceae > JAFLCL01. Next base: position 20 of record JBKDQC010000678.1, on the reverse strand, counting down.
TCCATCGGCCCCTCGGGAGC
>JBKDQC010000677.1:0-22159 GCA_046342295.1 Deltaproteobacteria bacterium | reverse complement strand
GGCGAAGGCCCCGCGCTCCTGCCGCCTGGGCCGACCGGGCTCGAGGGCGAAGCGCGCCGCCCGCGCGAGCGCTGGTTCTTCCTGTCCTTGGGCCTGCTCGCCGCCATCGAGGCCTTCGCGCGCCTCGGGCGGAGGCGATCGGCCCCCGTGACGGCCGCAACCCGCTGAGCTCGGGCTACCCCGACACGGGTGGCTCGTCGTCCTCCGGATGAACGACCCGCAAGGGCTCGACTGCGTCCTCACCACGTCCGGTCGGCCGCTCGCGTGGACCGAGGACACGCCCCTCGACCACGCGATCGCAGCCTCCGAGGTCTCGGTGCAGGCGCACGCCCCCGAGGCCCGCCCCCTCGAAGAGCCGGCGCACGTGCGGACCCTGGGTCGAGCCGATCTCGACCAGCAGGGTGCCGCCAGGTGCGAGCGCCCGCGCTGCGCCCGCGAGGAGCCGCACGATGGTCTCGTCCCCGCGAGGGCCCGCGACGAGCGCGAGCGTCGGCTCGTGCTCGCGCACGTCGGCGTCGCACTCCGCGAGCTCGCGCTCGGCCAGGTACGGAGGGTTGCTCACGATCAGCTCGAAGCGATCCTCGCGCGGCAGCGGCGCGAAGAGATCCCCCTCGAGCACGCGGACCCGCTCGAGGAGCGTCGGATCACCCACGGCCAAGCTCGTCAGGTTCGCGCGTGCCACCTCGAGCGCGGCCGCGCTCACGTCGGTGATGGTCACGCAGGATCCGGGGACTTCGCACGCGATCGTGAGGCCGATGGCGCCCGAGCCGGTGCCGAGATCCAGCACGCGGACAGGCCTCGTCCCCGCCGCGCTCTCCGCGCCCCCGCGTCCCGCGTCGGGCAGCTCCGCAGGACGCACCGGCGGTGCGACGCCTGGGCCCGCGAGCCCCGGCGGCTCCTCGACCTCGCTCGCCTCGGCCTCGCTGGCCTCGACGTCGCTCGACTCGGCCTCCTCGCGCTCGGGCTCGACGTGCGTCTCGAGCCCCGCGACCGGCTCGGCCTGCGTGGCGACGACGTCGACGCCCGCGTTCGCGTCCGAACCCGTGAGGATCGCCAGCGCGCGCTCGACGAGCGTCTCGGTGTCGGGCCGCGGCACGAGCACCGCGCGGCTGACCGCGAAGCTCCGCCCCCAGAATTCCTTTCTGCCGAGGAGATACGCGACGGGCTCGCGCTTGCGACGGCGCTGGACCAGCGCGCGCACCGACTGGAGCTCGGCCGCGGTGAGCTCGCGCTCGAGATCCATGTAGAGCCGCACGCGGTCGACCCCGAGCGCGTGGGCGACGAGGAGCTCGGCATCGAGGCGCGGCGAGTCGAGCCCTCGCTTGCCGAAATCCTCGGCGCTCCAGCGCACGATGCGTCGGATCGTCCAGGGCTCGCTCGAGGGGGTGCTCATGGAGCGCGGAAGGTTACTCCGGCGTCGTGGCCGCGCGAGCCTCCGGGACGAGACGAGCGCAGACGATGGACATGAAATGCATGGTCGGTGTACAGGGAATGTTCATGCGTGGCCCGCACCTCTCCGCCGACGACCGGGCGCTCTTTCATCTGGTCTCCCGCGCCGCGTTCGCCAACCCGTTCGGAGACGAGCGGGACCACGTCGATCGCGAGCTCGCGGGTCGCGGTGGCCGCGAGGAGGACATCCTCGAGCGCGCCGTCGCACGCGTTCGGCGCCGCCTCGACGCGCTCGGGGGGGGCCAGCCCGTGCGCTTCGACGCATTCCGCGAGCGAGACGCCGAGCTCGTGCAGCACGCGATCGTCTTCGACGTCTTCCACCGCTGGTTCGGTGGCATGGACGCCCACATCGCCGCGCAGCGGCAGGCGGGCCGCTCACCGGTGCGCGCCACCTTCGCGCCCCCCATGCTCGCGATGCTCGAGGCCCATGGCTTCGCGCGGCCGCGCGCGCTGCGGCTCGTCGGCGTGCTCTTTCAGATGGCGCGCGCCTACTTCTTCATCGCGCGGGGCCTCCTCGGCGGGAGCGCCTCGATGAGACGCCTGCGCGAGTCGCTCTGGAACGGCGCGATCACCCGGGACGTCGGCCTCTACGAGGCGCGCCTCGTCGGCCGCATGGACGACTTCTCGACGATCCTCCTCGGCGCGACGGGCACCGGCAAAGGAGCTGCCGCACAGGCGCTCGGCCGGAGCGGCTTCATCCCCTACGACGACAAGCGCGAGCGCTTCACGCACGCCTTCACGGGGACCTTCCTCGCCCTCAACCTGAGCGAGTTCTCCGAGAGCCTCGTCGAGTCCGAGCTGTTCGGGCACGCGAAGGGGGCGTTCACCGGCGCGCTCGCCGAGCACGAGGGCGCCCTCGCGCGCTCGGGGCCGCACGGCGTCGTCTTCCTCGACGAGATCGGCGAGGTGTCCGTCCCGGTGCAGATCAAGCTCCTCCGGGTCCTCCAGGAGCGCTCGTTCCATCCCGTCGGCAGCCGGGACGAAAAGACCTTCGCCGGGCGGGTGATCGCCGCGACGCATCGCGACGTGACGCGTCTGCGCCGAGAAGGCCTCCTGCGCGACGATTTCTACTACCGCCTCTCGAGCGACGTCGTCGTCGTACCCACCCTGCGCGAGCGTCTCGACGAGGAACCTCGCGAGCTCCACACGCTCGTGGCGCATCTCTGCGAGCGCATCCTGGGCGCCGCTGCGCCGGAGGTCACGGACGAGATCCTCCGGGCGATCGAGCGCGACCTCGGCCCAGCCCACGGCTGGCCTGGAAACGTGCGCGAGCTCGAGCAGTGCGTGCGGCGCGTTCTGCTGACGGGCGCATGTCGCCAGACCGAAGCGTCCGCGGCGCCCGCCGCGGGTTGGCTCGACGCGATCGCACGCGGCGATGTCCCTGCCGAGCGCTTGCTCGCCCTCTACTGTGCCGAGCTCCACCGGCGTCATCGGACCTACGAAAGGGTCGCGTCGATCACGGGCCTCGACCGACGCACGGTGAAGAAGCACGTGTCCGCAGCGCAGGCCGGTCCCAGCCGCCCGACCCGCACCTGAGCTCGTTGCCCGAGGGCCCATGCGGACCCTCTCCCACCGAGCGCGGCCGTGGCGTGGCTGCGGACGTCACCGGGGGCGTGCGGCCCGGCTGCGCAGCGTGTCGCGGGCCCAGACGGCGCCGAAGCTCGCGATCTCGAGCAGGACGACGAAGCCCGTCGCCTCGAGCATCGAGAGCCGTCCGCGGATCGGAAGCCCGAGCGCGCCGTAGCAGAACGGCACGTGGAACACGTAGGCGACGAGCGAGCCGCGGCCCAGGCGCAGGAGCACGGCGCGCGCGCGCGGAGGCAGGAGCGGCGTCGACAGCGCGCCGACCGCGAGCACGATGACCCCTCGGGCCGCGAGCTCGATCGCGTTGGTGACGACCGCCGGATGCGTTCGGTCGAGCGGCACCCCCGAGGCCTCGACCCAGACGCGCGTGATCTCCGTGAAGGCGACGGCGATGGCGATGGCCGCGGCGAGCAGCGCAGCGAGCACGCGCGGCGAGGCGCCCGCGACGCTTCGCACCTCGCGGTTGGCCCACGCGAGCACGGCGCCGAGGAGCACGCCCGCCCCGCACCAGCCTGCGAGCGGCACGAACGGCATCCTCGTCACCCCCGGCACGTCCACGAAGAGCCCGAGCGCCCAGCCGGCTGGGCCCTCGAGGTTGCGTGACCACGCGCTGACCCACGGACAGATCGCGATCGGGATCACCGCCAGCGCCGCGGCCGCGCCCACCAGCACCCGACGATCGATCGTGGGTCCGGCCGCCGCAGGCCCCCGCACTCCGAGCATCGCGAGCGTCGCGATGCACAGACCGATGAGCGGCAGCACATCTGCGCGGAAGAACGTCTCGGGCCCCTCCCAGCCATCCATGAGCGCCGAGATCGTGTTCACGGCGTAGCCGATGGCCACGATCTCGAGGCCGCGCCGGGCGAGCGCGCGCCGCACCTCCGCCGCGTCCTCGCCCTTGGCGATCCCGGCCTCGACGCGGAGCGCGAGGGCCGCGCCGGAGAGCAGGAGGAACGAGGGCAGCGGGAGCGTGCCGAGCAAGCGGGTGAACGCGTAGGCCTCGGTGGCCTTGCCCTCCGCATCGACCCAGCCGTCGTAGGCGTGGCCCTGGATCATGATCGCCGAGGCGAGGCCGCGCGCGACGTCGATCCCCTCCACACGCGCGGCTCGCGCGGACGGCCCCGGCGCCTCCGTGGCCGGCCGCAGGCCGCCGCCTTCGTCCTCGGACCGAGCGCTCACGGGGCTTCGGGGTAGAGGAGAAACGGCGCGCGCGTCGCACGGAAGGCCTCGGCGCGCCGGCGGTCTTCGTCCAAGAGCGCGTCGAGGTCCGCGCCGCGGTCGATCGCCTCCCGCACCTCGGGCCCGCCCGTCAGCAGATCGATCGCGGGGATCGTGTCGACGAACTCGTAGCGCTCCGTGCGCCAGCGGAACGTGTCCGGCGCGAGCGCGCGAGCGCGCGCGAGGAGGCGCACGTAGGCCTCGTAGGGGCGGAAGCGGGCCTCGTCGGTCACGTGCACCTGCACGCCTCCGCACGTCGCTCTGGCGTGCTTGTGGAAGGTCGGGATGAAGGTGAGCGCGCGGAACGTCGCGCCCTCGGCCTCGAGCTGCGCCAGCGCGCGGCCGTCGAGCCAGGGCGCACCGAAGATCTCGAACGGACGCGTCTGGCCACGCCCCTCGCTGAGGTTCGTGCCCTCGAGGAGGCAACCGCCCGGGTACACGCGCGCGGTGTCGCACGTCGGCATGTTCGGAGAGGGCAGCACCCAGGGAAGCTCCGTATCCTCGAAGCGCATCCCTCGCGCCCAGCCCTCCATGCCCACGACCTCGACGAGGCGCCGATCGACGCCGAGCTGCGCGGCGCTGTAGAGCGCGAGCTCGCCGAGGGTCATGCCGTGCCGGACGGGGACGTCGAAGAGCCCGACGAACGAACGGAAGCCAGGCCGCTGCGGTGCACCCTCGAGGCGCAGCCCGCCGAGAGGATTGGGGCGATCGAGGACGACCGTGCGGATCCCCAACTGGCTCGCGGCCTCGATCACCAGCGCGCACGTCCACACGAACGTGTAGTAGCGGGCACCCACGTCTTGCAGATCGACGACGATCACGTCGAGGCCCTCGAGGTGCTCGCGCCGCGGTGCGAGGTCCGCGTAGCGTTCGCCGTAGAGCGTGTGAATCGGTGTGCCGTCGCGGTCGCGCGCGTCCTCGACACCGATCATGTCCTGCGCCTCGCCGCCGTAGCCGTGCTCGGGCCCGAAGAGCGCAGCGACGTCGAGGCCGCGATCGCGCATCACCTCGCGCGCGTGCCGCAACCGCCGGTCGACGCTCGCCGGATGCGCGACGAGGCCGAGTCGGCCCTTGAGCGAGGCGAGGACGTCCGCGTCCCCGCGCGCGAGCCGATCAAGTCCGGTCAGGGTCATCCCGCGAGGGTTGCCTCAACTCTTCACGCCCGTCGAACAACCCGCCATGGTCCCAGGGCACGACCGCGCGTCTGCGCGCTCGGCGAGCATGGTCAGGCGCAGGACGCTCGCCTGGCCCGCCGAAGGTCCAGACGGGGCTGCCCCTCTGCCTCTCGACGGCTCCGAGCCGGTCCCAAAGCGAGCCCTCAGCGTGTGGCCGATCGCGCGTCGCCGCCCTCGCCGGCGAGTTGGTAGAGGATCGCCATGCGCACGGCGACACCTGCCTCGACCTGATCGAGGACGGCAGAACGTTCGCCGTCCGCCACGGCGGGATCAATCTCGACGCCCCGGTTCATGGGGCCCGGGTGAAGGACGATGGCGTCCGCCTTCGCGTAGGCGAGCGTGCGGGGGCCGATTCCGAAGGTCTTGCTGTACTCGCGGAGCGAGGGCAGGAGCGCACCCTCGAGGCGCTCGCGCTGGATGCGGAGGACCATCACGACGTCCGCACCTTCGAGCGCAGGCTCGAGCCGATCGAAGACCTTCACGTCGTAGCCGCCCAGATCGCGCGGAAGGAGCGTGCGCGGGCCGACGAAGCGCACCTCGCAGCCGAAGAGCGAGAGCAGCAGCGCGTTGCTGCGTGCGACGCGCGAGTGGAGCACGTCGCCGCAGATGGTCACGACGAGCTTGTCGAGCGTGCCCTTCGCGCGTCGGATCGTGAACGCGTCGAGCAGGGCCTGCGTCGGGTGCTCGTGCGCGCCGTCGCCGGCGTTGACGACGCTGCAACCGACGCGCTCCGAGACGTAGTGAGGCGCGCCCGAGCTCGCGTGGCGGATCACGATCACGTCTGGCTGCATCGCCTCGAGCGTCTTGACCGTGTCGAGCAGCGTCTCGCCATTGGTCACGCTCGAGGTCGAGGTCGTGATGTTCACGACGTCCGCCGAGAGGCGCTTGCCGGCGAGCTCGAAGCTCGTGCGCGTTCGCGTCGAGGCCTCGAAGAAGAGGTTGATGACGCCCTTGCCGCGCAGCGTCGGCACCTTGCGAATGGGGCGCCGCGAGACCTCGAAGAAGACCTCCGCCTGGTCGAGGATCGCGCTGACGTCCGCGCGCGAGAGACCACGGATGCCGAGGAGGTGACGCGGCGCGTGGGTGGCGCTCGACGTGGAGAGAGACGCGCTCGACATACCCGATGGGCTCCTCGATTGGAGGTTCATGGCTCGAAAGGGAGGACTCCGCCGAGCGCCGCGTCGGTCGCCGTGCGCGCGCCATCGGCCACGATGGGCTGTGCGAGCGGTGCGAGTCGGTCTGCGATGCGGATCACGGCGCTCCCCGCACGACCGCGCGGTCACTCTGGCCTTCGATCTCGACCAGCAGCTTCTCGCCGGGCCGCACGTCCACCGACCGCCCGACGAAGTCGGCCGCGATGGGAAGCTCGCGGCCGCCGCGGTCGAAGAGCACCGCGAGCCAGATGCGGCGCGGCCGCCCGTAGTCGAGCAGGCCGTCGATCGCCGCCCGCACCGTGCGCCCCGTCTGGAGCACGTCGTCGACCAGCACGACATCACGGCCGCTCACGTCGAACTCGATGTGGCTCGGCCCGATCTTCGGATCCGGGAGCGACGTCGCCGCGTCGTCGCGGTAGAGCGCGATCTCGAGCGAGCCCACCGGCACGCTCTTGCCCTCGGACTCCGCGATCAGCGCGGCCAGGCGCCCCGCGATGGGCACGCCGCCCCGGCGGATGCCGACGAGCGCCAGGCGCTCGGTCCCCCGCGTTGCATCCACGATCTCGAGGGCGAGGCGACGCATCGTGCGCGCGATGGCCTCGTGATCGAACAGGACGCGCTCCTCGCTCATGCGGTCGCGATCTAGCGAGCGATCGACGCCCGGGTCAAGGCACGCCGTGGACGGTCACGAGCCAGGCATCGCGTGAGGCGCGGCCTCGCCGCTCCGTTGGCGCTGGTCCATCTCGTAGCGCGAAGGGCAGCGCGGGATGACCTGGCTCGCGAGGAAGGAGCCGTCTGGCTGCACGTGGCCCTCGACGACGACCGTGATGCCCATGCCGTCACGAAAGGTGTCGGGCACCACGCACTGCGGAAAGCGCACGTTCATCGCGCGATCGACCCCGCCTTCGTCCTGGGCGAGCACGAAGCGGTACTCGCACGGCTCGCGACGGAACTGGATCGAGCCGTCGCGGAGCGGGCCCTCCATGCGCAGCGTGCGTCCCTCGAACGACGCGGGGTTGGCCGCGACCTCGGTCACCATCACCGAGTAGACGAACGGCGACTCGCTGCTCGTGAGGCCCCACGCGACGACCGCGGCGCCGAGGCCGACGAGCACGAAGAACTTCGCGATCGCTTGCCAGCGCGGGCGATCCGCACGGGCGCTGCGACGCGCCGGAGACGCGTCCGCCTTGAGGGCCTCGAACGCCTCGCGGGTGCCGACGTCGGGAGCGTCGCTGGCCTCGGTGCGGATCTCGCCGTCCATGGCGCGAGTATGGGGGGCGACTCGCGGCGCGTCCACGCGACCCGAGGCACCGCAGACAGGGAGGGCGCACGAAAAAAGGCCCCGACCCTCGCGGGTCGAGGCCTTCGTCGCCTCGAGAGACTCGAGCGACGGCGAGCGCGAGCTCAGCCCGTGACCCAGAGAACGATCAGGATCGAGATCACGAACGAGTAGATGACCAGCGACTCGATGAGAGCGAGGCCGAGGATCATCGGGGTGAACATCTTGTCCGCCGCGTTGGGGTTGCGGGCGATGCCGTCGAGCGCCGAGCTGGCTGCGCGGCTCTGGCCGAGCGAGCCGCCGAACGCCGCGATGCCGATGCCGATGGCCGCCGCGAAGCCGACCAAGCCACGCGAGCTCCACTCGTTCGAGCCCACTTCCTGCGCGAACGCGGTCGCGGTCATGAGGATCGTGGTGAGGAACGTACCGAGCCCGAGCAGATTCTTCTTCATGAGAGTCTCCTTCCAACCTTCTTCCGCGCCGGCGCCCCCAAGTCACTCGAGTGACCAGCTTCCCTGTCTGCTGGCGGGTCCGCGCGCTCCGAGCCTGTTCGTTGTTTCGCTACCTGTCTGACGCCCGCAGCATTGGGAAGCGGGCAGAGTGGATGCGCTCAGTGCGCGTGGGCCTTGTCGCCGTGCCCGTGCGCATCGCCGTGGCCGTGGTCGTCGCCGTGGTCGTGGTGCTCGATCGCCATCCCGATGTAGACCGTGCTGAGGATGCAGAACACCGCGGTCTGAACGAGGACCACGATGGTGCCGAGCATGAGGAAGGGCACCGGCACGAGGAACGGCACGAGCAGCGTGAAGATGCCGACGACCATGTGGTCGCCGAACATGTTCGCCATGAGGCGCAGGCTCAGCGACAAGACGCGCGCGACGTGCCCGATCACCTCGATCCCGAACATCAAGATGTTGAGCGGGAGGCCCAGCGGCCCGAGCCAGGGGCCGAAGAGGTGCTTGATGTGCCCGAGGCCGTTCTCCTTGAGACCGTAGGCGTGCGTGGCCGCGAAGATCACGAGCGCGAGCGCGAAGGTGGTCTTGAGCGAGTCGGTCGGCGGCATGAAGCCCGGGATGAGCCCCATCGCGTTCGAGAAGAAGATGAACACCGCGCAGGTCCCGATGAGCGGGAGGAAGTAGCGCGCCGCCTTCTTCCCCATGATCGGCTCCATCATGCCGAGCACGGCACCGACGAAGAGCTCGAAGAAGGTGCGGACGGTGAGCGTCTCCTCGGGAACGAGCGCGGCCTTGGCGTCCTTGAGCTTGCCGCCCGCGCTGATCGCCATCCCGCCGACGACGACGAGCAGGAAGAGCGCCGTGACCACGTGGTCGACGCTCGAGCCGCCGTGCCCGTAGCCCTCGTGGTTGAGCCACGTGCCTTCCTGGCCCGTCAGCGACACGTTGATGCTGCGGGTCAGGCCCTCGATCAGGTGCGCGAGGCCGGGGAGATACAGGCTGAACCAGGACTCATGCTCGGGCATGGATCACTCGCCCTTCGTCGGAGCCGCCCCGCCACCCGAGGAGAGCGCGGGGGCGGCGGTGAGGTTGTGGTGAGCGGAGCCCAGGACGAGGCCCAGGACCAGCGCGCCAATGCCGATCGCGAAGCCGACCGGATCGATGTGCGTGGAAAAGAGGAGCGCGGCCGACAGAGCGAGGACGACGGCCGTCTTCGCGAGGAGCGTGATGCTCATGCCCGCGCGCTTGGCGGGGTCGGCCTTGAGCATGGCCCCCACCAGCCACCGCAGCGCGAGCGCGTTGGCGATCGCCACCGCCGCGCCGGCGAGCGCCCCGAGGCCCGTGCTCACGCCCACGGCGAACCCCGCGGCGACGAGCACCGCCGCGGAGGCCGAGACGTAGAGGGGAATGCGGTCCTGGAAGGTCATCGGGGTGGGCCTGGAGGATCGGTGGGGGGCGAGCCCGCGGGGCTGTCGGCGCCCGTGAGGTTCGCGATTCGCTGCTGCTCTCGCTTCGCGACGCGGTAGAGGTTCTTGAAGCCGGCCGCGAGGCCGAGGAGGAGCCCGACCAGGGTCAGCCAGGGTTGGGTGGCGAGGCGCTTGTCGAGCCAGTGCCCGCCGAAGAGTCCGAGGAAGATCGCGACCGAGAGCTCGGTGCCGACGAGGGCCAGGCGCTGGCCCTGGCTCATGGCTCGGCGGTGCGTGGGGTCGAAGAGCTTCATCTCCGGCCCCGTGGCGCGCGCCATGTAGCATGCTTCATGGGGTGGTCAAGAACGGACCCGGAACGGGAAACCCCACGATTCACGGGCCTTTGGGGGATCATCCCACCTCGGCGAAGGCGCGGGCGGCGGCATCGAGCGTCGCGTCCACGATCGCGTCGGTGTGCGCGAGCGAGACGAAGCCCGCCTCGAACTGCGCGGGCGGCCAGTGCACGCCCTCGCGCACGAGGGCCGCGTGCCAGCGCCCGAAGGCCTTGCGGTCGGCGCGGTCGGCATCGGTCCACGTCCGGACGGGCCCCGTCGTGAAGAACGGCGTGATCATCGATCCCACGCGCTGCACGGTGACGGGGACGCTCGTCTTCGCGCTCGCGGCGACGAGCCCCGCAGCGAGGCGCGCGCTGCGCTGCTCGAGCGCCTCGTAGACGCCGGGCACCGAGAGCGCCTCGAGCGTCGCGCGCCCGGCGGCCACCGCGAGCGGATTGCCGCTGAGGGTTCCGGCCTGGTAGACGGGCCCGAGCGGGGCGACCTTCTCCATGATCTCGCGGCGGCCTCCGTAGACGCCGAACGGAAGCCCTCCTCCGACGATCTTCCCGAAGCAGCTCAGATCCGGTGCCACTCCGTAGAGCGCCTGCGCTCCACCGAGCGCGAGCCGGAAGCCCGTCATCACCTCGTCGAACACGAGCAGCGCACCGTGCGCCCGGGTGATCTCGCGCAGGCCCTCGAGAAAGCCTGGCTCGGGCGGCACGACGCCCATGTTGCCCACGACCGGCTCGAGGATGAGCGCGGCGATCTCGGCTCCTCGCGCCGAGAAGAGCGCGCGGGCCGCCTCGAGGTCGTTGTACGGCAGGACCAGCGTGGTGGCGCCGATCGCCTGCGGAACCCCGGCGCTCGTCGGAACACCGAAGGTGGCCAGACCGCTGCCCGCCTGCACGAGGAGGTAGTCCGCGCCGCCGTGGTCGCAACCTTCGAATTTCACGACGAGGTCACGCCCGGTGAAGCCGCGCGCGACACGGAGCGCGCCCATCACCGCCGCGGTGCCGCTCGAGGTCATCCGCAGCCTCTCGCTCGAGGGGACGAGCCGGGTGCGGAGCTCCGCGAGCTCGACCTCGAGCGGCGTGGGGGCACCGTAGCTCGAGCCACGGGTCATCGCGTCTTGCACGGCGCGGACGATCTCGGGCGCGGCGTGGGCCAGGATCATCGGGCCCCAGCTGCCGACGTAGTCGATGTAGCGGCGCCCGTCGACGCCGTACAGATACGCCCCCTCGGCGCGCTCGACGAAGACGGGCACCCCGCCCACCGCGCGGAATGCGCGTACCGGCGAATTGACCCCGCCGGGCAGGACCCGCTGGGCGCGCGCCATCCAGGCCTCGTTCGCTCCTGCGAGCTCGGTCGATCTCGTGTCGGTCATGGCGCGCGAGCGTGATCGAACGCGCGGGAGGATTCAACGTGAGGAGTCGGTGCGACAGAGCGACGGCGGAGCGCTTCGTCGGCCTCCGCGGGAGGGTCCGCGTGGACGCTCCGACGAGGTCACTGCCGGCGGCCACCGCCAAAGAGCGAGGGATCGAGCGGCGCGGCCCCGAGGTCGGGCGTGTTCCCTTCGACGAAGGCCTCGAGCTCCTGCGCGAGGAGGCCGACGAGCACCTCGGCCGAGGGCTCGGGGGGCGCCGGCTCGGCGGCGAGGTGCAGGTTCACGACGAGCGCGACGTCGCGCGCGGAGACGTACGGATCGAGCCCGTCGAGCACCGCGTCGATCTCACGTGCGAACTGCTCGCAGCTCGCAGGACGCGCGGCGGGGTCCCTCGCGAGCGCGCGGACCACGAGGGCATCGAGCACGCCGGGTATGCGGCGCTGGAGCCTCGAGAGCGGAGGCACCTCGCATCGGGCGACGGCGCGCGCCGGCGCGGCGTCGTCGGCTCCCTGGAACAGCCGTCGCCCGGCGATCATCTCCCAGAGGACGATGCCCGCGCCGAAGAGGTCGATCGATGGGCTCGCGGGGCGCCGCTGGAAGATCTCCGGGGCGAGGTATCCGACCTTGCCGCCGACCATCCCGCCCTCGTTCGACGTCTCGTGCACGGAGGCGTCCGCGAGGCCGAAGTCGGCGAGCTTCACGCTCCCATCCCGACCGAGGAGAAGATTGTGAGGCGAGACGTCGCGGTGAATGATCCCGAGGTGGGTGCCCGCGGCATCGACAGCACCATGCGCGTAGTGCAGGGCCTGCAGCAACCTGCGAGCGATGTGGAGGGCGAGAGGCAGAGGCATGCCCGCGCCGCGGGCATGCGCGCGGTCGAGAACGGCCTTGAGCGAGGTCCCCTCCACCAGCTCGAGGATCATGATGAAGGTCCCGCCGACCTCGCGCGCGTCATACACCCGCACGATGTTGTCGTGCCGGAGGAGCATTCCGAGCCGCGCTTCGTCTCGGAACATCGAGCGGTACATCGGGTCCTGCGCGAGCTGGGGGAGCACGCGTTTGATGGCGACGGGGTGTCGATCGCCACCGTCGAAGATGGCCTCTCCGCGCCACACCTCGGCCATGCCCCCGAGGGCCAGCCGGCTGAGCGGTACGTAGCGCGTCGGCCCGCGGCGGAAGCGAGTCGAGACACTCGAACGCTTGCCGCGCATCATGGAACGAGGGTCTCGCGGCTCGGAGGGCCGGTCAACGCCCACGCTCGCGGGCGAGCGCGGCGCCGCCCGCATTCGGTCCGCGGCCTTCGATCGAAAACACGGATCGAGTCAACCGATCACCGCTCGATCTTGTCCCGCGGGTTGGGAGGCGGGAGCTCGCCGAGTCGGATCGAGTGGCGCTCGCCTTGTCTCGGCGCAGGCGGCGACGAGACCCGATCCCCGGAATGCGGAGCCTGCAAGGAAGGGACGGCCGGGGGGCGCAGGCTGGGCCGCCCCGGCGCACGGATCGACACCTCGGCCGGTGGCGGGCGCGTCGAGCGGCGCAGCTCCCCCGGGACGATCTGCTCGAGACCCTCGGCTGGAGGTGGACGGGTCGAGCGGCGCTCGAGCCCGGGCACCATCTCTCGCAGGCCCTCGGACGGCTGCGGCGGGCGCACGCTGGTGCGGGGCAGACCCGACCCGAAGCTCCCGGGATGCATGCTGGGGGACGCCGCGCTGGTGCGCGCGGTCATCGCGGCGTCGGCGAACTCAGGCGTCACGAGACCCGCCTGCCGCGCAGCCAGCCCGAGCACGGCCCCGAGAGCAAAGCCGCCGAGCTGCGCCGGGTACGCGCCCAGCTCGCGCAGCCAGAGCGCCCAGAAGACCTGGACCCCGATCCACGCCGAGAGGACGACCGCAGGGGCCACACGCCGCACACCGAACACGGGAACCGAGCTCGCCGCCAGATGTCCGCCGAAGCTGGTGCGGTCGCTGCGGTAAGCGACCAAGAGGGCCCCGAGGAGCCCCGCGAGGGCACCGGAGGCCCCGAGGAGCGGCGGGCCGGCGGGTGCCAGGAGTTGGTACGCGAGCACGCCCGAGAGGCCAGAGAGAAGAAACAGCGCGCCGAACGCCCAGCGCCTCCACGCCGCCTCGAGAACGCTGCCGACGACGAGGAGGGCGAGCATGTTGCCGAGGAGCGCAGGGAGGCTGGCGTGAACGAAGATCGAAGGGATGGCGCGCCAGGGCGCGGGCGCCTCGGGGCGCCAGCCGAAGCGCGAGGCCGGGAGCCTCCCCCAGCCGTCGAGCAGCCGGCGTACGACGGCCTCGAGCGCCTGGTTGCCGAGGCGTCGGTCGTCGAAGACCGGCTGCACGAGGACCTCGAGGTGCGGCGGCAGCCCCGCCGCCGCGAAGGAGATGCGCGCCTCGGGCTCGTGCTCGCGGATGGCCCGGAGCTCGGCGCTCGCAGCCGCGACCTCGGCCTCGGCCCGGTCCCGCGAGGGCCAAAGCGCGAGGTGAAGCCCGACGCACGCGGCGACGAGCGCGTAGGTGACCCAGGGTCGAGAGACCCGAGGCGGAGCGGATTCGGGAGCCGGAGGATGGGAGACACTCATGTTCTTCTCTGGAGTCGCTGGGGCGAACGGACCGCGCGGCCCGCCGGACCCCACGCGGAATCGTAGGCGACGGTGCACCGCCCACACACCTTCTCGGCGGACGGATCAGGCGCGGATCGTCGCCTGGTCCGCGAGCCTCGGAGACTCGTCCGCGACGCGCTCGACGAAGCGGCGGAGACGCCCGTGCAGCTCGCGCGGGTGATCCATCTGAGGCGTGTGCCCGAAGTGAGGGACCACCTCGACTCGCGCGTGCGGCGGGAGGTACGACCGGAAGAACGCGAGATGCTCGGGCGGCAGGATGCGGTCGGCGCCGCCCCACACGACGTGCACGGGCATCGTGAGATCCGTCAGGTGATGCGGCGACAGAAACGACCGCTCGTCGACGCGCGCGAGCAGCGCGCGGGTCTCGGGCTGAGCGAACTTGTGTCGCGTACCCCAGGCGAGCACGTGCCGGAGCGGATGGCGCTCGGCGAACAAGTTGTCGACGAACTCGAGCGCGTCGGCGTGGGAGCGCATCTCGCACTGGGCGAGAAAGCGGACGCGATCTTCGGGCGTCATCGACGCCCCGCCAGGCGCCACGAGGAAGAGCCCCGCGACGAGGGCGGGGCGCTGGTGCGCGATCCGGAGGGCCGCGGCGCCCCCGAGAGAATTCCCGAAGAGAATGGCGGGCTCGTCGAGGCGGGCCGCGAGCGCCTCGCCGAGCGCGTCGGCCAGCTCCTCCGGCGAGACGTGACCAGCAAGAGGGCTCTTGCCGTGACCGGGCAGATCGGGCGCGAGCACCGCTCGCACGAAGGGGCGCATGGGGTCGAAGACGCCGTCGTAGAAGTGGCCCGCCGCCGCGAGGCCATGGAGCACGACCAGCGGGGGGCAGAGGCCGACACCGCGCGCACGCAGCAGCTGGATGGGACCGCGCCTGGTCTCGATCCGCTCCGTCACGTAGCCGCGCGCCCGGAGGCGCGCTCGAAGAAGCGAGTCCGTGGCCCGGAAGAGCGGGCGCATCATCGGCCGCCCACGAACCCGAGCACGAGCGCAGCGAGCTCGTCGGCCCGCTCGGGCAAGGGCGGCGCCGACACCTCCACGGTCACCCCCGGATGCCGCTCGACCGCGGCGCGCGCGAGGCGAGGCACGTCGCTCGTCGCGTGCCGGCCCGGCGCGAGAAAGAACGGGACGACGACAAGCTGACGCATGCCCTCTCGGACGAGCGCATCGACGGCCTCGTCGATCGAAGGCCCCGCGGCCTCCTGGTGTGCAAACCCCACGCGCGCTCCCGGCCCGAGGCGGGCCTCCATCGCCCGCGCGACACGCGCGACCACCTCGTTGGCGGCCTCGAGCCGCGAGCCGTGGTCGACGAGGAGGTAAGCGCGCATCGAGCACTACTAGCACGGGGACGTCGTCGTCGATGGCAGAGCACCTCCGCGACGGGCATGCTGCCGGCATGGCCACGCCGCGACCGCGCTATCGCCGCGAGGGCGGGCGGACGTGCATCGACGTGCGCGTCCGCTCCATCGAGCAGATCTTCGACAATCGCGACCCGATGCCCTTCCTCGAGCGAGATCTCGACGACGAGGTCGCGCAATACCTGACGGAGTGCGCGACGGATATCGGACGCGAGCCGTTGCGGGTCGCCTTCTGGAGCGAAACGAGCAGCCTCGACGAAGCCGCCGTGCAGAAGGCCTTCCGCAACCACTTCGACTACGAGCTCGGGCGCGCGAGGCGCAGGGTGCGAGCGTCGGCGCGGAGCGCCCGCAACGGCTTCTTCATCGGAATCGCGCTCATGGTCGTGCTGCGCGTCATCTCGGAGGTCTTCGTGATGCAGCTCTCTCCGGGTGACGCTCGGAGGATCCTGCACGAGGGCCTCGTGATCGTGAGCTGGGTTGCGCTGTGGCGACCGATCGATCTGGTCCTCTACGACTTCTGGCCCGTGCGCGAGAGGCGACAGATCATCGAGCAGCTCCGGGACGCCGAGGTGAGCCTGCGCGTGGGGGACGCGCCCGAGGGGGTGGGCGGCTCGCTCGCTCCCTGAGCGGGTCAGGTCATCAGCTCGGAGAACGGCGTCGTCACCAGCCCCTCGGCAGCACCGAAGCCCGGGACGTCGATGCCCGCGCCCCGGAGCGCGGTGAGACCGCAGTGCGAGGTGTTGGCGCCCACGGCGCGGTGGTGCACGCCGCCGCGGAGCCGGCCGTTGCCCTTGCCCGCGACGAGGCAGGGGAAGTCGGTGTTGGTGTGACGCCAGCCCTCGGTCAGCTCGCTCGTCACGAGGATCGAGCAGGTGTCGAGCAGGTTGCCGGTGCCGTCGGGCGTGTCCCGCAGGATGCTGAGGAAGCGCGCGAGCTGTTGCATGGTGAACACGACGGCGGCGTGCACCGTGGCGAACGGCGGACCTTCGTCGTGGTTGATCTGGTGGAGCCCGTTGGCCGCGCCGACCGGCCACAGAATCACGCCCGAGCCCGCGGTCGAGAAGAACAGCGAGAAGACCCGCGTCAGGTCGCAGCTCAAGGCGAGCGCGCAGAGCTGGCTCATGATCTCGTTCTGCTCCGCGATGCGCTCGCGGCCCATCGCGTCGTCCCCCGGGTCGACGGGCTCGCCTGGCACCGCACACGCGCCATGCGCCGAGGCGAGTCGCGGCTCGATCGCCCGAATGCTCTCGTGGTGTCGCTCGAGGCGCGCGCGATCCGCCATCGACACGCGTGGCTGGAGGCTGCGGATCTGATCTCCAACCGCATCGAGAACGCTCTGGCGCGCGAGATCGAGCGTCGCGTCCGGCGCCATCGCGAAGAGGCGCCGGTACACGGCGAGGGCCGAGTACTCGCTCGGGTTCGGGTCGTTGGGGCCGTTGTGTGAGAGGTGCTGGAAGGTCGTGCCCTCGTCGGTGCCGCGAAAGCGCGTGACGCCGAGCTCGAGCGAGCCGAAGGGCGTCGGCGTGCGCGCCTGGATCCAGCTCCTGGCGATGACGTCGACCGATGGCCCCGCGAAGGTCGACACGATGGTGTCGCGCGTCGTGCCGTTCTGGAAGTAGCGCATGCCCGTGAGCATGCCGGTCATTCCGGAGTGGTGCGGGTGGGTCGCGGTCTTGATCTCGCAGCCGGACACGACGCTGACCCACGGCGTGAGGCCGGCATCGACGAGCGGCCGCAGCTCCGCGCTGGGCGCCCAGCCCGCGCCCGTGCCCGTCGGCACCCAGTGCTCGGGGCGCACGCCGTTGCCGAAGAACCACAGACCGAAGCGGCTCGGCAGCGGCTCGCCGCCAGCATGCGCGGCGCCGTGTTCGTCGAGCATGACGTCGAGCAGCGGTGTCCCGAGCGCGACCGCGGCGCCCGTCGCGAGCGTGCCGCGGAGGAACGAGCGGCGATCCAGGCCGTGGCGGGTTCGTGCGGTCTTGTTCATGGGAGCTCCGTCACGGGCGCACACACGCGACGACGGCGACGTCACCGCTGTTCTCGAGGGGACCGAAGCCACTGCTCGCGCCGCGCGAGACGCAGAAGCGGTGGATCGCGGCGTTGCATGCGGGGCCCCAGCGGACGGCTTGCGTGCAGCCGTCGTGGTGCGTCGCGAGCTCGGAGTACGAGCTCGAGACGACCTCGGCGCCGCCCACGCACGCGACGGTCGCAGCGGCGCCGTCGGTCTGGACCGGACCGAAGCCCGTCGAGGCACCGCGGGCCGCACAAAAGCGATGGATCGCGGCGTTGCACTCGGGGCCGACGCGCTGGCCCGTCCCGTCGCACCCACCGTGGCTCGTCGCGAGCTCGGCGTAGCTGGTCTCGACACGGGTCGCGCTCACGCACGTGAAGGCAGCGATGTCTCCGCTGTTCTCCGTCGGGCCGAAGCCCGAAGTCCCGCAGACACCTGCCGCCGCTCTGCAATAGGAGTCGATGGCGGAGTTGCATCGCTCGCCGAGGCGCTCGGTCGCGCCGTCGCAGCCGGCGTGGAACGACGAGAGCGTCGAGTACGCCCCGCCGACATGCGCGGCCCCGAAGCCCTCGTCGGTCGCGCCGTCGCAGTCGTCGTCGACGCGGTTGCACGCCTCGGTGCCAGGAGCGCGCGCGGTGCAGCCGGAGTACGCGCCCATCACGCAGGTCTCGGTGCCGGCGCCGCACGCGCTCGCGCACTCGCGCAGGAGCGCCTCGTCCACGCGACCGTCGCAGTCGTCGTCGACGCCGTTGCACGACTCGGCGCCGCCCCCGGGCGCCGTGCAGCCCTCCCACCGGCCGAGCGCGCATGTCTCGGTGCCCTCGCCGCAACCGCTCTCGCACGGGCGTGTCTGGCCGTCCTCGCAGACCCGGTCGGGGTACGAGGCATACCGGAACACGTCGCTGGTCACGAGGGCGACCGCGAGCTCGCGCAACCGGTAGCCGCCGAGACGCAACGCGCGCTCGAGCTCGCGCATCGCGGGGAGCTCTCCCTCCGTCTCGAGGTGCCCCACGCCGAAGCGGAACATCCGCCGCGCGAAGCAGGCGCCCACGTCCGGTGAGCGGGCGAGCTGCTCGCCGAGGCCATCGGCGCCGGAGAAGACCTGCCCGAACATCTCGACCTCCGCGTCGATCGGCAGGGTGTTGTCCTCTTCGCGGTAGCGGCCGATCGCGTCGAAATGCTCGAGGGCCAGGCCCGGTGGATCGAGGGTCTGGTGGCAGCCGGCGCAGATCGGGCTCTCGACGTGACGCGCGAGGCGCATGCGCTGCGTCCTCGGGGTGCCATCGTCCTCGGGCAGCTCAGGCACCCCGGGGGGCGGGGGCGGGACGTCGCGGCAGAGCACGTTCGTCACGACGAATTTTCCGCGGCGCACGGGCGAGCTCAGCGTCGCGTGCGCGTAGGTCGCGAGGATGGCGCCGCGCCCGAGCAGGCCGCCCCGTCGCGCGCTCGCCGGCAGGGTCGTGCGCACGCGCCGCCCGGGGCCGGGATCGGGCAGGCCGTAGAGGGCAGCGAGCTCGGAGTCGACGAAGGTGATGTTCGTCGAGAAGAGGTCGCGCACGTCGAGATCGCGGTCCCACACGTCCCCGACGAGCTCCTCGACCTCCGCGCGCATCGAGGCACGCAGTGAGGGCGACCACGCGGGAAAGAGCTCCGAATTCTTCTCGGCGCTCTCGAGCCGCTCGAGCGCGAGGAACTCCGCGAAGAAGCGGATCATCTGGGCCCGGGCGCGCGGTTCCTCGAGCATGCCGAGCGCCGCCTCACGGACACCGTCCTCGCTCGCGAGCGCGCCGCGCGACGCCCGCGTGAGCAGCGCGTCGTCCGGCGGGCCGCCCCAGAGGAAATAGGAGAGCCGGCTCGCCATCTCGAGGCTCGTGTACCGGAGCCGCCCCGGGTCGTCGGGGTCGGGCTCGCCGGTCTCGACGCGAAAGAGGAAATGCGGCGACTGGAGGAACGCCGCGATCACGTAGCTCGCCGCCCTCCACGGGTCGCGCACGATGGCCGCGACCTCGTGGTCGAGCGCCAGGAGCGCGTCGGTCTCGTCGGCGCGGAGCGGCCTTCGCCAAGCCAGTCGACCGAAACGCGCGATGAAGCCGCGCACGCAGTCGTCGCCCGAGGCGACGTCGCAGCCGTAGAAAGCCAGCCGGCCCTCGGCATCGGCGATCGTCGCGGCCGCCAGCTCGAGCGCCGCGCGCTCGTGCTCCTCCGCCGCGACCGCGTCGATCGAGATCTCGCTCGCTCCCACGGTCGAGAAACCGTGGAGGGGCGTGTCGGACGGCAAGCGTGCGGCGTCCGGCAGCGCATATCCGGGAAAGAGCGCCTCGAGGCTCGCGCGGTGCTCGGCCGCGGTGAGGCGATGCAGGGTCGGCGGGGTCGGCGTGACGAGCGCGGGCTCGGTGCTCGCGCTTCTCGGGCCCGCGTCGAGCGATCCCGTGCAGCCGACGACCGACGCCGCGAGCGCGCCGCACAGGACCGGCAAGAGGCCGGTCCGTGTGTGGCCCTTCGTGCTCGCGTCTCTGGCGCCGGCCCGCCCCCCGCCCGGCAGAGCCGGCTCTGGGCTCGCCGCCCCGCCGTGCTCCGCGAGACGGAGACACCTCGAGACGGAAGGTCCACCTCCCCGCCGATGGTGCGGAGCGATGCGCCTCGTGTGCCTCAGCATGCTCATACCGATGGGACCTCTCGGGCGGTGTCTCGATGGAGGCTCGAACCAGAGTCTAGTGTGCCTGACTTCACCGGTGCCGCGCGAGCCCCAGCCCGCGGAGTGGGTGCCCCGCTCAGGCGCTCGGACGCTCGGGGGCGTCATCGAGGCCGAGGCGGCGGATCTTGTCGAGGAACTTGGTGCGCTTGAGACCCAGCAGGAGCGCGGCTTCGCTCTAGTTGCCAGCTGCTCGGTGAAGCGCGCGGAGCAGCGCACGCTCCTCGACCTCGGCCAGGGTCGCATCGAGCGGAGCCTCGCCCACGGCCGCCCCCGGCGCGGCGAGCGCCCGCTCGAGATCGACGACCCGGATGCGGGGCGGCACCGCGTGGTCCGTTGCTCGCTCGACGGCGCGCGCGAGCCCGCGCTCGCCATCGTCGAGCGCATGCGCCTCGAGCCAGCGGAGCGCGTCCTCCTCGATGCCGAGGATGTCGCGGCCACGGCGCCGGCAGGCGCGCTCGAGCGCGCGGAGCGTCAGGGAGGGGACGTCGGCGAGACGCTCCCCGAGCGGCGGCACGGCGATCGACTGCGCGGCGAGGCGCCGCGCGAGCTCGGGATCGACGCGGGCGTCGCGCGGCCCTCGAGGAGCGCCGAGCTCGGTCACGGGGCGCGACGACGTCGCGATCAGCCGGCACCACAGCGGGTGCGCTTCGTGTCCAACCTGCAGCGTTCGGGTCGCGATCGCCTCCGCGAGGCGTGCCTGTACCGCGAGCGGCAGCGCGACGACGTCGAGCAAGACGAGCGTGCCGCGCCCCGCCTCCCGGAGCGCGCCGTCCACCCGCGCCGCCGCGTCCTCCTCGCGAAGCTCCGCGCAGTCGAGCCACACGAGCGGTTGGCCGGACCTCGGGCCGTGCTCGTGCACACGCTGCACCCACGGTTCGGCCGAGGTCCCCCGCTCGACCACGACCAGGAGCGGCGTGTCCCGAGGCGCGGCCTCCTCGAGCGCGCGCAGCGCAGCCCTGGAGCGCGGCGCGTAGGCGAAGAGCCGTTGGGGCAGCGCCTCGGGGCTCGGCCGGCCGCGATCCGCGAGCTCGTCCTCGAGCGCGCCCGCGCGCTCCTCGAGGCGCGCGATCTCGAGCGGCGCCTTCCCCGCGCGCTCCTGCGCTCGGCGCGCGGCCGCCCACGCCGAGACGCGAACCCCCAGCTCGCGGCCGAGGCGCTCGAGCTCGGCGATCTCTTCGAGCGTGACGGCCGCGCGGCGGGCGCCACGCGGGATCACGAGCGCACCCTCGAGCGCGTCGGGCCCGGGCTCCGAGGTGAGCGGCACGACACAGAGCGCGTCGAGGTCCGCGAGCGCGCCGACGAGCGCACGGAGCTCGGGGCGTCGAACTGCGCTCTCCAGGATCGGGCGCGCCACGATCACCTCACCGGGCCGTTGCGCCATGCGCTCGAGGACCGCGGGCGAGAACGCGCGCATCTCCGCGTGGCCCACACCAGCGGCATCGACCCTGGCCTCGCGCGCCGGATCGAGCGAGACGAGGCGGGCTCCCTCCCCGCCGGCGCGCACGGCACGTCGCAGCGGCGGCAAGACGGCCTCGGCCATCTGCTCGAGGCTGCACGCGACCTGCAAGCGCTCTCGCCCCTCGCCGATCGCCTCGAGCAACCGGCCGCCGTCCGGCGCGAGCAGGCGCTCGGACAACGCGCGGAGGAAACCGAAGGTCGCCGCAGCCACCACGACCACTCCGCCGCCTCGCACCGCCCAGTCGGTCCATCCTGCGTGGGCGAGCGCGCTCGAGCGGAAGAGCACGGCGAGCGCCGCCGAGAGGAGCAGGCTCACGGTGCCCGCGGCGAGGAGCCTCAGCGTGCGCGCCGCGCGAACGGGACGCGCCTCGTCGGCCATCGCGAGGTGGCCGACGAGCGTCGCTCCGAGCGCCGCCGCGACCTGCGCGCGCATCTCGGGCGCGACCTCGCGTGTGCCCGTGACGATGACGAGGAGCGCGATCGCCCCGACGAGCAACGTCGCGCAGAGCCCCGCGAGCGCCCAGGCGATGGAGGCGAGAGCCTCGGGCTCGCTCGGTCCAGCCCGGCGGAGCACGCGC
>JBKDQC010000676.1:0-2384 GCA_046342295.1 Deltaproteobacteria bacterium | reverse complement strand
ACATCGAGGAGGTGCGTGCCGCGCTCGTCGAGCTGAAGCACACCTGGTCGGGGCTGCGGGATCTTTCGGACGCCGCCGGGCGGCCCGAGCCTCGGCACGCGCGGATCGTCGAGGGCCTCGAGCAGAGCCGGCGGGGGCTCTCCGAGCTCGACGAAGCCCGCGAATCGCTCGCCGCGCTCTCGGACCGTGTTTCGGACGTACAGATCATCGTCGAGGACGTCGCCGACCAATTGCGCGACGCGGCGGGTGTCTACCGGGATCGGCTCCGCGTTCGCGACGCGCCCCCGCTGCACCTGGGCCTCATCCGAGAGCGCGATGAGGCCGACAGCTCGGTCGGCGACGAGGCGCGCACAGCGCTTCTCGAGCGCACCGCGATGCCCGAAGACCTCCTCGTCGAGCTCTGGTCCTCGGGAGCGATGCTCGCCGGCGTGTTCGCGAGCTTGCTCGTTCTGCTTCTTCGGCTCGGGGGCTCCGCGCGCGCCCGCGTGCGCTCCGAGGGGACGCGAGCCGAGGAGACGGCCACGCTCGCTGCCCAGGTGCTCGAGACCCCGGTGTCTTCGGCGGCGCTCCTGGCGCTGCTCGGCGCGGCCGTATTCCTCGAGCACGCGCCCATCGTCGTCTACGACGCGCTTTTCTTCACGACGCTCATCCCCCTCTACCGCGCGGTGCCGCCGCTCTCGGTCGAGCCCCTCCGGCCCGTCGTGCGCGCCGCGATCGTGTTCGTGGCCATCGACAGGGTGCAGTCGATGCTCGCCGAGGGGAGCGGCGTCCTGCGCGTGGCGCTTCTCGCCGAGGCCCTGCTGTCGATCGCTGCGACCGCGCTCCTCCTCCGCGCGCGGGGCGCGTCCCTGCCGGCGTGGGCGCGGGGGCTCTTGTTCGTCGCTTCGCTGACGCTTGCGATCGCGCTCGTCACGAACGTGCTCGGCTACCTCTTCCTGGCCACGGTCCTCACGCGAGGCGTCGGCTACAGCACCTACACCGCGCTCGCGCTCGCCGGGGCCGTCGCTGTGCTCGAGGCCATCGTCGACCGGGTCGTCGTGAGCGAAGCGGGGCGGCGGCTGCGCTCGTTGCGCGAGCACTCGGTGCCCGTTCGGCGCAACGTGCTCCGGGCTCTCGCAGTCGCGGCAGGCGTCACGTGGGTCGTCGCGACGCTCGAGGGCTTCGGTGTCTGGGGCCCGCTCTCCGCGTGGGCGGGCAAGGTGCTCCGCGAGGGCCACGAGATCGGCAGCCTCGAGATCTCGCTCGGTGCCGTGCTCGGGGCGATCGCGATCCTCGGGGCGACGAGCCTCGTGCTCCGGCTGGTGCGATTCTTCCTCGAGCAGGACGTGCTGCCGAGGCTCGCGCTCGAGCCCGGCGTCGATGGCGCGATCGCGGGGCTGACCCGCTACGTGCTCGGAGGCAGCGGTCTGCTGCTGGCGCTGGGCGCGCTCGGCATCGACGCCTCGCAGATCGCGCTCGTCGCCGGCGCCCTCGGCGTCGGCATCGGCTTCGGCCTTCAGGGGATCGTCGCGAATTTCATCGCTGGCATCGTGCTGATGCTCGAGCGGCCCGTGCGCCTCGGGGATTTCATCGAGGTCGGCTCTCTCGTCGGCTCGGTCGAGCGGATCGGCCTTCGCTCGAGCACGGTCAAGGGCCTCGACGGCGCCGAGGTCATCGTCCCGAACGAGAGCCTCATCAGCCGCGAGGTCGTGAACTGGACGCTCTCCGACCGTCGACGCCGGGTCGAGGTCAAGGTCGGCGTGGCCTACGGGACCGACCCGCACCGGGTCATCGAGATCCTTCGGCGCGTCGCGACCGAGCACCGTGACCCCGCGGTCGGCGTCGACGTGGAGGTGCTCTTCCGGGCCTTCGGCGAGAGCTCGCTCGATTTTTCGCTGGAGTTCTGGGCACGCAGCTTCGCAGCCTCGATCGAGCTCAAGAGCGAGATCGGTCTCGCAGTACATGATGCGCTGGTCGCGGCAGGCATCGAGATCCCGTTCCCCCAGCGCGACGTGCACGTGCGCAGCCTGCCGGCGACCGCTGCCGCGAACGGGCCGGTCCCCGGCTGACACCGGCCCGTGACGAAGGCCTCCGACCGTGCGGGCCAGCGCCGCCGGCCATGATCTGCCGGCACCCCGGACAGGGTTGATCCACGTCAAGGTCGCGCGGGCGCCCAGGGGCGACCCTTGCCACAGTTTCGCGGCCGAGGTCGACGTTCGATGAGCATGTCATTTTCGCCCGGGTTGATCCGCAAATACGACGTCGCGGGGCCGCGCTACACGTCCTACCCGACGGCCGTGCAGTTCACGCCGGCCTTCGGCGCGCAGGAGCTTGCAGCGCAGCCATCCGTCATTGCGGGCCGCGCCAGCGACCGCCCGCTGTCGCTCTACGTGCATATTCCGTTC
>JBKDQC010000675.1:0-4478 GCA_046342295.1 Deltaproteobacteria bacterium | reverse complement strand
CCCGTGAGCGCGCGGAGCAGGAGCCGCATGTCGCGGGCGCTCGTCACGATCTCGCCCGCGCTCGCGAGCACACCCATCTGACCCGGGATCCCGATCACCCGCGCGTCGCCTTCTCTCGCATGACCGTCGGCCAGCCGAGCCCGCGCCTCGGGCGGAATCGCCGAAACCTCTCCCCAGGTCTCGCGCATGCCGAGCTCCGACGTCACCGTCCGCCGGAGCGTCTCGTCGTGGCTCTCGAGCCCCAGCTGATCCTGGAGCGCCAGCCCGACGAGGCCCAAGCCGACGTTCGAGTACGAGTAAGGGGCGTCGGAGGGCGAAGTCCAGGAGGCCAGCGCGGCACGGAGATCTGCGCGTCCATAGCCGGCGGCGGGGCTCCGAGGGTCGATGCCGGGGTCTCTGCGCCCATCCCCGTCGCGGTCCACGAGGTTGCTCGGGTACGCGGGCAGGCCCCCGTGGTGCGTGATCAGCGCGGCCATGGTCGGCCAGCTCGCGCTCGCACCCCGCAGGTCCTCGGCGAGCAGCTCGCCCGCGCGGGTGTCGGGGCCGAACGCGCCCTCCTCGATCCGCTGCGCCATCGCGAGGCCGGTGAACACCTTCGTGAGCGAGCCGATCTGGAACAGCGTCGATGCGTCGGGCGACACCGAGCCACCGAGGGTCGTCGCGCCCCAACCGCCCATCCGCTCTTCCGCCGGCGTCACGATCACCGCGACGCCGCCGACGCACTGCGCGAGGCTCGAAGGCGTCGGGTCGAAGGCTGGCCGCATCAGGGCCTCGACGCGCGCGGCCAGAGTGGCCGTCGCCGCGTCGTTCCGCGCGACGTCGGTGCTCGAGGCATCCGGCAAGGCAGCATCGGGATCCGGTGGTTCGGTCGCCGCACGATCCTCGAGACCTGCGTCGCCAACGGTGCCTGGCCCTACGCAGGCGAGGCCCGCAGCCGAGAGCAGCATCGGAGCGAAGCGAGGGGCAAGGACCGCAGCCAGCGAACGGGAACGAACCAGGCTCATCAGAGACTCCTCTCGCCGACGTCGTGTGGGTCGCGCAGTGTCCGCGCAGTCAGCCATCGCCTCCTTGCGGAAGTCTGAACCTCGCTCCGAAGCTGGAGCTGGCACCCACGTCGCCGGGACATGTTCTGAGCTGCCGTGTCGGAGGTGTCGCGTCCGCCGCACCCGTGCGAGCCCGTCGCGGCCACAGGGCAAGCGTGGCACACCGCTCGCTTGCTAGAGTGCACCATCATGCCGCTTCGTGCCGTGTCTTCTCCGTCGCCTCGTCTCGAGCCCGCGAGCTCGCGCAGGATCGCGCTTCTCGGGGCCCTCTGCGCCGTCACGCTGCTCGGCTCGGGATGCGGCGCCAAGGCCGGGCTCTCGACACCGGCGCCATGGCCAGATGCAGGGATGGCCGACGCCTTCACGCCGACCCTCGACGTCGACTGCGGGCGCGCGACGCGACGCGTGGCGGTGGGCAGGCCCTTCGTGGTTCGGGGCGAGGTCCGCGCGAGCGGCACGATCACCAGCGCGGGGTGGCGACTTCGCGAGGAGCCCGCCGGCGCGATGCTGTCGGTGCCTCCTGGCGTGGAGATCGGGCTGACCGTTCCCCTCGCGGGGGACTATGTCCTCGACTTCGAGGCCCGTGACGACGCGGGCAACGTCGGTCTCTGCACGGTTCGCCTCGAGGCCCGCGGCGGCGTCGTGGCCGTCTGCCCGCCCGAGGCCGAATACATTGCAGGCGCGGGTGAGCCTGTCCTGCTCGAGGGCGACGCGTTCGACCCGGCCAGCATGGTCGAGGCGGCGTGGACACAGACCGGCGGCCCGGCGGCGGCGGAGATCCGCGTGCTCGGAGGCGCCGGGACCGTGGTCGAGGTGACGGCGACGGTGCCAGGCCTCTACACCTACGTGCTCCGGGCCTCGACGGCGTCGGGCGAGGATACCTGCGAGGTTCGCGTGCGCATCACGGCACCTCCCAACGTCGCGTGCGGAGGGGCCGTGGCCGCACGCACGCGTCAACCCGTCACCGTGAGCGCGACGGCGATGGACGACGACCTCGCGTCGGTGCGCTGGGAGATGGTCTCGCGGCCAGCGTCTTCGACGGCGAGCCTCGCGCCGGCGGATCAGCTCTCGACGACGTTCACGCCTGACCGACGCGGCGAGTACGTCCTGCGCTTCACGGCGACCGATGCGGCGGGCGAGAGCGCGAGCTGCGAGGTGACCGTGATCGCCGAGCCCACGCCGCCCGACGCGATCTGCCCCGCCACGATCGACACGCGTCCACTCTCGACCGTCACGATCGAGGGCAGCGGTGTCGACGACGGCACCATCGTGGCAGCGGGCTGGAGCCTGCGCTCCGAGCCCCTCGGCGCAGCGTCGTCCCCGCCATCTCCGGCGGATTCCGCGCGCGCCACCTTCCAACCGTTGCTGGCTGGCGAGTACACGCTCGAGCTCGCCGTGCGCGACGACGACGGCAACGTGGCCTCGTGCACCACGCTCGTGCGAGCGATCGCCACCGAGGGCCTGCGCGTCGAGGTGTTCTGGAACACCGACGGCACCGACATGGACACCCACCTCATGCGCCCTGGTCCCGACTCGATGCGATGGTTCTCCGGGGACGACTGCTTCTACGCCAACTGTCAGGGCGGCGGGCTCGGCTGGCCGCCGGACGGCTCGGAGGACGACCCCTCGCTCGACATCGACGACACCAATGGCTTCGGGCCCGAGAACATCAACGTCACGAGCCCCGTCGACGGGACCTACCGCGTCGCGATCGACGCGTTCCGAGGGGCCGCGAACACGACGGTTCGGATCTATTGCGGGGGCTCGACGACCGAGCCCCGACAGACCTTCGGCCCGGTGTTCATCGACTCGGGCCCCAACGACCTCTGGCGGGTTGCCGACATCACGATCTCGGGCGGGAGCTGCACGATCGCCGACCTGCGCACGGCCGACGGCCGACCCAACATCCAGCCTTGCAGCGACTGCATGCGGTGAGCCGACGCGCGTCGCGTACGGCGCATGCCTCGGCGTGAGATGCTTTCGTCATGATCATCACGGACGACGACACGATCCGAGGCATCGCTGGCCGCGCGCGGAGGGTCGCGGTGCTCGGCATCAAGACGGAGAAGCAGGCCCTGCAGCCTGCCTTCTACGTGCCCGAGTACCTCGCGCGTGCAGGGGTGGAGGTGGTGCCCGTGCCCGTGTACTTCCCCGAGGTCACGGAGATCCTGGGACGACCGGTCTTTCGTCACCTCGCTTCGATCGACGGGCCCCTCGACATCGTCGACGTCTTCCGTCGCCCCGAGGACCTACAAGCCCACGAAGCGGATCTGCTCACCAAGAGGCCGGCGGTCGTCTGGCTGCAGAGCGGCATCCGCCACGGCCCGTTCGCGGCGAGGCTGTCGGCCGCGGGGATCGACGTCGTCGAGGATCGCTGCCTCATGGTCGAGCACCGCGCGGCGCGGGCGCTCGGCGCCGTACCTTGAGCGCCTTCACCCGCGCTCCGGGCCAGCGCTGATGCTTCGCTTCGGCTGCGCGTCGAGCGGTGTCCGTCGTCAGGTCGGTTGGCCACCGCCCGCCGGGCGAGCCGTCGAGGTGCGCCGTGCTGCCGGGGTGCTCTCTCATCCACCGAAGGAGACCGAGGCCCCGCGCTCGTCGGGCGCGACACCGGGCTCCGGGACCTCCCCGAGAGGGGCCCCGCGCAGCATGCCCGTGCGCAGGCGCTCCCGCGCGGCAGCGGCGGCGGGAAGCCATCGGTCGTGCTCGAGCCGCCACCAGCAGAGAAGCGCGAGCGTGAGGATCTCGCACGAGAGGCCGACCCAGCCACCGAGCGCGCCGAGCCCGAGCACGCGACCGAGGCCCCAGGCGAGCGGCGGAGTGAACACCCAGGCGCAGAGGACGCCGAGCTGGGCGGGCACCTTGGCGTCACCCGCACCTCGCAACACGCCCCGCGCGACGGTCGCCGCGCCATCGGCGATCTGAAAGACCGCGGCGACGTACAAGAGCACGAGCGCGACGGGCGCGAGCTCCGGGTCGTCCGTGAAGAGCGCGACCAGCCACGGCCCCGCGAGCACGAGGCCGATCGTCCAGGCGCCCGTGTAGAGCGTGGACGCTCCGAGCGCGTTGCGCGCGACCGTCTTGACGAGTCCGTCGTGCCCGGCGCCCACGGCTTGGCCGGCCAGCACCGAGCCAGCCTCGGCGAGCGCGACGGTCGGCAGGAAAGAGAAGTGGATCACCTGGATCGCGATGTGGTGCGCCGCCATCTGCACCTCACCGAGCGTCGAGATGATCACCGTGAGGAGGGAGAAGCTCCCCATCTCGAGGAGAAACTGGAGGCCGGTGGGGACGCCCACGTCGAGGAGCTCGAGCACGTGACCGAGGCGCGTGCCACGCACGGAGAAACCAGCGCGGACCTGCGCGAGGGCAACGACCACGAGCTCCATGGCGTGGCCGAGCAGGGTCGCATACGCGCTTCCGCGCACGCCCCACGCGAGC
>JBKDQC010000674.1:0-33039 GCA_046342295.1 Deltaproteobacteria bacterium | reverse complement strand
GCAAGGCCCGCGAGAGGGCCGGGGGAATGCGCCACGACAGCGGAGTCGCCGCGGCCCGGGAGATCCCCGTCGTGCTCTGCCGAAGAAGGGGCGCGAGCGACTCGCCTCCCGTGAAGATCGCGTGATACGCGAGCCGACGTGTGGCGGGCCCGAGCTCGGCGCCGAAGCGCGCCTCGAGCGCCTCGACCTCGGCGCGCTCGGTCGGGTCCGAGGGCCAGAGAGAGCCCGGCCGCAGCGACTCCACGTGCTGGAGGATGTCCGTCGAGTCGGTGAGCGATGCTGCCCCCGGCAACGCGAGCGTCGGCGTCGATCGACCCCCGCGCGGCAGCGTGCCGAGCCAATGCACGAGCGGCGCGTGAGGCTCCTCGACGTACGCGATCCCTGCGCGGTCGAGGCCCCAGCGCGCCTTCTCGCAGTAGTGACTGAACGAGATCGTGACGAGCGTCGCGCGCGGCCGTGCTCTCGCGGGCCCACTCACGGCGCTGGGTCGGCGCTGAGGTCGAAGAACTCGCGCGCGTGGCCGCCGGGCTCGACCGTGACGGTGCGCGTGTGCTCGGCGCCGTCGCGGTCGACGAGCCGCAGCCTCACCGAGCCCGAGGGGACCTCGACGTTGCCGATCGGCGTCGTGCCCAGAAGGCGTGCGCCGAGGTAGACGCGCGACCAGGGGCGCGTGTTGATGGAGAGCTGCCCCGGAGGCGCGGCGGGCGCGCGCGCGGGTCGGTCGGGGCGCTCGGATCGGTCGGATCGCTCGATCGCGCTGAGCTCTCCGAAGACGCGGGCCCGCTCGCCGGCCCGGACCTCGATCGTGCTGTCCCACTCCTCGTAACCGTCGAGCGTGATGCGGACGTCCCACTCGGCCGCGTCGAGCAGCGCGAGCTCGAGCGGCGTGGTCCCGACGTTGCCGCGGTCGCCCAGCCAGACCGTCGCGCCGGTGGGTGCGCTGTCGACGAGCAACGTCCCGGTGGTGGGCGCCGGGGCCGGTGGCGGCGCGGTCGGCGGCGGGCTCACCAGAGGCGCGCTCGTCGCGAGCGCGACGGGCCCGCCGAAGTGGAGCAAACCCGCCCACCAGGCCCCAAAGCCAGCGGTCCCGGCGACGAGCACGAACGCGAGGATCAGCGAGACGGCGAAGAAGAGGGGCTTGCGCGAGGGCAGCTGCGTCGGCACGAGCGACTCTCGGGCCCGGTCGTTGGTCACGAGCGGCATACGCTCGGTGGCGTTGGGCGGCAGCGGCACTTTCTCGAGCGAGTGATCGCTCTCGACGCTCGTCGAGCCGGGCGCGCGTTGGGGCACCTCGATCCGCGTGTCGAGGCGCGGCCCGGCCTTGATCTCGTTGGCGAAGAGCTCGCCCATGCGCTCGCCGATTCGCGCGGTCGGGACGAGCTCACCCATGCGCACGAGCACCTGCTCGATCGCGAGGTGCATCTCGGCCGCGGTCTGGAAGCGCTCCTCGGGGCGCTTGGCGATGGCGCGCCGCACGAGCGCCTCGACCTCGATGGGGATGTGCGGATGCACCTCGGAGAGCGAAGGCGCGTCCTCGTAGACGAGCGCGCGCATGGTGTCGAACTCGGTCTGTCGCTTGAAGGGGTTGGTCCCGTCGAGGACCTCGTACAGACAAACGCCGAGCGCGAAGACGTCGGCGCGCGCGTCGATGGGCTCGCCGAGACACTGCTGCGGCGCCATGTATGCGAACTTGCCCTTCACGACGCCGGCCTCGGTGCGCGTGGAGTGGCTCGAAGCCTTGGCGATCCCGAAATCGAGAAGCTTCACGACGCCGTCGTAGCTGACCATGATGTTCTGCGGGCTCACGTCCCGGTGCACGATCCCCATCGGCTCGCCCGTCGTCTGGTCCGAGGCGCGGTGCGCATGATCGAGCGCCTCGGCGACTTGTGCGATCACCTTCATCGCGACGGGCACCGAGAGCCCTCCCTCGTCTCGCGCTCGCCGCAAGACCTTCGAGAGGGGCATGCCATTGACCCACTCCATCGCGATGTAGTGGGAGCCTTGCTCGTGGCCGAACGCATAGACGTGGCAGATGTTCGGGTGGCTGAGCTGCATCGCGAGCCGCGCCTCGTCCTTGAACATCGCGACGAAGTGCTGGTCGACCGACACGTGCGGGAGCACGCGCTTGACGACCACGAAGCGGCCGCCGCGCCCTTCCTCGGTACCCTCGCGCGCGAGGAAGATCTCCGCCATGCCTCCGAATGCGAGGCGACCGAGCAGGTGGTAGGGGCCGAAGTGCCCGATCGCCGCGACCTTGGTGAGCGAGGCGAATGGGACGCGCGGCCCGCCCTGGCTGAAGTCGTCGAGCTCCGCGTCGCGCGCCACGAGATCCTGGTCGGTGTCGCGCTCCTTGACCCGCGGCACCTCGGGGCTCGTCGCGATCTTCGGCGAGGAGCGGCGCGGCGGCGGGCTCGGCTCGGACGGTCTCTGCGGAGGCGGGCGTGCCGGGCTCGGCTCGCGAGGCGGGAGCGTCGCGCGCGGAGGCGGCGGCGGCACGGGCGGCGGCGGCGGCACGGGCGGCCGCGTCGGCTCTGCGGCCCTCTCGACCCGCGCGAGATCGTTCATCAAGGAGGGCCGCACCGAGGTCGGGACCTCGAGCTGCCCCGGAGCGAGCACGACCGCGCTCGCGGGCAGCGGCGGCACGGGGGGCGTCGTGCTCGGCGTGACCCGGCCCGGATCGGTGCCCGCGGGGCCACGTGGCCCGCTCGGGCTGGCCCCGGAGCGTCGGTCCGTCATCGAGCGGCAGTATATCCGCCCCGCAGCGCGCCCCCGCAACCGCCGCCCCGCCGAGTGACGCCCCCGCCTCACAGGTGGCGGGGTCGGCATCGAACCGTCACCATCGAGCCTTCGTTCGTCACGAGGAGCCCATGTCCCACCGTCTCGCTCTCGGTCTCGTTCTCGTCGCCATGACCACCTGCGGCGCCTCGCGCGCCGAGGCCCAGGCGTGCACGGAGGACCGCCCCGGCCGCCGCTACTGCGGCGCCGACCTCGTCGCGGGCCTCGGCGGTCCGGCCGACTACGGCGCCACCGGCCAGTGTCTGGGCCCCAACGACGACGGCTCCTCGCGCGCGATCGACATCACGGCGGCGTTCCCCGGAGGTCTGAATTTCTTCGGGACCACGTACCGCTCCGTCTACCTCAACACGAACGGCAACATCACGTTCAACGGCAGCGTCGGGACCTTCACCCCTGCACCGTTCCCGGTCTCGGACCAGCCGATGATCGCCCCCTACTGGGCCGACGTGGACATCCGGTCGGAGGCCTGCGACGAGTTCTGCGACTTCGACCCTGCGACCTTCGAGTCCGACTGCCTCACGTCGTGCACGAACCCCGCGGACAACGGCGTCTGGTACCACTTCGAGCCGGGACGCGCGATCTTCACGTGGGACAACGTCCACTACTTCAACTGCCACCCGGACCGTCAGATGAGCTTCCAGCTCATCCTCACCGCGGCCGAGGGCTGCGGCGGCGCGTCCTCCACGGACTTCTCCGTCGAGTTCCGCTTCAACAAGTGTCAGTGGGACACCGGAGACGCCTCGAGCGGAGAAGGCGGCTTCGCGAGACCCGTCGTGCCGACCGAGACCTGCGCGAGCGACACCGAGTGCAGCGGGCCCTTCGGCGGTGGGGGACGCTGCGAGGAGGGCATCTGCTGGCAAGGCACTCCGGCCCAGGCGGGCTTCGACGCGGGAAACCGCCGCGACTTCGTGATGGTGCCTGGCTCTCGCACCAACCAGATCGCGAGGATCCTCTGCGAGGACTCCAACGTGACGCCCGCCGAGCGCGGCGTGTGGCGATTCCTCGTGCGCGGCGGCGTCGTCGAGTGCCCGGGCGCCGGTGAGGACTGCGCGGTCCCCGGTGCGCAGGGTGTCTGCGCGATCGGGCGCACCTCGTGCGTCGGCGCCGAGATCGTCTGCGCCCCGCAGTTCGGCTCCAGCACCGAGCGCTGCGACAACCTCGACAACGACTGCGACGGCACGGTCGACGACGGCTCCGGGATCTGCACCGACCCGCAGGTCTGCGCGAGCGGGCGCTGCGTCGATCCATGCTTCGAGGGCGGATGCCTCGAGGGACAGACCTGCACGGGCGCCGGCATCTGCGTCGAGACCGCATGCCTCGGCGTGACCTGCGCCGAGGGTGAGCGCTGCGAAGGCGGCCGCTGCGTCGAGGGCTGCGACGGCGTCTCTTGCCCCATGGGCCAGACCTGCATCGCGGGCCGCTGCGTCGATGGCTGCAGCACCATCATGTGCGACCCGGTCTGCGAGGCGTGCGACTCGGGCATGTGCGTGCCCCGCTGCACCGACACGAGCTGCCCCGCCGGCGACGTCTGCACCGCCGAGGGCCTCTGCCGCTCGAGCGCGTGCGGCGCGGGCTGCCCGGAGGGGCAAGTCTGCGGCCCGCGCGGCTGCGTCGATGCCTGCACGGGAGTCACCTGCCCCGCGGGCGAGATCTGCAGCATGGGCATGTGCGTCACCGCTCCGCCTACGATGCGCGACGCGGGCATGCCGAGCCCCGAAGACGGCGGCTCCGTGAGCCTCGACGCCTACGTGTTCGACCCCCTGTCGGACGCCGGAGCGGATGCGGCCGTCAACCGGCCGGAGATGCGCCGCCGCGGCTGCGCGTGCGAAGTCCCGTCCCGCGGCGCTGGCCCATCCGGCCTCTTCTGGCTCTCGCTCGCGTCGCTCGGCCTGCTCATCCGGGGCCGGCGGCGGGGGTGAAGCCCGCGCGCCGCTCGGTGTCGCCGACGCCGAGCTCGCCGCTTCGGTTGGCGCCGGCACAGAGCACGCGCCCGTCGCGCTTCTGCGCGCACGTGGAGAAGCGCCCGACGGCGACCCGCGCCCAGTCGCTGTCGGTTCCGACCCGTGTGGGCGCCTCCGCCGTGAGCGAGGTGTCGCCGAGACCGAGCTGGCCCTCGGCGTTGCGGCCCCAGCACCAGAGGGTGCCGTCGGTGCGCACACCGCACGTGTGGAACGTGTCCGAGGAGAGCACGTCCCAGTCCCCCCGATCGTCGACCAACGTGGGCAGGTCGTACGAGCCGCTGCCGGCGAGGCCGAGCGGGCCCGGGTGGCCGTCGGCGTCCCGATCCTGACCCCAGCAGAACAAGTCGCCATCGACGCGAATCGCGCAGGTATGCCCCTGCCCGGCGACGACGCTGCGGAAGCGATCTCCGGGCACCGCCGTGGGCCGACGGATCTGGATCGGCATGCCCGGCCCGACACCGAGCTCGCCGCCCGTGTTGCGTCCCCAGCACCAGAGCGTTCCGTCGATCGCGATCGCGCAGGTGTGCCCCTGTCCCGCCGAGACATCCGAGAAGGCCGTGCCCGGGGAGACCTCGACGGGCTCGCCGCGGTCGCGCGAGTCCGGAGGGTCGCCCTGACCGAGCTCTCCTTCGAAGTTCGAGCCCCAGCACCAGAGAGCGCCCGTGCGCAGGATCGCGCATCCGTGCTCGAAGCGCTGCGTCACACGCACAGCGAGACCGGCGAGCGCGACGCGCTCGAGCACGGGCCCGCCCGGCACATCGCCGCGTCCGAGCTGTCCGCGCGCATTGTCGCCGAACGTGAGCACGTCCCCTTCGGCGGTGAGCACGGCGCTCGACTGGTAGCCGAGCGCCACCTCGAGGTACCGCGGTCGTCCGTCGATCGGCGTGAGCTCGCTGCGGTCGATGCGGTCCCGGAGCCCGAGCTGTCCGTCGGCGTTGGCGCCTGCGCATTGGAGCCTGCTCGCGAGAAGCGCACACGTGTGGTCGACGCCCATCGCGACCGCGATGCGGGGCTCGAAGCTGCCTGCGTCGCGAGGGCCCGCGTCGACGTCGCGCACGAGCACCGCGCGCGTGGTGCAGCCCGCAGATCCCGAAGGCATCGGCAGGCACAGCGCCAGCGTCGTGACGACGGCGGCGCGCCTCATGGCCAGAGCTCCACACCGACGTCGACGAGGACCGTCGGCCCCGAGACCGACGCCACGTCGCGCACCCCGTCACTCGCGACGGCGGCGATCGCGGGCGCACCGACCGCGAGGCCGAGCGTCAGCTGCGTGCCCCTCGAGAGCGCGAGCCCACCGCGCAGCCCGCCGAGCACGAGCAGCGTCGGCAGGACGTCGCCGACGCCGACGAGTCCCTCGCCGGCGCTCGCAGAGATCACGAGCGCACCCGCCCGGGCGAGGACGACGAGCGCGAGCCGGACGTCACCGCGACGCCGCAGGAGCGCGACGCGCGTCTCGAGGTCGCCGACGAGCCACACACCGTCGAAGCGCCCGCGGTCGGACACCCGGGGAACGAGACCCAGCGCGCCGGCCGAGAGCGAGACCACGAGCGGATCGAACGAGGCCTGCACCAGACCGACGCGTCCGCCGACGAAGAGCCCGCCCTCTCCTGTCGCGAGCTCGGCCTCGAGGCCGAGGCCCCACGCCCCGTCGGACGGCAGATCGGGATCAACCGAGCGCGCCACGAGCTCACGCACGACGTCGGGAGGCTCGACGCTCGGGGGAGGCGCGTCCGGCATGCTCAGCTCGACCCAAGACGCACGCAGCAGCTCGTCCGCTGCGCTCGTGAGGAGCACGCTCCACACGTCGGGTGGCTCGCCGCCGAGGGGCACCACGCGCTCGACGAGCTTGCGGGTGAGCCGATCTCTCACGGTGATCGTGCTCGCAGGCTCCGCGAGCGACGGCGCGGTGATGGTGATCGTCGCGAGCGCGGGCTCCTCGCGTCCGGGCGGCGCCTCACGGTCCGCGTCGACGAGCACGGCGTCGATGCCGCGCGCACGGGCCTCGGCGGTGAAGCCGAGCCGCACCTCCTCGCGCATCGGCATCGGCCAGTCTCCGGCGAGACGCAGCGCCACCGCAGGAGGCGGCGCGACCTCGGCCTCGACGCTGGGCGCGACCCCGACGACCGAGAGCACCACGACGACGAACGCATGGAGCGTGAGGGGTGCTCCGGACCACGGCCGCCGCAAGGATCTGCGAGGAGCGCGTTGTTCAAGGACAGAGCGCACCGACCTCCGCACGATGGACGCCCGCGCCGAAGGCGGCGAGGTAGGCTTCTCGGGCCGAGCGACACTCGCGGTCACGGCCGAGACGATCCAGGAGAACGGCGCGACGCGCCATCGCGTCCTCACGGAACGCACCGCCGCGACCACCCAGCGCCCGGTCGATGGCGCCGAGCGCGCCGCGTGGGTCGCCGAGGTGATCCATGCGCAGGCGCGCGAGCTCGAACGCCGCGACGTCGGCCCGCGGGTCGTCGCCGTGGTGGACCACGATCTCACCGTAGAGGCGCGCCGCTTCGGCCACCGAGCCCGCCTGCCGCGCCTCGCGCGCCAGCTCGAAGAGTGCGCGCGCGTCGGGCGTCCCGCGCGGGCGCGACGCGCGGCGCGCGGACGCACCTGCCGGTGCGGTCGCGGCAGATTCGGAGGCGGTCGGAAAGCCTTCCGGAGCCTCGTCGAAGCCTTCCGGAGCCTCGTCGGAGCCTTCCGGAGACTCGACGAAGCCTTCCGAGGCTTCCTCGAGCTCCTCGCGACCTCCCGGCCCAACCCGCGCCTCGAGGTCGGCGCTCGGTGCAGGCGGGCTCGATCGCCACGCGTCGCCCGCCGTGAGCCTCGCGATCTGGCCAGCGGCGTGAACCTCGACGACGCCGCGCTCCACGCGGACGGAGACCTCCGTGTCTTCGTGCCCCACCGTGAAGGTCGTGCCGACGACGACGACCTCGACCGGCTCGCCGCGGCCCGTCGAGGCGCGCACGCGGAAGGCACCGGACGACCGCCGGACGACGTCGAAGCGAGCCTCGCCTCGGTGGAGGCGAACCGCCACGTCCGAACCACGCGTCTCCTCGACGGAGAGGCGGCTGTCGACCGCGACCTCGATGCCCGAACCTTCTTCGAGCGCGACATGCACGGGCTCGCGCGTCGTCTCCACCGAGCTGCCCTCCGCGAGCCTCGTCGTGCGCGCATGCGGGGCCACGCTGTGCCAGGCGAGAAACGCCACGGCGCCGGTGGCGAGCATCGCCGCGACGCCAGCCCACCACGGCCTCGACGCAGCGCGTCCCTCGAGACGGTCGCGCACCTGCGTCCACTGCCGCTCGATCCGCGCCTGCGGCAACGAAGGCTCGGGACCCTCCAGCGGCTGCTCGGGCCTCACGCGCCACCTCCGTGCTCTCGTTCGTCCAGGCGCTGCGCCGTCGCGAGCACGGCCTCCGCCTTCGTGAGACGCCGCTTCACCGTCGCGAGCGAGAGGCCCATGCGATCGGCCACCTCCGTGAGCTCGAGACCCTCCACCCGGCGGAGCACGAGGGCGATGCGCTCCTCCGGGTCCATCGACTCGAGCACCGCATAGACGCGCCGGAGCGCGAGCGCGTGCTCGGCCGAGCTGCTCGATCCCACGACGGCCTCGAGATCGATCGGCTCGCGGCGACGCAGCCCCAGCCGCTCGAGGAGACGGCGGCGGCGGATGCGCTTGTGCGCCGTGCGCACGACGATCGCGCCCAGCCAGCCCTTGAAGGCGCCTGGGTCCGCGAGCCGCGCGAGGCCCGAGAAAGCCTCGATGAAGCTGTCCTGCACGAGATCGTCGAGCTCGGCGTCCCGGGGCAGGAGGCGGAACGCGAGGCCGTTGACGAAGCGCACGTGCCGGCGGAAGAGCGCCTCGGTCGCCCAGCGCTGCCCGCCGCGCGCGGCCTCGACGAGCTGCGCATCGGAGGGTCCGGCGCCGGGGAAGGGCACCACCTCTCCGCCCCGCACCGGCGCATCGCGGTCGCCGACCGGCTTGCTCATCGCAAACCACGATAGAACGGCACGGAGCCCGTCGTCGATGAGGGCCCGTGCAGCGACGACCGGGTCGGTTCGGCGTGGCGGTGCCCCGCCAGTGCTCACCGAGCGACCAGGACGACTGGGCGTGTGTCGAGGAGATCGGGCAGCTCTGGAGGAGAGGACCCGACGGAGAACCGGGCGGGGTGCTCCTGGGCGGGCCTTGAGCGGAGCCCGCACCGACGTCCACGCCAGGAAGATCTCCATCATCATCTCCGATCAGGCCAGGAGCTCGGGCCGTACGCCTGTGAGCGACAGCGTCTCTCCGCCGGGGCCGAGATCGATCGAGCGCATGCCGAAGCCGTCATCGGGCATCCCGAGGAAGTGCATCAGCGTCGCATAGATCTGGTTCATCGACGCGCCGACGTACGACGGACCGACCCAGCGCACCGAGAGGCGACGGTCGCACGGCAGGCGCACGTAGCGGCCCTGCCCGAGCACGCCCCCGCCGCCCGCGATCACGACGGGGCAATCCACGAGCTCGTGGGTGCCCGTGCCGAGTTCGGAGATCCACACGACGGCCGTGTGGTCGAGCAGCGTGCCGTCTCCCTCCGGGATCGAGTCGAGCTCGGTGAGCAGCCGCGCGAAGTGGCGCGCGTACGTACGGTTGTAGGCGACCATGCCGGCCGCGCCTTCAGGCGTGTACGTCGAGCCTTCGATCGAGTTGTGCGCGTAGTTCTGGTGCACGTCCACGTCGCACGGGAGGCCGAATTCGTGCGCGGGGAGGTTCGGGACGACGAAGTTCACGACCCGCGTGAGATCGCAGGCGAGCGCGAGCGCGATGACCTGCGAGAAGTCGTCGATCGAGATGTTCGTGCTGCAGCGATCGGCGCCCGTCGCGCACGCGTGGATGTCCGCGTCGCAGCTCGAGGGCCGGAGGCGGGGATCGCACGTCGCCGCGGACGATTCGCTGCGCTCGAAGTTCCGCTCGAGGTCGCGCACGAGGTCGCGGTGGCGCTCGAGCTTGCGGCGATCGTCCCCCGACAGGCGCGGCGCGACGCGGTCGTACTCGTCGGCGACGAGGTCGAGGGCGCTGCCGCGGGCGGCGCGGACGAGATCGGCGCGCGTGGGGCCGCCGCTCATCGGGGGCACGTACGTGCCCATGATGTCGGCGAAGGCCTCCTCCGGACGGTTCACGATCGGGGCGGCCTCACCGGGCGCGACGAACGAGTACGGGTGCTGGTGGTTGGCGCCGTACACGCGCGAAGCCCACGCGCGCGCGCCACGGGTCGCCTGCCCCATGTATTGGTCGACCGTGAGCGCATTGCCGATCGCGGTGGCGCCCGGACGCTGCATCGCGGTCTGACAGGTGAGGAGATTCGCCTGCGCGATGTGGTGGCGGTTCACATCTTGGCCGTCGGCAGCGTCGCGCTCGTTCACGAGGGTCGTGAGCTGCGCGACGCCCTCGACGACCTGCAACTTGCTCGCGTGCATCGCGAGGGGGCGGAGGATCTCGGACCACTCGCTCTCGGGCAGACCCACGAGCGAGCGCATCCCACCCGCCGTGGCCGCCGTGAGCGGGTTGGCATCGGGCGCACCCGGGATCGACATCTTCCATCGATTCCAGACCGTGCCGTGCGGCGTGATGAAGAAGACCACGCGCGTGGGCGCGACGAATCCACCCGCGCGCGCACGGCTCGCACCCCCCGGCAGCCGGCTGGAGAGCGCACCGGTCGAGAGCGCGAGGCCAGAGAAGCCCATCGCTTGGAGGAACCTGCGTCGGTCGTGGCGGATCATCGGGAGCCTCGCGGGGTGAGCGTGGAGGACGAGTCGAGGCGGGGTGTCATGG
Organism: Deltaproteobacteria bacterium; assembly: GCA_046342295.1. Lineage (GTDB taxonomy): Bacteria > Myxococcota_A > Polyangia > Polyangiales > Sandaracinaceae > JAFLCL01. The sequence continues at coordinate 22,467 of JBKDQC010000674.1, read as the reverse complement.
TGTGACCTCCGGCCGAAGGCGGAACTCGGGGCGTCGCACCATCGACACGAGCAGTTCGCGAATGTCGCCACCGCTCCGAGCGAAACGGCGCTCGAGCGAGTCGAGATGACACGCGTCGGCCTCCTCGGGGGCGCGGCCTTGCGAGAAGCGGAACCACCGCTGTACGGCACACTGCTGTACGTGCCCGCTCTCCGCGAGGCGCTCCGAGAGCTCGATCGCGCCATCGACGGGGCCATCGACGTCGGTGCCCGTGATCGCGCCCGTGGCGTCGACCGGATGCGTGTTGTCGACGCTGCGGAAGACGCCCCGCTCGTCGAAGTTCTCGAAGAGAAAGCCATACCCGTCGATGCGCACGTGGCAGCCCTGGCAGGTCGGTCCCGACGTGCGGATTTCGAAGAGGTCGCGGTTGGTCTGCGGGCCCGCGCCTGGCGTCGGCATCGGCGGCGAGAGGTCGGCGTCGGGCGGCGGTGACGGCCGCTGCTCGCAGAGCACACGCTCCATGACGTACACGCCTCGCAAGGGTGGGGAGCTGTTGCCTGCGTGTGCATGCGACGCGAGCGGTCCGATGCGCGTGAGGAGGCCCGCGCGCTCGCCGGCCGGCAGTTCGACCTCACGCCACTCGGTGGGGCTCGTGGGCCCGTCGACGCCGTAGAGGCCCGCAAGCGTCGAGTTCACGAAGGAGCGTCGGCTCGTGAAGAGCGACGCGAGCGTGCCTTCGCCATCGAACACCTCCGCGGCGACAAAGCGCAGGAGCTCTTCGCGCGCAGCGCGCTGTGCGTCGGGCGCGAAGAGACCCTCGGCGTCGTGAACGCGCGAGCCGTGCTCGGGCGCGAGCACGCGATCGAAGTCGAGCCATTGCCGGTGGAAGTCCGCGACGAGATCGCGGGCGCGCGGGTCCTCGAGCATGCGCCGCGCCTCGGCCTCGAGTGCGTCGGCGTCAGTGAGCTCGCCCGCCTCGGCGGCCGCGAAGAGGGTCTCGTCGGGCATCGTGCCCCAGAGCAGAAACGAGAGGCGCGACGCGAGCTCGTACTGGCTGAGCGCGACGGCGACGCCTCCCGTGGTGTCCTCGCTGGCGCCGGCCGCGATCTCGAGGCGGGAGAGAAATGGCGGCGCCTGCAGCATCGCCATCGCCGTGAGCTGCACGGCGGCCGCGAAGTCGATCTCGGCGCGGCGCGCCTCGAAGAAAGACACGTAGCGAGCGCGCTCCTCGTCGGTGAGGGGACGACGGTGCGTGCGCAGTCCGAAGCGCGAGACGAACGAGGCACCGCAGGCCATCGCCTCGGCGTCCGTCGCGAACGCAGCGCAGCCCGTGAGCTCGCGGAGCGCCGTGTCGTCGCGCGTCGCCTCGCTGGTGTAGCGGAAGGCGATCTCCTCGTAGCGCGCGATGCCGACATCGGTCGGGCCGAGCGAGCGGGCATCGTTCTCGAAGCCGATGACCGCCGCGTCGTCCGGAAGCGAGGGCAGCGAAGGCGCGACCGCGGGAAAGAGGACTCTCAACGTGCGTGCATACTCGACGTTCGCGAGGCGCCGCATCGGCGCGGTCCCGAGCACGATCTCGTCCGAGCATTGCGACGGGTCTTCGGGGCCTCGGCCGGCCCCTCCCGGCAACGCGGGACCGGCGTCGAGCTTGCCCTGGCAAGCGGCGGCGCCCAGCACGGTCAGGGCGAGCGCGGCGTGGATGCGTCTCATGTGGGGTCGGTACCGCGACGGCCACGAGACGGCTCAGCCACGGAAGAATCCGGGAAAAGGAGCGTCCTGAGCCGTTCTTGCGGCCTCGCGGTACCTGCCCGCGTGCACCTCCGACGTCTCTCCTCCGTCACGCTGGTCTCCGCCCTCCTCGGCCTGCTCGCGTGCGAGACCGCCACGCCCTCCACTCCCGACGCGGCGCTTGGCGCCGACGCAACTCACGCGGACGCAACTCACGCGGACACACCTCACGCGGACGCGTCCGGCCTCGACGCGCCGCGCGCGGACGACGCGTTCGTCCCGACCACCGACGCGCCGGGGGACGACCCGCCGCCGCCGGACGCGCGCGTGGGCGTCTTCGTCGCCCAGGGCTACGCCGGCCGCGTGTCGGTGTCCTGCGACGACGGCCGCACGTGGAGCTTCGATCGCGAGGACGCGCTCGCTGACGAGAGCGGCCTTCCGTTGCCCCCCGTCGATCGATGCTTCGACGGAGTCGACTGCGATCACCACCCCGGCCGCGCCAAGGGGATCGTCTTCCACCACGGCTGGTTCGTGCGCACGAACGGCTGGGGCCCGCCCGGCGCGGTGCGCCGCAGCAGGAACGGCATCACGTGGGAGAAGGTGCTCGAGGGCACGACGTTCGGAGGCATCGCGACGAGCAGCGATGGCGCGAGCGAGGGCTTCGTCCTGCTCGGCGCGCGCACACCGCGTCGCAGCGCCGATGACGCGGCGAGCTTCGTCGAGTCCGAGAACGAAGCGATCCCCGGATGGAACGTCCGACGTGCCGGCCACGCGCTGGGGCGCTTCGTGATCGTCGGCGGCAACGGCACCGAGGTCGGCGTCTCCGCCGACGGCGTGCGCTGGGCCGCGCCGACCTCGATCGACGCACGGTGCGGCGAAGGGATCCAGAACGACGGCGGCATCGCGGAGATCGGGGATGCGATGGTCATCGTCGGCGGCAACGGCACCGTGTGTCGCTCGACCGATGGCGGCGTGTCGTGGACGGCGCATGCCCTGCCCGATGGCGCGACGCCTTCTTCGAGCGACGTGATCCGTGCGGGCTCCGAGCTCTTCGTGTGGGCCGACGGTGCGCTCCTTCGCTCGAGCGACGGCGTGGCCTGGACGAGCACGCCGACCGAGCCTCGCATCACCGTCGGCGCCGTCGCGCGCTCACCCTCGGGCACGTTCGTGGCGGTTCGCGGCGGCTGGGGCGCTTGGAACGAAGCGCAACGTTTCTACCGCAGCCCCGACGGCGTGCGCTGGGAGGAGCTGTCGACGGACGCCGCGCGCCGCGCGCACCCGATCGGATGGATCGCCTGGGGCGAGGTCGACGGGACCCTCGCCTGCCGCGAGTGAGGCGCCACGCTTCGTCGAAGCTCGTCCGGCTTTGCTTCCATTCGAAAGACGCGCGTCCCGGTCCTCGACGTCGGCCGCTCACGCGGTCGCGAACGAGGGCGTGCGTGCGATCTTCCACTCGCGCGCCACGAGGTAGGCGAGGAGGCCGATCGAGCCGAGCGGGAACACGAGGGCCACGTACGGCCAGGGGCTCAGGCCGTGCGTCTTCGCGTCGGACACGAGCCACATCGAAGCGACGCTGGCAGCCACGACGAGGTCGAGCGTGATCTGCAAGGCCCAACCGCCCTGCAGGGGCACCTCGAGGAAAGAGAAGTAGCCATGCGTCAGCGTCACCGCGACCGAGTAGATCGCGAACGCGAGGAAGACGACGAGCGCGACGACGAAACGAGTCATGGGGCCTCCTTCTGCGCCACGGGCTCGAGGTCGGAGTGGCCTCGATCGCGGCGCACGAGAAGTCCGCGTTGTGGCCCGCCCGGCGCCGGACACCATGACCTCGGAGGTCATGCGCGAGGACCGCCGCTCCAGGCATGCTGGGGACATGGCCACGGCGTCCCGCGCGCACTCCCACAGCTTCGGCATGCTCCTCCGTGAGCACCGGAGCCGCAAGCATTGGTCTCAGTCGACGCTCGCCGAAGAAGCGGAGGTCTCCACGCGTCACCTCTCCTTCCTCGAGACCGGCAAGGCCACGCCGAGCCGCGAGATGGTCCTCGTGCTCTCGAGCGCGCTCGACCTTCCGCTGCGGGATCGAAACGCGCTCCTGGGCGCCGCAGGCTTCGCACCCGTCTATCGCGAGAACGCCCTCGACTCGCCGGCGATGAGCGACCTGCGCCGCGCGATCGACCTCCTGCTCGCGCACCACGAGCCCTACCCCGCGATGGTCTTCGATCCGCTCTGGAACGTCGTGAAGTTGAACCAGGGCGCAGGCGCGCTCCTCGGCTCCCTCGTGACGCTCGACGGGCGTGGCACCTCGATCTTCTCGAACGGCATGCGCTTTCTCTTCCACCCGGAGGGCGCGCGCCCGTACCTCGAGAACTGGCCGGAGGTCGCGGCGTACGTGCTCGATCAGCTCAGACGCGAAGTCCACACGAGCCCGCGTGAGGGCAGCCGCGAGCTGCTCGCGGAGATCGAGGCCCTCGCCGGAGAGTACGCGTCGTTGCCGCCGCCGCGTCTCGAGACACCCCTGCTCGAGGTCCGCATCAAGAAGGGCGACGTGCGCCTCCGCTTCTTCACGACGATCACCACGCTCGGCACGCCCCTCGACGTGACCGCGCAGGAGCTCCGCATCGAGACCTACTTCCCCGCCGACGCCGAGACGCGCGCCATCGTCGAGGCCCTACGCACGGCCTGATGGTCGTGCCCGGCATGGTCACGCTGGTCCCGCTCGCCGACCTCGATCGCGTGCGCGGGTCGGCGCGCCGCGGTCGGCGCACGTCACCACGCCGCCGTGGAACGCGAGAGGAAGCGGCCAGCGCGGCGGAGGCGCCACGCGAGCGCGAAGGCGAACGCCCCGAGCGCCGCGACCACCACCACGCCGTCGAGGTCGCCGCGAGGGAGCCAGCGAAGCCCATACCACCAGCTCGCGCAGATCAGCGCATGCGCGGCGAGCACGCTCGCGGGCACGACGAGCACGCGGGAGGAGCCCTCGAGCCGGTCGAGGAGCACGTCGGCCGCCGCCCCGAGGTGGCCCCACGCGACGAGCCCGACGAGCGGCACACCGAGCTGACCGGGCTCTCGCCACGCCCACAGCTCGGCCCGCGTCGCGAGCGCTTCGAGGAGCGAGGCATCGGCGGAGACGAGGAACCACACGAGCAGCGGCCGCTGCCACCCCTTGGCGGCGGGAACGAGCGCCTCGCGGACCGCGCGCGCCGAGAGGAGCACCAGCGGCCAGACCAGCGGGACGAGGAGCGGGACGTCGCCGAGGCGGAGGCCCCAACCGGACTCGTACTCGAGGTGTCGATGGAGCGTGAACGAGGTCTGCACGCCCACCCAGCCCGCGAGGGCGAGGAGCAGATAGTCGCCGAGCCAGCGCGCCCGGCGCCCCGGCGGCTGCGTGCGCAGGATCGCGAGGGGCATGAGCACGACGCACAGCACGCAGAGAGGCTCGAGGAGCGACGAGAACGTGGGCATGAGTCACTTCCGTGGGCCCGTACTCTTCCGATGCCTCGCCGAAGATCGGGACGGGTGAGCGAAGGGAGCGGGCGGCTCCAGCCTCCTCTCCATCAGGCCGCGAGAGGCTCGCGAGAGAGATTCTCCTCCGCGATGCGCCACGCGATGCGCGTCGCGGCCATCATGATCGTGAGCTGCGGGTTCACGCCGAGGCTCGAGGGTAGGATCGACCCGTCCGCGACGTAGAGCCCCTCGGTGTCCCAGACCTTGCCCCAGGGGTCGACCACGCCGTCGCCCGCGTGCTTGCTCATGCGGCACGTTCCGAGCGGATGCTGCGAGGCCGCCTCGAGACGCGCGCTCGGGACGCGATCGAGGTCGAGCGCGCGGTACGCGTCGGGCGAGAGGCCCTCGGAGCCGAGCACGGGCAGAAAGACCTCCCGGGCGCCTGCGGCGAGGAAGATGTCGGCCATCTTGCGGATGCCGAAGCGGATGCGGGCCTGGTCGCGCTCGGAGCAGCGGTAGAACGTGATCGGCTCGCGGCCGAAGGGGTTCCGGTGGATCGAGCCGCCGCCGTCGTCGTGCACGAGCGCGCCGAACATGGCGATGTGATCGACCTGCTCGGCGAGCGCGGCGTGGCGCGGCCCCGCGTGGGGCATCGTCGCGGCGATCACCGACGGCGGAACGAAGAGGCTCGTGAGCGTCACGCCCTCGTGCTCGAAGGCGTCGACGTACGCGCTCTGAAGGGCGCCTTGCCACCCCCGCACCGGCGCGTCGAAGCGCGCGTAGAGACGAAACCCGGGGTGCAGCGTGAGGTTGCGGCCGATGTGCGAGCCGACGTGCGCAAGCCCGCTCGCGCGCAGCAAGAGGGGCGAGTGCATGCCGCCGCACGCGACGACGACGCGCTTGGCGCGCACGCGCAGGCGGCCTTGGCGAGCGCCGATCGGACCCGTCCGCACATGGCCCTCGACGCCGATCGCGCGGCCGTTCCGCATCGTGACGCGCTCGACGAGGCACTCGGTGTAGAGCCTCGCCCCCGCGGCGACCGCGCGCGGCAGGTAGGAGAGATCCACCGAGAGCTTGGCCCCGTGTGGACAGCCGAAATTGCAGCGACCGCAACCGTTGCAGCCCTTGGTGTTCCGGCTCATCGGGTGGATCGGAACCGCCAACGCATCGCAGCCCTGCGCGAAGAGCTCGGTCGAGCGCGAGCGCATCTCGAGAGGCACCTCCTCGACGTGGATCGCCTCCTCGACGTGCCGGTAGTAGCGGTCGAGGCGCTCGGGGGTGAAGTCGGCGAGCGCCATGTCGCGCGACCAGGTCCGGAGGACGGCGTCGGGCACGCGGAAGCACACGCCCCCGGTGAGCACGCTCGAGCCCCCGAGCACACGGCCCATCGTCACGTTGATCGTCGGAGCGCCGAAGAGACCGAGCGCGGCGGTCATCCCTCCCTCGCGCCAGACGTGTCGCAGCGACTCGCTCTGCCGCATCGCGCCGTGCTCGGCGGCGGGGATCTCTCGGCCCTCTTCGAGCACGATGACGCGCTTGCCCGCGAGCGCGAGCTCCGTCGCGACCGTGGCGCCACCAGCGCCCGAGCCCACGACCACGACGTCGCAGTCGAGGTCGAGGTCCCCGCGGTGGCCCGCCCCCGAGACGATCGACCCCGTCACGATGCGTCCCCTTCGACACCCGCGCGCGGCCCGTGGCCACCGCGTGGCTGCGCCGCGCGGCGCACGAGCGACTCGGCCGCGAGCAGGCGCGCCCGCGCGACGCGCTCGGGCTGCACCTCGGCGAGGCTCTTCCGATCCCAGCCGATCTCCGCGGCCGCGTCGGGGTGCTCGTAGTAGACGAGGCTCGCGATCGCGCGCGCACCGAAGAGCGCGAGCGCAGCGGGCGAGCGCTCGAGCGCCTCGAGGACCTCGATGCGCTCGGCCCCCGAGAGGACGCGGAGCCGACGGAAGCGGCCCGAGAGCAACGGCGCCCACGTGACCGCGAAGAGGCAGAGCAGAAAGAGCAGGCGCGCGCGCAGGTTGAGATGCGCCACGAAGTCGTCGAGATCGGCGATGAACCACGACATGCGCTCGGCCGGTGGCGGAGCTTCTCGCGTGCGCGCGAAGAGGGCCTCGGCGAACGCGCGGACGTCATGCCGGGCGGACTCCGAGAGGACTTGCTGGCTGGCCACGTCCATAGCCCGGGCAGGCTAACACGCAGGCTTGCGGCGACACGCGACCCTCGCACCCTCGACCCTCGACACGGTGCGCGCGCGCGAGCGCGTCGGCGTACCTTCGGGGAGAGCCCGATGTCCACGGACGCCACGACGCCCGAGCCCTTCGATCCCGTCTCGTGGACGCCGAGCGCGCACACCGTGCCGCGCGCCTCTCGCTTCACCGCGCTGCCGGGCACCGCGCAGAGCCTCGTCGAGAACGTCGTCCCTGCGAAGTGGACGCGGCAGTCTTCGGTCGCCGAGCCGCGCAGCGCGGCCTTCGCGCGCGCGACGCTCGCCGAGCCTTCACCGTGGTGATCGATCGATCTCGCGGCCTCGCTCGCCCTCGAGCGCGTGCGCCTCGTCATCGATCCGGTGCCGCCGGGCACGCGCGTGCGCCTCGTCGCCTACACGTTCGCGGCGATCGGCGAGGGGCCTCCGCACAACGCGCCCGCCGTCGAGCGCGCGATCGAGGCCTTCACGAAGGAGCCCGACGGCTCGGTGTCGATCGCGCTCGAGGTGGACTGGGTCGCGCGCTTCGTGCGTATGGAGCTCGCGCTCGACGGACACACGCCGCTCACGCTGCGCCTGCGCGACCTCGCGATCGAGGCACACCCGCTCTTCGCCGAGACGCTGCGCGCCTCGTATGCATGCGCGTTCTCTCGGTTCGCCGACCGGACCCTCTTCAGCCGGCGCCTCGTGCCAGGCGAGGGCCCGTTCGTGCCGACGCACACGTACCGCGCGCTCTGGACGCTCTCGCGAGCGCTCGCTGCGGGCCTGGCGCGCTGGCTCGAGCCCGCGCGGACGGAGCGCGTCTTGGTCGGCGCGATCCTCGGTCAGCGCGCCGAGTGGCTCGCCGCAGAGCTCGCCGCGGTGGAGCGCGGCGACGTGATGGTCCCGCTGGCACCGGACGACGCGGACGATCGCCTCGGCGCGATCCTCGCGCGCTGCCCGCTCGATGCGGCGCTCGTGGACGCGGCCGGCGCCGATCGGCTGCGGATCCATCCGCATCGACCGCGACTCCTGGTCGACGTCGACCGCACCGCGAGCGAGATCGCGTCCCTCGGCGACGAGACGATCGTGGCCAACGAGGCCCTCCTCCAGGAGCCCACCGGCGAGCAGAGCGCGCCTCCGCGCGCGCCGCGCGAGGAGACCGACCTCCACACGCTGATCTTCACGAGCGGCAGCACCGGCGTGCCCAAGGGCGCGATGCGCTCGTACGCGCGCTTTCATCAGGTGATCGCGACGTACGGCGCGGGCCAGCCCGCGCGGCACCTCTCGTTCCAGCCGCTGAGCCACCTCTCGGAGCGCAACTACCTCCCGGCCGCCGTGATCCACGGCACGCACGTGGGCCTGAGCTCCGGCTCGGCCCACGTGCTCTCGGACCTCGAGGCCTTCGAGCCCACGCAGATCTCGAGCGTGCCGCGCCTCTTCGAGGCCGTGCGCGGGATCGTCGCCGCAGCAGCTGCACACCGAGCACCGCGCGGAGGGCGAGACCATCGACGCGATCGAGCCGCGCGTGCTCGCGCGGATGCGCGCGCGGTTCGGGCGAAACCTCCAGGGCGTGGCCGTGGGCAGCGCGCCCGTGAGCGACGGGCTCTTCGCGTTCCTCGGGCGCCTCTTCGCAGGGCTCTGGGTGCTCCAGGGCTACGGCAGCACCGAGGTCGGCACGATCACGGGCAACCACGTCCCTTCCGAGGGCGTGTCGCTGAAGATCGTCCCGCTCGAGGAGCTCGGGCCGAGCCCCGAAGGCCTCGTGCGCGGCGAGCTCTGGGTGCGCTCGCCGCACGTGATCGACGGCTACTTCGGCGATCCCGAGGCCACCGCGCGGCAGTCCGATCCGGAGGGCTACTTCTGCACGGGCGATCTCGTGGAGCGCTCGATCGCGGACGGACGCGTGCGCGTGATCGGGCGTCGCTCGCACTCGGTGAAGCTCGCGAACGGCGAGTTCGTCGCGCTCGATCGCGTCGAGGCCGTGCTGGGCTCCGCGCCGTGGATCGAGCACGTGTTCGTCACGCTCACGCGCGATCGCGGCGGGCTCGCGGCGGTGATCGTGCCTCGTGAGGCCGCCCTGCGCGCGGAGCGGCACGACGACGAGACACCGTGGGCCGCCCTCTGCGCCGACGCGGACACGCTCGCCGCGGCACACCGCGCGCTCACCGAGCACGCCGCGCGCGCGGGCCTCTCGGCCCGAGAGGTCCCACGCGCGCTCGGGCTCGAACCCGAGCCCTTCACGACCGCCTCGGGCCTGCTCACCACGAGCCTGAAGCTCGCGCGGCCCGCGGCCGAGGCGCGGTTCCGTGCGCGCCTCGACGCGCTCTCGGCCCCGAGCGACGCAGGCGTGGCCGCGGGCGCGCGCGCGTCGACCGACGAGCCGCTGGCCGTGTCGGCCGACGAGCCGCTCGAGGGCCTCGCCAGAGACAGCCTGACGAGCGCCGAGCTCGTCGCCGCGTTCGGCGCCGCGCTGTGCCGCGAGGTGAGCCTGCGCGCGTGGGCCGCGGCGCCGACGCTGCGCGCGCTGCTCGCTCACGGGGATCGCGCCCGCGGCTCGGACGAGGCGATGCGCGCGCGGCTCCGCGACGACGCCAGACGCGCGCTGCCCGCATCTGCGTCGCGACGAAGCGGGCCCCACCCGCCGCGAGTCGTGCTGCTCACGGGCGCGACGGGCCTGCTCGGCGCGCACGTGCTCGAGGTGCTCCTCTGGGAGACCGACGCGCGCGTCGTGTGCCTCGTGCGCGCGGAGAGCGAAGCGCGCGCGACGGAACGGCTCGAGGCCATGCGCGCGCGCTTCGAGATCCCATCGTCTCTCGAGGGGCGCGTGCGCTGCGTGACGACCCTCGCGGCGCTCACGCGCAGCGACACGATCGACGCGATCGTGCATGCCGCCGCGGCCGTGAACTGGCTCTCGCGCTACGAGGCCGTGCGCGAGAGCAACGTGCTGCTCACGGCCGACGTGCTCGCGATCGCTGCCGCGCACGGCGCGGTGCTGCACCACGTCTCCACCGTGAGCACCGCGCCGTCGGACGGTGACGAGGCGAGCTTCCTCCTGCTCGAGGAGGCCGCGTCGCAGTCGGGCTACGGCGCGAGCAAGTGGGTGGCCGAGGCGCTCGTACGGCGCGCCGCCGACGCGAACGGTCTCGGCGCGCTCGCGCTCCCCGTGTGCATCCACCGGCCCGGCCTCGTCGTGGGGCACTCCGCGCGCGGGCGCGGCAACGACGACGACTTCGTGCACCGCTACCTCGCCGCGTGCGTGCGCCACGGCGTGTGCCTCGACGAGGATGCGATCCTCGACATGACGCCGGTCGACTACGTGGCTCGCGCGATCGTGTGCGCGCTGCTCGATCCGTCCGGTGGCCCGCACGACACGTCTCGCGCGTCGACCGGTGCGTCGGTCGGCCGCGTGCTCCACCTGAACAACGTGCGTGGCTCGCTCTCGTTCCGCGAGCTCGCGGCCCTTGGTGTGCCGTGCGAGCTCCTCGATCACGCGCGGTTTCGAGAGCGCGCGGTGCTCCCCGCGCAGAGCCCGCTGCGCCCGCTCTCGGGCTACTTCCCCGAGGCAGGCTTCTTCCTCGGCTCGGGGCCCTGGCCCGACGCACAGACCCGCGCGTGGCTCGAGCCTCGTGGCGTCTCCTGCCCCGTCGTCGACCGCGCCCTGCTCGAGAGCACGCTCCGCAGCGCAGGCCTCTTGCCGCGCGCGTGACGCGTGCTCTCCGCGGCCCACGACGAGGGCTACTCGTCGAGGCGCACGAGCTCGCGGACGAGGTGATCCCACACCGCCGCGACTCGCGGGACCGAGCGCATCGCCCGGTGCGTCACCAGCCACAACCGGACCCGCGGCCACGGGTGATGTCGCACGAACGCGGGCGCGAGGCGCACGGGCACGAGCCCCGGAGATCGCGATCCGAGCGGGGTCGGCAGGAGCGTCGCTCCGAGTCCCATCTGCGCTCCGCTCACGAGCGCACCGAGGCTGTTCGTACGGATCGCAGGAGGCCGGCTCGTTGCACGATTCAACCATGCGGCCGGCGGGCTGCTCGCGAGCGACTCGACCCAGCCGAGGAGAGGCACGGCCTCGAGCGTGTCGACGCGGCCGATTCGCGCGACGAGCTCGGTGCTCCCGAAGAGCGTCCACTGCGCGTCCAGGACCTTTCGTGACACGAGCTCGCCCGTCGTGGTCTGGACTGCGCGGATCGCGAGGTCTGCCTCCGAGCGCGTGAGCGCCGCGATGGCGCTGCTGGCCTCCAGCGACACCCTCAACCCCGGGTACTGGTGCGGGAGCGCACCGAGAAGCGGCATGACGACGAGCTCTGCCACGCCAGGCAGACACGAGCTCCGCACTTCGCCCCCGGGCGCGCGCTCGAGCGCGTCGAAGGCGCGAGACGCGTCGTGCGCGGCCAGCTCGACGGCCTCGACGGGACCCACGAGGGCCTCGGCGGCGCGGGTGGGTGACAGCCCCGTCCTCGTGCGCTCGAAGAGCGCGAGCTCGACGCGCGCCTCCAAGGCGGCGAGACGGCGCGAGACGGTAGAGACGTCGACGCCGAGGCGACGAGCCGCGCCGCTCAAGGAGCGCGCCCGCCAGACGGCGAGGAAGAGCCGTAGATCGTCCCAGTCGGCCGCGAGCGTGGTCATGGCAAAGCTTTGCACGAACGCAAAGTGGCTTCCCGAAAGCGCCGATGGCGGCGACCCGCCGCCGCGAGAAGCATGGGGAACTGCACGTCGAGAGACACCCGGAAACCGCAAATCCACCAGCGGAGAGCCCCATGACCACGAACCTCACACCCACCTTCCGCGATCGCGCCATCGTCGCAGCGCTCGCGGTCACCCAGCTCGCGATGGCCCTCGGCGAGGCGGTTCCTCTCGACGAGGTCGCCGGGTCGTTCGATCAGACGAGGCTGCCTCGCTCCCTCCTGCCATGGCTCGTGCTGACCAAGGTGGCGGCCGCCGCCGCCCTCGTGCTCCCGCTCCCGCGATGGCTGAAGGAGTGGGCCTTCGCAGGCATCCTCATCGACCACCTCGGGGCTGGCGCCTCGTACCTGCTCGCGGGCGCATTCGAGGCCTTCGGTCTGAAGATGGTCCCCCCCGCGCTGCTGCTCTGGGCTGCGGCGTTCCTGGCATTCCGACGGAACACCGGACCACTGGCCCCCGAGCCGACCCTCGCACGCGGCGCGCACGTCGCGACGCTCGCGCTCGCAGCCTCGATGGTGGTCGCCGCGGCTGGGGAGCTGCTCCGAGTCCAGCCCGTGATGACGTCGATGGAGGTGGTCCGTGTGCCGGTGTACGTCCTCTCGATCCTCGCCCCGGCAAAGCTGCTCGCCGCGCTCGCGCTCGTGGTCCCCGGCTACCCGACGCTGCGGCTCTGGGCGCGCGCCGGCCTCGCGTTCAACTTCGCCGGCGCGCTCTTCCTCTACGCCGCGGAAGGCACGGTGCTGCTTCCCGACGTGCCGTTGCTTCTCGTCTTCGGGGCGCTCGTCGCCTACACGCAGGCGTCAGCCCTCGGCGCAGGCGTGGTCGTCGAGCCGCGACTCGGCGGTCGAGCGACTCGTTGACCCCGTGAGACCGGGCCTCTTGCCGCGCGCGTGAGCGCGGGCGAGGCGCCTCAGCGTCCGAGCTCGAGCGCGTCGAGCTCCTTCTGGAGCGCGAGGCCGCGCGCGCGATCGACCATCGTGATGTAGGCGATCTTGCCTCGCAGCCATGCCTCGAAGGTGGGCGAGAGCTCGCGGTTCTGCGCGGCGAGGCCGGTCTTCTTGGCGTTGTGGAGGATCGCGCGCACGAGGCGCACCTCCTCGCGCGGCACGCCGAGCTTCCGGGCCTCGTTGACGATGATGCCCGTGACCGTCTGGCGCTTGCTCTTGCGCTGCACGCGGCCCTTGTCGGGATGGATCGCGAAGCCCTCGGCGCGCGCGATGTGGTGCAGCGTCGCGAGGAGCTTCGGGAGGCTGCCGCCCGCGTCCTCCGCACCGCGCTCGTCGTCGGCGCTGAAGGTGAGATCGTCGGCGTAGCGCGTGTACGTCCAGCCGTGCTTCTGCGTGTAGCCCGCGAGGCGCCGGTCGAGACGCGCCGCGACGAGGTTCGAGAGCGCGGGGCTCGTGCACGCGCCCTGCGGCAGACCGCGCGGCCCGACGGCGACGTGGTACTCGTGACCTGCGTAGGTGGCCTTCTGCCGCGGACACTCGGTGGTGAGGAGCGCGAAGATCGTGGCGACGGCAGGTGAGTAGCCCGCGCGCTCGAAGATGCTGCGCACGCGCGCGAAGGTGATCGTCGGGAAGAAGTCGACGAGATCCTGGTTCACGACGATCGCCTTGCCCTGGTGGGCTTTGGCGTTCGTCACCGTGGAGCGCTCCTTCACGAAGCCGTGCGCGTGCCGATCGACCACGAGGCGCTCGAGGACGTTGTCGAGGATCCAGCGCTGCGCCTTCGCGAGCTCGGGCTTGGGGGCCGAGAGCCTGCGTGTGCCGCCCTTCTTCTTCGGCACCTCGAAGTGCACGTAGTGCACGTGCCGCTGCGCGTCGGCGTGGAAAGCGAGGAAGCGCAGCTTCTTCACGTCGATCTCGAGCGCGCGCGCGACGTCCGCCGGGCTCGAGAGGCGCGGCAGGGCCTGGCTCGCGAGCCTCTCGATGTTCGAGCGCCGGTCCGCGAGGCCCTTGCTGAGGCTCGGGACCTGCCCGCCACGGCCGAGGTAGACGATGTCCTCGCGCTTGCGCTTGGCGACGTCCTCGGCCGCTTGCGCACGCTTGGCGGCGGCCGCGTCCTTCTTGCGGGCCTTCTCGAGGAGCTTGGCCGTGCGCTCCTGCGCGAGCAGCTCCTCGACGTTCTTGTGCGCGATCGACTCCGCGAGGCGCGCGGCGTCCTTGTGCTTGAGCCAGAGATCGCCGATGCGATGGATCTCGACGATCTCGTCTCGGCTGAGGAGACCGCGCAGCTCGAGGCCGCGATCGATCAGCGCGGTGCGCTCGTCGCTCTCGGGCGGGATCACGTCGACGCGGCCGATCCACGCGGTCTTGTACGGGTTGATCTTCAGCGCGCGCGCGCGGTGCTCGGCCGGTGTCAGCGTGAGGAAGACGCCGAGGTCGTAGGGATCCTTCGGCAGACCCGCAGACGCGGTGTGACCCGTGACGCTCGAAGGCGTCCGCGAGCCCTGCGGCACGAGCGGGCCTTTGGCCGCGCTCGGTGCGCTCGCGACCGGCGGCTTGACCGCGCCCGGTGCGGCGAGGGGCGCGAGCGCGGTCGGGATCGAGCCCTTGGGGTGGTAGACCCAGTTCGTGCCCGCAGGCGTCTGGAGCAGCGTCCGGGTGTAGCCGTGCGGCGCGAACATCCCGCGGTCGAAGAGCTCGTGCACGACCTGAACGGCCTTGGTGATCGTCTCCACGGTGCGCGGCTGGCCGGTGGTCGCGGCGTCGGCGATGTCCACGGCCACGAAGTGCGATCCCGCCTGGATGTTCCCGAGGCACGCCGCCCACACCGCTGCCTCGAGCGGCGTGCCCGCAAGCGGCGCAGGAACAGGGGTGCTCCTCGCCGCCGTCGGCTCCGGCCCGAGGAAGAACTCCGTCAGCTTCTTCCAGAGAGACATGGTGGGTGTGCGTCGAACGTGCTTGTCGAAGCTGCCTCCCGCGGGATGCGGTTCGGCAGAGGGCGATCGATCGCCCGAGCGAGAGGAGGAGACTCGACTTCTGACCCTGGACCACGTCCGTTCACGACGGTGCCCCCGCTAGCTGTGGCTTGGCAGGCGCACCGCGCGCGGTGCCCTCCTCGGTGCCAACCACAGCTAGCGGGGGCACCGAAAAGAACAACGGGCGTGGGTGAGCGATGGAAGGCCAACTTCGACCGCGGCGTCACGCCGCAGCATGAGGGCTCGTGCCTCGCTCCTCTCACTCGGATGATCGATTGTCGAAAGAACGAGTCCGGCCGGAGGCCGCTGTGACTAGTGGATGAAGCCGCCGCCGAGACTGGCGTTCTGGAGACGGAGCGCATCGCCGCCGAAGGCCGTGAGGCGGAGCGCGAGTAGATGCCTGCAAGGCCCGGCCCGCAAGCCGTTCTTGAAGAAGTGGTGACAGGAGCACTTCGCGCGCGCCATGAGGCCGTCGCCATCGACGATGGCCTCGCAGGTCTCACCGGCGATCTTGGCGGCGAGGTAGCGCTTGCCGCCGGGGATCGGCTCGGTCTTGGTCACCGCCACGCGCGCTCCGAGGAAGAGCCTCTTTCCCTCGGCGAGCTCCGGTGGCTCGGCGGTCATGACCTTGCGCGCCTCGGGGATGTCGACGACCTGCCGGAAGCGGTAGCTGCGGGTCGCAGGATCGTAGAGCAGCTGCCCCTCGCGACCGAGCTGGTGCAACGCGCCCGCGATCTCCGACTCCTTCTGGCCCAGCTCGCCCGCGAGCGTCGCGCGATCGGCCAGACGCGCGCTGCGAAGCAAGCTCCAGAGGCGCTCGCGCGTGCCCTCGTCGCTCGCGATCGCGCCCGACAAGAGGTCCAGGCCCGTGCCGCCGGTCCAGTCGTTCGTGGTCCAGCCCGAGAGCGCGAGCACGAAGCGCATCTCGTCCATCTTCGCGATCCACAAGGACGGAAGGCCGTTGCCGAGAAGCTGCACCTCGACGTGCTGGGTCATCGGCAGGAGGCGCGAGAGCACCGAGAGGCGACGGCGCCCCCACACCTTGACGTCCTCGTCCTGCGCACCGTCGAAGGCACGGCCCTGCGAGGCAAGACGCAGACCCCACGGCTCGAGGACGAGCGTGGGTGGCTGGCCGCGGCGAAGCTCGAAGACGATCGAGCGTGGGCCGCTCTTCTCGCGGTTCCGCTTGAGGAAGACGAGGAGCGAGTAGATCGTGGCCGTGTCGAGCGTGATCGTGTGCTTGGCGAGGCCGCTCGTGGCCGAGATCTGACCGAAGCCGCGCAGCCACGAGGGCGGGAGGTCGATCTTCTCCTCGCGGTACTCCGAGAGGCCCTCGACCGCGACATCGAAGCCCCGCGGATCGAGGTGAAGACGCGTCGTGCGGTACGTGCGCAGCGCCTGGAAGCGCTCGTAGAGGGCCATCGAGTAATCGACGTTCGTCGTCCCGAGACCCGCATCCTGGCCCCCGACGAAGCCCTCGCGATCGACGTAGAGGCAGCCATAGCTCGACTCGTCCTTGCTGAAGGCCTCGAAGAAGACCACGTCGTCGGCGACCGAGATCACGGGGTCGCACGGTACGAGCGCACGAAACATCGCTGGGTCGTTCTTCGCGAGCTCGTTGGCCCACTGCACACGCGCAGACCAGTACTTCTTGTGGAGCCGCCGGAACTCGGGCTCGAGGTCCGGCGGGACGCCCTGCTTGGCGATCTCCTCGGCGGCCCTCACGCGCGCCGTGTCGAGGAGCGTCCTCTGGAGCTCGACCTCCTCGACGGACTTCTGCTTCTTCCACTCCTCGTAGGCGCTCTTGTCGCGGCGCCGGAAGCGGTGCTCGCCCACGACCACCTCGTGAAGCGCCGACATCGCCTCGCGGAAGCGCAGCGGGTCGCGGAGCTCACCGTCGAACCAGA
The DNA here is from genome assembly GCA_046342295.1 of Deltaproteobacteria bacterium. Taxonomy (GTDB): domain Bacteria; phylum Myxococcota_A; class Polyangia; order Polyangiales; family Sandaracinaceae; genus JAFLCL01. The sequence goes on along the minus strand of JBKDQC010000674.1, from coordinate 5,612 downwards.
CGCGCTCGCGCGCGAGGTTGGGCGAAAGCGTGATCATGGACCGATACGGTCCCTGCTCGACGCTCGAGCGCCCGAGGTAGCGGAGCTGGTAGTCCATCAGGCAGGCCCTCGAGCGGCATCGACGCCCGGCGCCGCGAGGCCCTCGATGAGGAGGTCGGGCGCGTGACGCGCGATCGCGGCACGAACCTCGGGCTGTCGCACCGCGGTGCGAACGAGCGCCGAGAGGGCGCCGCGGCGCTCGGTCTCGCGCACCGACCGGAGCGCGAACGAGAGCAGCGGCAGGAGCACCTCGGCCTGTTGCGGCTGCGCCTCGAGGCGCTCGCCGAGCTGTGTCAGAGCACGCTGCTTGGCGCGGCTGCCGCGGTTGACGTCGAGGATCGTGGTGGCCCAGAGGTGATGCAGGCTCTTGTCGCCGAGCAAGGTCTGCTCGAACGCGCTGCGGCGCTTGGCGAGCAGGGAGAGCAAGAAGGCGCGCGCGTCGGTGTGCGGCGACTCGGCGAGCGCCGCCCAGAGCACGATGCTGTCGCGGAAGCGCGGGGTCTCGGAGAGGAGCGAGAAGCCGCGCGCGCGGACGTCGGCGTGGCGCGAGTCGAGGAGCTCGCGCAAGTGCGCGTCGAGGCCGAGCTCCTCCGAGAGCAGCGTCGGGGTGAGCCACGCGAGCGCACGGGAGCGGACCTCGGACACCGTCGCGTCGAGCATCGGGAGCGCCGCCTCGAGCTCGTCTTTGCTGCCGAGGGTCTTGCTCTCGGCCCACTCGACGCCGAGCATCGCGGGCGCGTGCGCCACGTGGCGAGCGAGCGCGACGCACTGCTCGAGGCTCGCGCGGGCCGGCATCACGACCGCCGACATCTTGGATGCCACGAGGAGCAACACGTCGGCGTTGTCGGTCGTGAGCAGCGAGAGCCACTCCTCGAGGAGGAGGTTCTCGATGCCCTCGGCGCTCTCGAGGAGCCTCGCGCCAAAGAGCTGCACGTCCGGCTGAGGCGAGGCGAGCAGTCGCTGGACGCGCGCCATGTCGAGAGCGCGCAGAACCGCCGCGTGGTCGCGCTCGAGCCAGCGCACGAGCTGGCGGCGCACGAAGAGGTTGCGCGCACGAGGCAACGCGTCGAGCAGCTCGGCAGCGGCGCCGGCCCAGGCTTCGGGGGCGAGCGGTGCGGGCGCGAGGTCGGAGAGCGCGGCGCCAGGGACGAGCGAGAGGCTCCGCGGGCGACGACCGAGGACCGCGCTGTGCGCGAAGAGAAGGCTCACGAGGCCGCGCATGCGGAGCAGCGACTCGCCGAAGGGGAGGTCTTCGTCTTCGTAGCGCGCGAGGATGTCGAGCAGGACCCGGCGGAAGGTCACCGGATCGGCGCTCGCGAGCCCCCGCACGTAACGAACGGCTCGGCGCTGGAGATAGATCCGCGTCCGCTGCGAGAAATGAAACGCCTCCGGGCTGCGCGGCTTGACAGGCTCGATGCGCACGCGCTCCGTCACCTGTTGGGTGCTCCAGTCGTAGTACTTGAGCTTCCGCGAGCGGAGCCGGCGCATCCGGTCGAACGCGACGAAGAAGAGCGTGAGGAGCTCGTGGTCTTCACGCTCCTCGGCGCCCTTGAAGAGACGCTTCACGAGGGTTCGGTGGCCGGGCCGGTCGCAGCCGTCTGCGATGTAGGCGCGGAGCTGCTCACGCGCCCAGGGACGCGGGTCGTCGAGCCAGCGCTTGGCGAGCGCGCCGAGCGGATGCGCCTTGTGCGGCGCGCGCGCGAAGCGCGTTGGCACCCGATGGGGCTTGCCGTCCCAACCCGCGATCTCCTCGGTGCCCCGCGGTACCTGCACCTCCCAGAGCGCGGTGAGGAAACCCACGCCACCGCTCGCGAAGAGCTCTTCGACAAGGAGGGTGGAGGACGTCGGCACGGCGGATTGGTGGCACGGCGCGCCCGCCGCGGTCAACGCCGAGGCCCGAAGATCGAGGAGACGTCTCGTCCACGGATTGACATCGACATATCCAACCCCAGCAAGGGACGTGGCGAAGCGGACTTGGCCGCGACCGCGAACTCTGCCGCCGGCCTTGGCGGACCTCCGAGGTGTCTTCATGCTCTCCCCCCGACAGTTCGAGCTCATCGACGTCCTCTCCGACCTCGAGCCGGACAACACCTACGCGCAGCGGGCCGTCGCGGCCCTGGCCGAGCTGTCGTCCGCCCACGGCTACCGCCTGAGCCACGAGGGTGGAGAAGTCCGGGCGAAGGTGCCCGGCTCGGGCGACGGAGTGACTCTGTCTCTGACCCATGCGAGGCAAGAGGTCGGAAAACTTCAGCTTTTCGCGCAGGATGGCTCGGGCCGCCTGAGCGACGAGGGGCTCCGCATGGCCCGGTGGGGCGTCAAGCTCCTGGCCCGCGGTCTGGTCCTGGCCCCGAGGCTCTCGACCGCCAAGAGCGAGATCGACGTGAAGGCGCTCCTCGACGGCACGCCGCTCACGCGCCGCGAGCGCGACGTGGTCGGCCGCCTCATCTCGGGCGCATCGACGCGAGAGATCTCCGACGCGACGGGCCTCACCATCTCGACCGTCAACACCTACATGAAGCGCATCTTCGCGAAGCTCGGCGTCCACAGCCGGGTCGAGCTGCTGGCGCGCGTGACGGGCACCCACCGCAACCGCACCGCTGCGGCCTGAGCGCGCGGTCGCGGGGCCGCCGGAGCCCGCGCCCCGCCGCAGTCCGCGCCCCGCGGCGGAACGCGCCGGGGTGCGTCGGTCACAGCAGGGCGCCGCGCATGGTGACGGTCCAGGTCTTCTCGTCGGCCGTGTCGAGCTCGACCTCGCCACCTAGGAAGGTCCGGAGGGTCTCGACCTGCGTGTGGAGGTGCGAGCTCGGCTCGCTCGTCGTGAACACACCGCCGCGCCCCATCGCCATCGGGACGAGGAGCTGGTCCGCGAGGTGCTCGTCGACCGCGCCCCTGCTCTCGAGGTAGCGCAGCGACGGGCCGATCGCCTGTTCAGCCACCTCCTCGGCGCGTGCGCCTCGGTCACCGAAGCCGGTGAAGACGGCGGACACGTTCGCGAAGCGGTGCACGACGTAGAAGACGTTGCCGGGACCGAGCTCTTCCGGGTGGTCGATGCGCTCGATCTCGTCCTTCGAGAGCGAGAGCCGGTCCTTGGCGACCCGCAGTTCTCTGTCCGCGATGGCGGGTGCGAGGCCAGCGCTGAGGGCGATCACGCGCCTACCTGCCGCGGCGCCGCGCTCCTCGAGCTCGAGGTGCTCGAGCGCGCTCGGCAGGACGCGCATGCGGATGCGCCCTCCTCCCCGGGGGAAGAAGCCGGGACGCTCGAGCTCGAGCTCGACCTTCGCGCCCATCCCTTGGAGCACGGGCAGAAAGCTCCACGCGAGAAACTCGAAGGGCGGAGCCGAAGGATTGTGCGTCCCGCCCTCCACCGTGAGGGTGCTCGGCTCGGACGCGCGCAGCAACGCAGGCAGGACGGTCTGGAGCACGAGCGTGGCCGAGCCCGCCGTGCCCACGCTGAAGCTGCGGTCACCTCCGTGGACCGTGCGCGGCTTGAACGTGATCTCGCGCGAGCCGGGCTCGGCCCCCGTGACCTCCGCGTTGGACACTGCCTTGGCCGCCGCGACCGCGGTGAGGTGTTGCGCGAGGAGACCGGGCTTCTGCCGGCCCGCGCGGATGCGCTCCATCCGGAACGGCGTGCGCGTGAGAATCGACAGCGTGAGCGCGCTCCGAAGGATCTGCCCGCCGCCTTCACCCGCACTGCCATCGAGGACGATCATCGTGCTCGAAGGTACCAGCCCGCCGATCGCGCGCGAAGTGGGTACCTGGGCCAGCCCGTGAGCGTCACTCGGCGGCGTCGGTCATCGCGCGCTCGATGCGGTGCAGCTCCGCCCGCGCCGCCTCGATCGTGACGAGACCCTGCTCGGCGATCGCCTGCGCGACCCGCTCGACGTTCTCGCCCACGGCGCCCGCCGCGATCGCCACGGAGCGGGCGTGCAGCGCCATGTGGCCCCGCTGGATGCCGACGGTGGCGAGCGCACGCAGCGCCGCGAGGTTCGACGCGACCCCGACGGTCGCAGCGAGCATCGAGAGCTCCTGCGCGGAGTCCACGCCCGCCGCGAGCAGCCCGAGGCGGGCGCCGTCGTGCACCCGCAGCGTTCCGCCCACCGTGCCGAGCTGCAGCGGAATCTCCATCACCCCGACGAGCCAGCCAGGCTCTTCGCGCTCGTGCGGACCGAGGCCCCCGAGCGGGCTCTCCTGCCCGTCAGAGACGTGCCACGTGCAGAGAGGGCGGTACGCGCCGCTGCGTGCGGCGAAGGCGTGCGCGCCGGCCTCGACGGCGCGCCAGTCGTTGCCCGTGGCGATCACGACCGGATCGACGCCGTTCATAATGCCCTTGTTGTGGGTCGCCGCGCGGTACGGATCGCGCGAGGCGAACTGGCTCGCGCGCACGATTCCGTCGCGCACGTCCTCGCCGCGGAACCCTTCGGCTTTGAGCGCGTGCGGCGGCAGCGCGCAGCGGACGCGCACGCAGCGGCGGTCGGCGAGGTTCGAGAGGATCCGGAGCCCGACGCGCCCTCCCGCGAGCCGCGCGACCCGCTCCGCGAGCGACTCCGCGATCGTGTTGACGAGGTTGGCGCCCATCGCGTCGCGGCAATCGACGAGCACGTGCACCACGAGCCAGCCGTCGCCGAGGTCGCGGACCTCGAGGTCGCGCGCACCGCCTCCGCGCGACGTGAGGTTCGGGACCGCACGGTCCGCCGACCGGAGGAGCTCTTCCTTTCGCGCGAGGATGGCGGCGCTCGCGCGGGCTGCGTCCGCCACACCGTCGAGCTGGATCTGAGAGATCATGAGGGGCGCGTCCGACTCCGCGAAGAAGCCTCCCCCCTCGCGAACCATCTTGGCCGCGTTGCTCGCAGCGGCGACGACGGAAGGCTCCTCGACGACCATCGGTGCCAGGTAATCCCGCCCGTTCATCTGCACGTTGAGCGCGAGCGCGAGCGGCATCGCGTACGTGCCGATCACGTTCTCGATCGTCTTGTCTGCGGTCCGCGCGTCGAGACCCCCGGCGCGCACGTCGAGCGCCCCGAGCACGGCCTCGAGCTCGCGCAGCGGGACACCCAGCACCTCGGCGGCCGCGCGGCGCCGCTCGGCCAGGGGCAGCTTGTAGAAGCCGGGGATGCGCGAGGTGACCATCGTGGATGCTCCGGATCGGTGAGAGGCCTCCGCGGAATCTCCTTCAGGAGAGCACCGGAGGCGGCTCGGCGCGACCACCCTCGGCGCCGAGCGTCATCGGGACCAAGCCCACGCCCGCGAGCCAGCATCGCGTCTCGAAGCGCAGCGCCGAAGGCTCGTCGGGGAAGACCGCGACCGCGACGTCACCGCCGCCGGCGCCGGAGGGCTTGGCGGCACCATCCTCGGCCTCGGCGAGGCGCGCGGCCTCCGCGAGCGCGTCGGTCACGATCGGTACGCCGGCCGCCTCGCCGAGCGCGCGCTGGGCCGCGTGGTGCGCGCGGACGGCTTCGATCCCGGCGCGCACGTCGTCCTCGGTGAAGGCGTCGATGAAGGCGCGGCTGGCCTCGTCGATCGCGGCCATCGCGGCGTCGTATCGCTGTCGATCCGAGCTCGCGAGGTCCTTG
>JBKDQC010000673.1:0-7407 GCA_046342295.1 Deltaproteobacteria bacterium | reverse complement strand
GGCTCGGCTGGCCCAGCTGGGGCCTGCCTGCGGCGGTCGCCGCGCATCTGGCCGTCACCGCGACTCTCCAGGTCCAGCGCGATCTCCTCCCGGGCGAGACCTTCGTCGTGAGCGGGTGGGCGAGCTTCCTCGCGAGCGCGTCGCTGCTGACCCTCGTCTCCATCGGCGCGCTGGACCGCGCCGCGCAATGCGCCGCCGAGACACGCGGTGTCGTGCGCACGACGATCGGGGCCGTGGCGTCCCTCGTCGTCTTGGTCTCGCAGCTCGTGCTCCTCTCGATCGTCTTCTTCGTGAGCGGTGCAGCCTCGCGCTACGACCTCGACCTCGCGTTCGCGCTGCCCGACCAGAGTCCGCTCGTGACGTGGCTCGAGACGATCGACACGCTCGCCTACGGTCAGGGTCTCTCTCCCGTGCTCTTCGCCGCGGCGGGGCTCGGCGCGCTCGGAGTGGTCTTCCAGGTCGCCTCCCTCTTCTCTTCGTTCTGGTTGATCCCGGAGAAGGCGCGCGTCGGTTTCTGGCTCGCGGTCGACTCCCTCGCGACGTTCCTCTTCGTCGCAGCGCTGTGGACCCTGCCGTTCGTGCCCAGGGAGGACGACGAGGACGTCACCTTGCCCGCGATCGCGCTCGGGATCACGACCGTCCTCGTCACGCGCGTGCTCTTCCGGACGGTCCCGCTCCTGCTCGATTTCCTCGAGACGTCGCGCTTCGAGGTGCGCGTCGCGGCGCGCATGCTGCGCGCGAGGAAGAGCGGCTTTCTCACGGCGATTGGCGGCCTCTCCATCCTCGCGGTCAGCTTCTCGTCGTGTACCTTGGCCACGACCCTCAGCGTCATGGGCGGCTTCCGCGCGGATCTGCAGGACAAGATCCTCGGCAACCACGCGCACGTCGTGGTCGATCGGACGCACGGCACCTTCGGCGACTGGGAGCGGAGCCTCGCGGCCGTGCGCGCCGTGCCTGCGGTGAGTGGCGCGACCCCCTACGTGGCGGGCGAGGTGATGCTCACGAGCGCCATCGACGCGCCCGGAGGTGCGGAGCTCCGCGGCATCGACCCCGCCACGCTCGGCGACGCCACCGACCTTCCGCGCAACATGCGCTTCGGGAGCCTCGGGTACCTCGCGCACCCGGAGCAGATCCTCGAGCTGCCTCCCGAGACGCTCCATGGAAGCTTGCTCGACTTCCCACGACTTCTCGGAGACGACGCGCAGAGGCTCCCGGAGGTCGACGAGGTGCTCGCCGACGCCGGCCCGCGGCCCGCCGAGCACGAACCGACCGCGCCCGAGCTCGCCGAGCGCCCGATGCGCGACGCGCCCCCATCGGGGCAGGACACTCTCCTCGACGAGATCGACCGCCTCCTCGATGGGATGGACACCCCCGAAGGTTTGCGTGCGCCGGCGATGCCCGAGCCGATGCGTCGCACCGGCGGCTCGGAGCGGGAGGTGCTCCCTGGGCTCGTCGTCGGCCAGGAGCTCGCGCGATCGCTCCGGCTGCACGTCGGTGACGAGGTGACAGTCGTCTCGCCGAGCGGCGATCTCGGGCCGACGGGCCCGATCCCGCGCACGCGCGCGTTCCGCATCGCGGGCATCTTCTACACGGGGATGTTCGAGTACGACATGCAGATGGCCTATACGGATCTCGCGACGGCGCAGTCGTTTCTCCGGAGCGGAGACGAGATCAGCGGCATCGAAGCTCGGTTGCACGACTGGTCGCGCGCCGACGAGGCCGCGCTCGAGGTGCGAGGCGCGGTCGACCGCAGCGAGCTCCGGATCCGCAGTTGGCGCGAGGTCAACCGCAACCTCTTCGGCGCGCTCGAGCTCGAGAAGCTCGCGATGTTCATCACCCTCGGCATCGCGATCCTCGTCGCGAGCTTCTGCATCTTCGCGGCGCTGGTCCTCATGGTGCAGGAGAAGGGGCGCGAGGTCGGCATCCTCAAGGCGATGGGCGCCGAGGACCGCGCGATCGTCGGTATCTTCCTCGTGCAGGGGCTCTTGATCGGCGTGCTCGGCGCGATGAGCGGCCTCGGCCTCGGCTACCTCGTCTGTTTCGCAGCGGAGCACTTCAAGTTCATCCGCATGAACCCCGAGGTCTATTACATCGACCGTCTCCCGGTGAACGTGGACCCAGTGGAATTCCTGCTCGTGGGTCTCGCCGCCGTGGTGGTGTGCGTGCTCGCGACGATCTACCCCGCAGTGCTCGGCAGTCGGCTCCGTCCCGTCGATGCCTTGCGCCAGGCGTGAGCTCCATGAACGACCAACCGCCCCGCCGCCCCTCCACAGCCGTCGACGCCGCGGACGCCTCCGCGTTGGCCTCGCCCGAGGCGCAGGCTGCAGCTTCGGCGCCCGCCGGTGCGCCCAAGGAGGGCGCATCGACGCTCGTGCGGGTGCGTGCTCTCCGCAAGCGCTTCCTCCACGAGGGGCGCGAGGTCGAGATCCTTCGGGGCATCGATCTCGAGGTGAAGACCGGCGAGATGCTTGCGGTCGTCGGCGCCTCGGGCGCTGGCAAGAGCACGATGCTGTATCTGCTCGGGACCCTCGATTTGCCGACGTCCGGGACGATCGAGTACGACGGCGAGGACGTCACGCGTTACTCGAGCGCGCGCCTGGCGGCGTTCCGCAACGAACGACTCGGCTTCGTGTTCCAGTTTCATCACCTCCTGCCCGAGTTCACCGCGCTCGAGAACGTGATGATGCCGGGCCTCATCCGCGGCGTGGGCCGCGCCGCCATCGAGCAGACCGCGCGGAGCCTGCTGTCCGACGTCGGTCTCTCGGCGCGCCTCACCCATCGGCCCGGAGAGCTGTCCGGCGGCGAGCAGCAGCGGGTCGCCTTGGCGCGCGCGCTGGTGATGAACCCCAAGCTCGTCCTCGCCGACGAGCCGACGGGCAACCTCGACAGCAAGAACAGCCGGGCGATCCAGGACCTCTTCTTCGCGCTGAACGAGCGCCGTGGGACGACGTTCCTCGTGGTCACCCACTCCACCGAGCTCGCCGCCCGCATGCCGCGTGTCGTGACCATGCGTGATGGGCGCATCGACTCCGACGCGCTGCGGGAGGGATGAACGAGGGCCGCGAGGCCGCGGGGGCTGGGACTCCCGCACTGCGCTCCGAACTGTGGGGACCCCAAACCGCGGAACCCCAGACCGCGGATTCGTCCGTCGCGCGAACATTTCGTGACGGACGCGTCGAGCCCGGCCACTGGGCACCCGAGGCCGTGGATGCGACCGCGCGGCCTCGCGCCCGGCCTGCGTCACACTGCGACCCCCACCCAACGCCTCGGAGACCCCATGACCCTTCGTCGTTCCGCCCCCACATCCACCCGCGCGCTCGCGGTCGGCGTTCTCGCGGCGCTCGCGGGCGCGTTGCCCGGCTGCCCGGAGACGACGAGCCGGACCGACGCGGGCACGGACGCACCGATGGGCATCGTGCGGTGCAGCGCGCTCGACGATCCGGACCGGGATGGCATCAGCAACACGGACGAGACGGGCGGAGACGCCGACGGCGACGGCACGCCGAACACCAACGACACCGACTCGGACGGGGACACGATCCTCGACGCGGTGGAGGCGGGCGACACCGACTGCACGAGCCCTCCGGTGGACAGCGATCGCGACGGCACCCCGGACTTCCTCGACCTCGACTCCAACGGGGACGGCATCCCGGACCGTGACCAGGCCACGGCGGACCTGGACGGGGACGGCATCCCGGACGCGATCGACGCCGACCAGGACGGCGACGGCATCGTGAACACGGTCGAGGTCGGGCCCAACCCGGGCATGCCGGTCGACACCGATCGCGACGGCACGCCCGACGTGCGCGACGACGACTCCGACGGCGACAACATCCTCGACCGCCACGAGGGCGCGCTGGACCCCGACCGCGACGGGACCCCGAATTTCCAGGACACGGACTCCGACGGCGACACGATCCTCGACGCGGAGGAGGCCGGCGATGGCGACCCGGCGACGCCGCCCCGCGTGTGCGCCAACGAGGTCGACCCGACGACCTGCAACGCGGCGGGCACCGAGTGTGAGGTGAGCCTCGACGAGTACGCGGACTTCGCGGACTTCGACAGCGACAACGACGGCCTGGGCGATCAGGAGGAAGACTCGCTCGGCACCGACCCGTGCGCGGTCGACAGCGACGGCGACCTGCAGAGCGACCTCGCCGAGGGCTCCTACGAGGAATACAACTGCCCCGGTGGCTCGGGCGGCACCGACTGCGGCTGCGCGACGAGCGCCTCGTGCACCATCCCGGCGCGGCACTTCTACGTCGTGCTGCCGTACGGCGAGGCGCCCATCCAGCGCAACCTCGACTTCGGCACGACGATCCGCGTGGCCGACGTCTTCTTCATCACGGACACGACGGGCTCGATGGGCGGCACGGTCATGAACGTGAAGACGACCGTCGCGGGCCCTGGTGGAATCATCGAGCAGATCTCGGACACCATCCCCGACGCGTGGGTGGGCGGCGGCCAGCACGACGACATGCCCTTCGGGGGCTACGGATCTCCTCCCGATGAGCCGTTCATCCTCGCGATCGGGATGACGCCTCCGGAGCGCTCGAGCGAGGTGCAGACGGCGTTCAACGCGATCGCGCTCCACGGCGGCAACGACAGTCCGGAGTCCGGCACCCAGGCGCTGTGGCAGATCGTCACCGGCGAAGGCAACACGTGGATGGGAGGAGGCTTCGGCGGCGGCAGCAGCACCTACACGATCGAGGCGTACCGCGACCGCTGCCTGGACTCGGGCTGGGGCGCGCCGTGCTTCCGGGACGGCGCCCTCCCGATCATCATCCACTTCACCGACATCTGTCAGCACAACGGCCCCCCGGACGAGGACCCGAGCTGCGATCCGTACACGGGCATCACGCCGGCGCCCGCGACGTGGAACGACACCATCGCGGAGATGAACCGCCGCGGCGCGCGCTACATCGGCGTCAACGCGAGCGGCGGCGCGAGCTGCGCGACGGTCGTCGGCCCATCGGGCTTCAGCCCGTGCTGGTTCCTGAAGCGGACGGCGACGGAGACTGGGACGGTCGACCTGGATGGCAATCCGCTGGTGTACGACCTGCCGAACACCGCGAGCACGGCGGAGTTCCAGCGCCAAATCATCGACGCGATCGAGACGGTGGCCACGCGGGTCGCGCTGGATGTCGACACGGCGCTGCGCGACGACCCGAGCGACACGGAGTCCGTCGACGCGCGCGGCTTCATCAAGCGCCGCACGCCGGCCTGCAACCCGGTGGGCACCGGGATGCCGACGGACGACTGCTGGATGGAGCCCACGGGTGTGACCCACGACCAGGCGATCGCGGCCGTCGACCTCTCGACGTTCTACGGCGTGGTCCCCGGCACGCGCGTGACGTTCCGCATCACGTTCCAGAACGATTTCTACCAGAACCCCGACTTCCGCACGAAGCTGTTCGTCGGCTTCATCGACGTGCGCGGCGGGGGCACCACGGTGCTCGACACCCGCCAGGTCTTCATCGTCGTCCCCGCCGGCTCTGGTTCGATCTTCGGCTGACGCTCTCCCTTGGACCGACACCGTCGCGCCTCACGTGCCTCGACTCACGTGCCTTCGCGGGGCGCGACGGAAAGCTCCCATAGGTCCGTGTAGACGGCGTCGTCGTTGCCCATGCCCCAGAGGATGCGTCCCTCCGCTTCGTCGTAGAGGCCCTGGCCGCTGGTGCGGGACGGGGGCGAGCCCGCGGGCTCGAGGTGCTCCCAGCGCTCGCGCCCGCGGTCGAGCGAGAGCACCTCGAGACCAGGCACGGAGTCGCGACCGTCGGGCGTTCCGCCCCAAACGAACATCCGGTGACCGCGTGGATCGAGCGCGTAGCCACCGTTGCGCCGGGGCGAGATCTCGGGCGGCGTCTCGAGGCGGGACCACGCCACGCTACCGTCGCTGGCACCTTCCGGTGCGAGCTAGAGGGCCCACGTCTAGGCGTCGAGATCGAGGTTGTAGGTGCCAATCTTCCCTCCGAATACGATCACGCGTTCGTTGACTGCGTCGTGCACGTAGTGAAAGCCGTAGCGCCCGGCGGGACGCTCGCCCTCGGCGACGGCGACCTGCTGCCACCCGGTCGACTCGGCGTAGGCGTGTACCCGACAATGGATGCCCATGAACGCATCCGCGCCGCAGACGCTGAGCCAGCGATCGCGGGCGGCGTCGTAGACCAGAGCCCCGGTGTAGCTGCCGGGCGCGCCCGTGGAGGGCAGTGTCTCGAAGCGCGCTCGGGCTGGACCGTCGTGGCCGATCGCGAAGAATCCCGGGGGCGTGTCGAGGCCACCGCCCGCGCCGATCGCGCCGCCACCGAAGTAGCGCGCCGTGCCATCGGGGCCGACCGCCACGCGTCCTCCCGGGCCAGGCAGCTCTCCCGAGAGCGAGACGCTCGACCACCCCCCTGAGCGCAGATCGAAGCGAAAGAGCTCGAAGCTCGGGGTGAACTGGCGCGGCTCGTAGGCGAAGCCGCCGTAGAGGTAGAGCGCGCGATCTCCGTCGGGCCCGAGCCACCACGCGAAATACTCGCGGCCCCCCGGGCTTCCGGCGGGTGCGTCCGGTTCCCAGTCCGCCACGGGGGCCCAGCGCAGCGCCTCGACCTCGAGGCGTAGCGCCGCGGCTCCGCTCGCGCAGAGGACCGTCACTTCGCGCGCGCCTGCGCCGTAGGGCGCACGGAGGGTGACCGCGTCGGACGTGACTTCGGCCTCGACGCCTTCGAACGTCGGGACTTCGGTCGCGAGCGTGCCGGTGCGCGGGAACGACACGCGCCCGCCCTCGATGACCCTCAGTACCGCGGGTATCGCGCCGCCGCACGGGCTCGGCGGCTCGGGCGGCGTCGCAGGTGCGCAGCCCGCGAGAGCGACCATGGGGAGAATCGAGGACAGCAGTCGGCGGTGGTTCGGTGCGATGGACATGGGCCCACCATGACGACGTGTGGCCGATGCGACCGCTTATTGCGGCGCCTCCGCGCTTAATCAGGCTCGTCGAGATGCAAGCTCGTCCGCTCGATCGAGGACCGGCGACGCGCCGATCCCCGTGATCTAGGGGTCGCGCTCGCGGCGTCAGCCGACGACTCGGACCACCTCTGGGTCGAGGCTGTAGGCACGGTCGGTCGAACGAAGCGCGTCCCCCAGGCCCATCTGACGGAGGCTGGTCAGCGCGACGTGGAGTCGGTTCTTCGCAGCGCGCGGCATGATCTGTTCTCCGGGCCAGCCGGCCGCGATCAGCGCGCGCGCGTCGCGCGCCGTCTCAGCTTCGCCCCCATGGGCGAGGGGCAGCGTGGCGATCAGCGCGCGGAGGAGGTTCCGGAGCGCGGCGCGCTGGGAGAGATCGACGCGACCGTCTCCCCGAACCACGTAGCGGCCATCGCGTTGGACGATGATCCTCTCGCGGTCGGTGCGGGCGCGCGTGATGCG
>JBKDQC010000672.1:0-2003 GCA_046342295.1 Deltaproteobacteria bacterium | reverse complement strand
CAAGTGACTCATGCTCGGAGGGGTAGGGAAGTCGCTGGATCGAAACGAGCTCGACCACGCATGACGGAGGACATCCTGCAAAGAGGCGGGCTTCAGCCAGCCCCTGCGGCAAGAAAGGTCGGAGGGTCGATCCGTGCGGCTGACCCACGCCCTCGAACGAAGCTGCAGCAGGCATGGCTTCTCGCAGCTTTGCTCGTGGCGACGTGCGGCTGCGGGCGGATCGGATACGCGCGGCGTGGACGAGAGACGCTCGACGCCGCCGGGCTCGACGCCGCCGGGCTCGACGCCGCCGGGCTCGACGCCGCCGGGCTCGACGCCGCCGGGCTCGACGCCGCCGGGCTCGACGCCGGCGCCCCGGACGCACCCCGCGCGCTCGTGCTGCTGTCGGTGGCGCCCCGGTATCTCTAGCCGGACGGAGGCGCGATCGAGCTCACGCTGTCGGGAGACCTGTCGGGGCTGTCGGTGACCGTCGATGGGATGCCCTGCGCGCCCGTCGTCTTGGTGGACGCGACGCGCGCGCGCTGCACGGCACCTGCCCACCCGCCTGCCGTCGTGCCCATCGCCGTCTCGAGCGTCGATGGCTCGGCGTCGCTCGCAGCCGGGCTCGTGTACCTCACGCCGGGCGCCTACCAGATGGGTGGGCCTGCGGACGACCGTACCTCGGGGGTCGCGGTCGACGCCGAAGGGAGCTTGTACCTGAGCGGCGGGACCAATGGCGCGCTGGATGGACCGGGCGCGGGCGCCTTCGATGCCCTCCTCGCGAAGTACGACGCGGCCGGACGGCTCCTGCGGACGCGGCAGCTCGGCACGAGCGTCTGGGACTACGCGCGCGACGTCGCGATCGACCCGGGTACCGGCGACGTGCTGATCGTGGGCTATGGAGCTGGAGACATCGACGGCGACGGGGTGACCGCCGGCGGGACTGACGTGTTCGTCGCGCGGTTCACCGCGGACGGAGCGCGTGTGTGGGTCAGGCAGATCGGATCCGCGGGCAACGACGAAGCCTGGGACCTCGCGGTGGACGCGGGCGGCAACACCGTCGTCTCGATGTGGACCGACGCGGCGTTCGCCGGGGCGACCCACGCGGGTGGGCTCGACCATGCGGTCGCGCGCCTCACGCGCGATGGATCCCTCGCCTGGGTCCGTCAGGTTGGGACACCGTCGGACGATCAGGCGCACAGCGTCGGCGTCGCGCGAGACGGCACCGCCTACATCGTCGGATGCACGCGCGGCGCGCTCGAGGAGGGCCGCGCGAACGCCGGTGACCGCGACCTCTTCATCGCCCGCTACGACACGGACGGGTCGCGCGCCTGGATCCGTCAACGCGGATCCGCAACCTCGGACCAGGCGTTCGACGTGACCGTCGATGCGAGCGGCCGGCCATGGCTCGTCGGCGCCACGAATGGATCGCTCGATGGACAGGCCAACGCGGGCGGAGACGATGTCTTGGTCATGCGCTTCTCGAGCACGGGCGACTGGGAGCTCACGCGGCTCCGAGGGTCGGCCGGCAACGAGATGAGCTTCGGCCTCGCGATCGACGCGGCGGGACGGGTCTTCTGCTCGTTCCACACGCCACTTTCCCTCGATGGTCAGTCGTACTCGGGGGGCCCGAACGATGTCGGCGTGTTCGCCTGGAGCCCGGACGGCAGCCACGGGTTCACTCGCCTCTCGGGATCTCCCGGCAACGACCTCGCCTCGTCGATCGCCGTCGCGCCCATCGGCCTCGTCTACGTCTCGGTGGTCACGGACGGCGCCCTGGACGCGCGCCCGTCCCGCGGTGGCGACGACGCTGCCGTCCTGAAGCTGGATGGGGCCGGTGCATTCCTGTGACCGGGCGGGACGCCGATCCGATCAGGTCTCGGGCGGGTGCGGATCTCATCCTGAGCAAGATGTGACATCGACGCGCGGAACCGCTTGAAAAGCACGGGGCAGAGCCGGAGCCTTTTGTTGTCGAGACAGAAGGAGGATGCCCCGTGGAAGAGATCGTCATCCGAGTCCCCGTC
>JBKDQC010000671.1:0-3984 GCA_046342295.1 Deltaproteobacteria bacterium | reverse complement strand
GATCGAGGCCGTGCTTGCGTGCCAGGAGGTCGAGCCCGCGGTCGAGCGAGGCTCGGTACACGGGCTCACGCTCGTAGAGACCGCGGCCCATCCCGACGTACTGGGCACCGCCCCCGGGCAGGAGAAACGCGACCTCGGCGCGATCGATGGCGGTGTGCGAAAAGACCCGCTTCGGGTCGTTTTCGAGCAGCAGACGCGCGCCCTCGTCGTGATCGCGGCACGCCACGACGCGGCGACGCTCGAGCGCGCGCCGACCGCGGTGCAGCGTGAAGGCAACGTCCGCGAGCGGTTGGGCCGGGCTCTCGCGCAGGTGCTCGGCCAGACGAACCGCGTTGCCTTGGAGCGCTCCCGCGGAGCGACCGCTGAGGGTGAGAAGGTGCCACCGACGCGAGGAGGGACCGCTCGGCGGCCTCGGAGGTGCCTCCTCGAGGACGACGTGCGCGTTGGTCCCGCCGACCCCGAGCGAGTTCACACCGGCCCGGCGCGGCGTGCTGCCCCGAGGCCAGTCGCGGAGCCGGTCGTTGACGACGAATGGGCTCGACTCGAAGTCGATCGTGGGGTTGGGCTTCTCGAAGCTGAGGCTGGCCGGCATCTGCTTTTCCCGCAGCGCGCGCGTGGCCTTCACCAAGCTCGCGACCCCGGCGGCGGTGTCGAGGTGGCCGATGTTCGTCTTCACCGAGCCGATGCGGCAGAAGCCAGTGCGCTTGGTCCCTTTGCGGAATGCCTGCGTGAGCGCGGCAATCTCGATGGGGTCACCGAGGTAGGTGCCCGTGCCGTGCGTCTCGACGTACTCGATCGAGTCGGGCGAGACGTCGGCGATCGCGTGCGCCTCGGCCATGCAGCGGGCCTGACCATCCACGCTCGGCGCGAGGTAGTTGACCTTGCCGGAGCCGTCGTTGTTCACGGCGGTGCCGCGGATCACCGCGTGCACGAGATCCCCATCGGCGATGGCATCTTCGAGCCGACGCAGCACGACGACGCCGCCACCGCTCCCGAAGACCGTGCCGTGCGCCCGGTGGTCGAAGGCGTGGCAGTGACCATCGGGAGACAGGATCTCCCCGTCATGGAAGAGATAGCCGCGCCTGTGGGGCAGCTCGATCGTCACCCCGCCCGCGAGCGCCATGTCGACCTCCCGGGAGAGAAGCGACTGGCAGGCCATGTGGACCGCCACGAGCGACGTGGAGCACGCCGTCTGGACGCCGATGGCGGGCCCCTTGAGGTCGAAGAGGTAGCTCACACGCGTGGAGAGGAAGTCCTTGTCGTTGCCGGTGTGGCGCAGGAGGAACATGCCGACCGAGCGGACCAGCTCGGGGTTGCGGCACAGGTTGAAGTAGAAGTAACTGCCCATCCCGCAGCCTGCCCACACCCCGATCGGTCCCGGGAAGCGCTCGGGTGGGTGTCCCGCGCGCTCGAAGGCCTCCCAGCACAGCTCGTAAAAGTGCCGGTGTTGGGGGTCGAGGATCGCGCACTCCTTGGGGGAGAAGCCGAAGAGCTCGCCGTCGAACATCTCCATCGCGTCCAGAGGCGCGGCTGCGCGCACGTAGTTCTTCCGACGCAGCAGCTCGGGGGACTCGCCCTGCGCGAGGAGCTCCGCGTCGCTGTAGGTTCGGATCGACTCGATACCGTCGCGAAGGTTTCTCCAGTACGAGCCAGGGTCGCTCGCCCCCGGCACGCGCAGCGCCATGCCCACGATCGCGATGTCGTTGGGGTTGATCTCGGTAGGCTCAGCCATCGTTGTCCCTGCTCCGCGCTCCACGCGGGGTTGCATGTTGGCAGTCCGGGGCTGTCGCTGCATCCCGATCCGCGTGACGTCGAGGCACGAGGATGGAGTCGGTCGCGCTCAGCGCCTCGCGTCGCCGCGTCGCGCGGTGCGCTCGATGATGTCCGCGAAGGCCGGGAGGTGTGCGGGCGGCAAGTCGTGCCCGAGGTCGTCGAATCGGTGCAGGTCGGCGCCTGGAACGGCCCGAGCGGTCGATTCGCCGTGTGCGAACGGCAGCAGCGGGTCGAGCTGCCCGTGGATGACCGAAGTCGGGACCTCGACCTGCCGGAGGCGATGATGACGAGGCTCGCTCGCGAGGATCGCGGCGAGCTGTCTGCCCACACCGAGCCGGTAGCTCGAGCGGTCGTGGGCACGTGTGGTGTGTTCGCGCGTCCTGGCTGCGTCGAAGTGGGCCGGGCTACCGATGATCCGGAACACCTCGACACCACGCTCGATCGCCTCGTCGCGCGATCGCGGAGGTGCCTGCAGGAGGACCTTTCTCGCCTCGGGAGTGGGCTTGGGCAGGCCGGGCTCGAGCGTCGAACTGTGCATCGAGATCAGCGAGCGGACGCGGCGCGGTGCGCGCAGCGCGACCTCCTGTGCGACCATGCCTCCCATCGAGAGTCCGACCAGGTGTGCGCTGTCGAGGCCGAGCGCGTCGAGGAGCCCGAGGGTGTCCTCGGCCAGATCGGTGAGACGGTAGGCGACGCGTGAGGGCGGAAGCCTTCTCGACAGGAGGAACAGCGCGGCGAAGTCGGCGGCCCCCGGGGTCGGCGCACCGTGCAGCTTCGTGGAGAGCCCCACATCCCGGTTGTCGAAGCGAATCACGCGAAAGCCGCGGGACGCGAGATCGTCGCAAAACGCGTCGGGCCAGGCGATCATCTGCAGCGACAGCCCCATGACCAGCACGATGGGCGGGGCGTCGCGTTCGCCGCGCTCGTCGTAGTGGAGCGTGATCCCGTTCGTCGAGGCTTCCGGCATCGCCGAAACCTGACTTCTCCGCGGACGCACGGCCAGGTCGGCCAGACTGGCATTCACGCGAAGCGGCGGCCGCGGGCTCCTTCGTTGACAGCGCCGCGAGCGACGCGGTACCTGCTTGTGCGAGCCGAGTGGGAAACGAACCCGCCCGCGACCGCTGACTTCGCCGACCCCGGCCGCCTCGCGGCCCATGAAGAATGAAGGGCCGCTGGCGTGCTCGTTCCTTGGCCCGACACCAGAAGAGGAGACAGCCATGAACAGCCGTGCTGCGATCGAGTTGCGTGTGAAGGATTTTGTCGCCGACCTCGAGAGGCTCGTCCGAACGGCGGCGCTCGACGTGTTGCAGGCTGCCCTTGGCGATGGTGGCGAGGCGAAGAGCCTCGCGCCCAGGCCCGCGGCGCGCGGACCTTCAGCCCGAACCACTGCAGCGACCAAGCCCGCAGCGACCAAGCCCGCAGCAGCCAAGGCAGTCGAGGCCGCGGCTGAGGGGAGTGTTCCTGCCGAGGCATCGCCTTCGAAGCCGAGCACGGCCGGCAAGTCCGTGGCTCCGGCGACGGTCGCGAAATCCGAGACGCCGAAGGGCGCGACCGGCAAGAGCGCGGAAGCGCGAGCGGCCGGAAAGTCCGAAGGTCGGCGGAAAGGTCAGAAACGAACCCAGGCCGAGCTGGCGGCCTTGCAAGCGAGGCTCGAGGGCTTCGTGAAGGCCAATGATGGAAAGAGGATCGAAGAGATTTCGAAGTCCCTGGGCGTACCGACCAGCGATCTCGCCGGCCCGATGAAGAAGCTCATCGACGGTGCGAAGGTCCGCACGACGGGCGAGCGCCGCGCCACCCGGTACTACTCCGCCAGGAGGAAGTGAGCGGAGGGGAGCGGCCGGGATGTCAGGCCTTGCGACGAGGTGCTCGTCCTCGGCACCCCTGCGCTGCGGGCGAGCGTCAGCCCGCGGAGGCGGCAGCCTTCTTTGCCTCGGCGCGGCCGCGGAGCCAACCGACGATCCCGGGAAGGATCGAGAGGAACACGACGAGGATGATGACCTTCTCGAGGTGGTGCCGGACCACGTCGAACGAGCCGAGGAAGTAGCCCGCGACGGTCATCGACATCACCCAGCTGAGCGCGCCGACGACGTTGAATGCCGCGAAGCGCCGGTAAGGCATCTGGGCCACGCCGGCGACCACCGGGACGAACGTCCGCACGATCGGCATGAAGCGCGCGATGATGATCGCCTTGCCGCCGTGCTTGTCGTAGAA
>JBKDQC010000670.1:0-6995 GCA_046342295.1 Deltaproteobacteria bacterium | reverse complement strand
CTTCGAGGGGATCGACGATGTGCCGACGGGCACGACGGCAGACGACGAGTCGGACGAGGAGTGGGAGGACGACGAATGACGAACGCGATCCAGAGGCGGGCGGCCGCGGTGTTTCTGATCGGCGCTCCGCTCGCGTGCGGTCTCCCCGCTTGCGGCAGCGAGGGCGGCGAGCCCGGCGGCGAGGGTGTCGGCGCGGCGAGCCCCGAGGCGACGACGGCCGCGGGCGAAGGCGCGGCCGGTGGCGGCGAAGGCGCTTCGACCGCTCCGAGCCCCGGCGGCGTCGGCCTCACCGAGGAGGGCGAGCGGGTTATCTTCGCGGGGACGCGCCCCGCGACCACCGGGCGCCCCGCGTACGATCCCGCGCACCTCGTGCGCGAGCCGAACGCTCCCGACCCTCAGGCCGGAGACTTCACGCTCGACGAAGCCGTGGCCGGCATGACGACCGACGGTGAGCTGGTCGCGGAGATCGGCACCGACTTCGGCACGCTCTTCTGCGACCTCTACGCGGACCGTGCGCCCCGCACGGTCGCCAACTTCATCGGTCTGGTCCGAGGCACGCGGCCTTGGTGGGACGCGCGCGCGGGGCAGTGGGTCACGCGGCCCTACTACCGAGGCCTCACGTTCCATCGCGTGATTCCCGGCTACATCGTCCAGGGGGGGGACTATCTCGCGGATGGCTCGGGCGCGGTGGGCTACACACTGCCTCACGAGCCCCACGAGACGCTGCGCCATGACCGCGCGGGCATGCTCGCGCTCGCGACGCTCGATGGTCCCGACACCGGTGGCGGGCAGATCTACATCACCGACGGCCCCGCGCCCCAACTCGACGGAACGGCCACGATCTTCGGGCATTGCATCCCCGAGGATCTGGTGTCCCAGATCTCACGCCTGCCGCAGAGCGGCTCGCCGGACAACCGCCCGCTCACGCCCTTTCACATGACCCGGGTGCTCATCCGACGTGTCCCCGGTGGTGCCGATGCAGCGGGCGCGACGCCGCCGCGGCTACCCCCGGGGGAGCCCGAGACGGGTCGCGCCGCGAGCGAAGACCCTTCCGAGGTTCGGGGCCGTATGCGCGATCTGCCGCGCGCTCCCATGCCGCGAGATCCCCACCAGCACTGAGCTCGCCCGAGGGGCCGAGCGCCCCGCGTCCGTTCAACAAGAAAAAGAAAACCAGAGCCACGTGCCGCAGCTTCGTGGGCCCGAGGGGCCTGTGATCGAGCCGGACACGCAGGCGCCGTCGCAGTAACCGCAGCCGGAGTCGTCCACGCACGCGCCACAGCTCGCGTGCAGTGTGCACGGGTCGCCGCCCCCGCCGCCCGCGCACGCGCCACAGTCCGCGGCGCAAGTTGCGCACGTTTCGGAGGGATCGCAGGTCCTGTCTCCGCAGCGGGTGGGACAGGCGCCGCAATCGCGGCTGCACGAATCGCAGGTCTCGGACGCGCGGTCGCACATCCCATCCCCGCAGCGCGGTCCACAGCTGCAGTCCGCCGCGCAGCTCGTGCAGTCCTCCGACCGATCGCACGTGCCATCCCCGCAGCGTGCCGGGCAGGGTCCGCAGTCGGCCTCGCACGTTCGGCAGGTCTCGGACGCGCGGTCGCAGCTGCCGTCTCCGCAGGAGGGCTCAACGACCAGGACGGCCCTGGCGTCCGCGGCTGCATCCGGCGAGCTCCGGTGCGCAGCGCCGCCGAGCGCGTCTGCGGCTCCCGCGTCGCTCATGGGCTCTGGCCCGAGGGGCTCGCGCGGCTGCGGGAGCCGACCGTTGGCGCATCCCAGCGCCACGAAGGCCACGGAAGCGAGCCAGAGTGAGTTGCCTGCGAATCGATGCACGAGGACCTCCCGACACCGGGCATCGCAAGGCGCATGCCCTCCCGTGCGCGACGAATTCGCGACCAGGCGCGGTCGAACGTGACGACCTCAGCGTCCAGGTGTCCGCTCGGCCTGACAGCCAGCGAGACGACGCCGGGCACCTGCCGGGTCGCGCCCATCGCGCCCGCGGCGACCCGTGCGAGAGCCGATGTCAGAGCATGAGTCACTTGGATTGACTCATGCTCTGACGTTTCTGGCCGGAGGGTTTGGCCGCAGCCCCTCCCTCTCGCCGAGTGAATAGGCGAGAGCCTCCCTCCCGCCGATTCGAGCCCGTGGCACCTGCATCGATCCATCCGAGTGCCACGTGCTCTCAGAGGCGGACACCCGGGCCGACCACGACGACGTCGGAGGGACCTTCGTTCGCGGCCACGGCGATGACGGCAGCGAGGATACCAACGACGACGGCGCCGCCGCCGATACCGAGCGCGATCCAGACCTCGTCCTCGTCGCTGCCACCTTCTCCCGGAGGCGCGGGAAGCGGGGAGCGCTGCGGTGCGGCGCGCATCCCACGCGCGACCTCGACACCGCCCGGCCCACGTACGATCGCCTCGCAGTCGACCTCCACCGCGAGCTCGAGGCTCGGTGCCATGCCGCGCGCCGAGACCTCCGCGCACCGGAGCTCGACCTCGCGGACCATGCGAAGCGGGTCCGCGGTCACGTTCGCCTCGACATGGCGCGAGCCCGCGGGGCCGAGCGAGGCTCGGATCTCGACCCTCAGCGGAGACACCGTCGAGGCGGCCGCCTCGAAGCGGCGCGCGAGCGCTCCCGGAACGTCGGCGCCGAATCGATGCGCGGGGGCGACGAGCGCGAGGATGGCCAACGTTCGGTCCAGAGAGCGAGCTCCCGTGGCCAGCTCCGAAGCGGCGATGCGATCGAGCGCTCGCTCGACGTCCGGAGCGGACAGCGCTTCTTCCGCGAGCGCGCGCTCGAGGCGCTCGATGGCGCCTTCGAAGTCGGCTTCGTCGTAGAGCGCCGACCCTTCGGCGAGCCCAGCGGACTGCCCAAACCCGGACTGCCCAAACCCGGACTGGGCGAGCGCGTGCTGCGGCACGAGGCCGACCGCGCAGAAAGCAAGAACGATCGCGAGCCGCGTCACTCGACGCGAGCCTACCACCTCATCGAGGTGGCACGTACCTGGCTCGGCGTGACCGCATGCGCCCCGAAGCTCGCACGCTCGACGACTCCGTGACGCTCGCGTCACATCCCTCGTGCGGCGACGTAATCGACGGCCGCTGCCGTCTGACGGCTGTGCTCGGAGAAGGAAGCGGGGGCGTCGCGCACGCCGCCGAGGACGTGACCACCGGGCAACGCGTCGCGTTCAAGTGCTTGCGTGCGGGCGCGTCTGCGCAGGCAGCCGAGCGGTTCGTTCGGGAGGCTCGTCGCTGTCGCATCCGAGCCTCGTGTGCTCGCCCGACAGCGGACGCGTACGCGGCGCGCTCTACCTCGTGACCGAACGTGCTCGACGCGCGGGAGAACGTCACGCTCCTGCGCTCGATCATCGGTGCTTCGAGGCGCGAGGCCCCCGACCCCAGTCAGCGCCAGGCGTCGAAGTCGCCGGTGAACGCGCTTCCGAGCAGGCGGCCATCCCAGTGTCCGGGGCGGAGCCGGCGGTCGCTCTCGATGGTGACAGCGCCACGAAGCGTGATCGGTGAGATCTCCACGCGGGCATCAGCGATCGCTCGCACGGCGGCGTCGATGGCACGCCCCGTCTCGCTCCGGCAAGCGCTCGCGACAGCTCCGCTGATCGCAGGATCGACGGAGCGCGCGGCTTCGCCGAGCGAGCTGCAGAGCGACGCGGCTGCGTCCCGCGCGGCGGCGCCGAGATCGTCGTAGCGCCCTTCGGTCGCCTCGCTGACGACGGCGCCGACGAGCCAGCGAATGAGCGCGCCGATCGAGAGATCAACTTCGTGGCGAGCGATGTTCAGGACGCCGCAGGACGCGGTCGCGTCGAACGGATCCGGCTCGAAGCTCCAGTCGAAGATGGAGGCAGGATCGACCTCTACGCGGGAGGTCCGCGACATGAAGCGCACCCGCGTCCAGACGTGCGTGCCTCGGTAGACACCGGGGCTCGTACCGGCGGTCAGGTTCAGGCGCTCGTCGACGTTCCACGTGGAAAGCAGCACGTTGAGATCCGCGATCGCGCCGAGGAGCCCACGAACCCAGGAAGGCAGAGACTCCCTGGCCGGCTCGAGCAGCCTGCAGACCGCGTCCTCGACGAAGCCCGGAAGACCGAAGTCGAAGCAGGGGCCGCCCCCCGACACATAGCGGAACGGCCCCTCGACCGCGTCGAGCAGCGAGCTGAGCCACGAGGGCAGCGCTTCGCGGAAGCGCAGCGTCGAGCTCATCTCCCATGCTCCGGAGAGATCCGGGTCGGCATCGACGCACTCGCTGCGGTCGAGACATGCGCCCGACTCGCAGACGCCATCACCGGGGCATTCTGCGTCGGCGATGCACCCTCCGACGGGTGCCGAGCACGCTCCCGACACGCACCCGAGTCCCACCGGGCAGTCCGTGTCGGCGACGCAGGGCTCGCACACTCCGACGCACGGTGTGCGCGGGTCGGGCGTACACCTGCCTGCGATACAGAGCAGATCCCCGCACTCGGGATCGAACTCGCAGATCGCACCCTCGGTCGCGGGGCGAATGCATCGACCTTCCCGACATTCGCTCGGCGCGGGGCAGTCGCCGCAGCTCACAGCGGGCATGTCGGGCAGGCACCGCAGCATCCCCACGTGGCTCTGGCAGAGCGTCCCGGGCGGACAGGCGGGGCGTCCGGGCCCGCACTCTCCCATCGCCGCCGGAAACGCGGCGTCCCCCGCGATGCCCGCGTCGTGACGTCGAACGCGAGGCGCCTCGCACGCCGGGGCGAGAGCGAGAACGAGCGGGAGAACCATGGCGAGGGTCGCGCGGGCGGATGTCATGCGACGGTCTCAGCAAACGTCGGGCCGAGCCATGGAAGCCGAACGCAGGCCGGCTCGCCTCGCGCACCAACGAGCTCTCCGCGTCGCCGACACCAGGGCCGTTCCTCCCAGAGACTGCCTGGGTCGCTCGCCACGCGCCCCCGAGCTCGACGCTCCGATCGACCGCGGCAGCGGTCAGGTGTCGGCTCGAGCGATCACCCCCGCGGAGACCGGCCTCGACGCCGATGCGAATGGCAGCGCTCGCTGCGGTTGACAGCGGGCGCCGCGGCTTCGAGCATGCTGCCGTGCCTGACCATCGCTCGAAGCTCGCCGTCTCGCTCCTGCTGCTCGGGTGCGTCGGCTGCGGCCAGCGCGTCGAGGTGCGATGGGAGGTGACGTTCGACGGTGTCGACGGCTCGCTCCTCGCACTCGTGGTCCAGCGTCGGGAGGCGGATTGCGAGGGGGCCATCGTCGCGCAGTGGGCCCAGGGAGCGATGGCCCCCGCGCGCGAGGCCGTCGTGCAGACCGGCGAGTACGCCTTCGAAGTTCTCGCCGTCGATGCGCAGTGCCGGGTGGTCGGCCGAGGCTGCACCCCCGTGCGCATCGAGCCGGGCGCGTCGCCGTTCGTCGTCGAGGTGCGGGCGGTGGCGCCGATGCCGTGTGGTGGCGGCGGCGATTGTCCGGTCCCTGCCTGCCGCGCCGAGGCGGGTCCAGAGGCCGGAGCCTCGCCGGAGGCTGGCCTCGATGCTGCTGGCCTCGATGCTGGCACACCGGCCACCGCCGATGCCGACCTCGACGCATTCGACCGCTGCGCGGTCTGCGCGGCGAGCGGAGGGGAGTGCTGCGGGCTGGACTGTTGCCTGGCCGGTCGGGTGTGCTGCCCCCAAGGCGTATGCGCTTCATCGGACCAGATGTGTCCGATGAAGCGCTGACCCGCGCCTCGGCGGAGACCGTGCGTCCGGGCCGCCGTTCCGTCTCCCCGAGAAGGTTCAGCCCTCCCGGTCTCCCGGCTCCTCGGCGGGAGCGCTCGGCCGGCGGCTGCGCGCCTTCTTCGGGTCGATCTTCACCTCGGGCGTCACGCCACCCTTGTCGTTCGGGATGAAGCGGATCTCGGTGCGGATCTCGAAAGAGAGGGTGGTGAGCGCGCGCTGCAATTCCTTGGCGAGGTCGGCACGCTCGAGGAACTCTCGCACTTCGCGAGCGACGACACCGACCGCGGCGTTCTTGGTGTCGTCGATCTGCGAGAGCACGTAGCTCGCGACCTCCTTGGGGACTTCGCTGCGGTGGCCGACCATCCCTCGGATCGACTCGTTGGCGTTCGTGAGGGTCCCGAGGCCCGTCTCGATCCCCTTCTCGATCGCGCGCTTGAGGGCGTCGGGAAGGATCCGCTCGATGCGGCGGCGCCGCCGCGGGATGTCCTCGTCGCCTTCGGCCTCGTCCGGATCGTGTTCCGTCTCGGCCTCGCGCGGAGAGTCGTCTTCTTCGAGAGCTGCCACGATCTCACGATACCATCGCGCGGCCTCCGCGCCTTTCCTGCCCATGAACCTCCCCCGTTCTCCGGTCCTTCTCGTCAGCAAGCCACTGGCTCCGCCGTGGAACGACGGCTCCAAGAACCTCGCGCACGAGCTCGCGCGCGGGCTCGCCTCGCTCGGGGATCGCCCAGTCCACGCCTTCGTACCCCGCGGTACGAAGGAGCCGATCCTGGGCCGCGCCCACGTCGTCCCGAGCTGCACGCTCGATCGCCGCACCACGCTCGCCATGCTCACGACGCTCGCCACGGAGCGAACGAGCGGCCTCTGGCACTTCGTCTCGGCGCCGACCGCGCGTACCGCCCGCCTCGCCCGCGCGTTCGCGTCGCTCCGGGGGCGGCGCACCGTGCAGACCCTCGCTTCCGCGCCTCCGAGCGAGGTGCGCCTCGGCACGGTCGTGTTCGCGGAGCGCGTGATCGCGCTCTCGCGTCACACGCGCGACCGCGCGCTCGCCGAGGGGGTGGCGCCCTCGCGCCTCCGGCTGGTGCCGATCGCCATCACTCCCCCCCAGGCTCCGGCGCCCGCGGCCGTCGAGGCTCTGCGCCGCGCGTACGGTCTCGCCCCGAACCGGGTCGTGGTGACCTTTCCCGGGGATCTGGAGCACGGCCGAGGTGCGGACACGATCGTCGAAGCGTGCGCGCGGATGTCCGCGCGCGCGCGGGTGACGCTGGTGCTCGCCTGTCGCGACAAGACCCCAGCC
>JBKDQC010000669.1:0-31073 GCA_046342295.1 Deltaproteobacteria bacterium | reverse complement strand
GTCTGCGCATGCGCGAGCCCGTGGCTCACCGCTGTGACCGAGGCGAGGGTCGCGAGCCACACCGCGCATGCGACGCCTCGCCTCACTCTGCGTCTCCAGCGTGCCCGGTTGCCGGGTCCTCCGCTGCCGAACCGAGCGCGTCGCCGACGACGGTGCCGAGCCGGTCGACGTGCCGCGCGAGCGCGTCGAGGGCGGCCTCGAGATCCTCGAGCAGCGCCTGCCGGAGGCGCGCGGCGCGCGCGTCGTAGACGCCGCCGCTGCCGGCGAGGAGCGCCTCGAGCGCCGCGCGCTCGCCCGGGCCCCCGGCGTCTCCGGTCCGGGCCTGCCAGCGCCCGAGCAGCCGCGCGCGCGGGCTCGGGCTGCCGTCGACCTCGGGGGTGGTCAGCATGCGAAAGACGAAGGTCGGGTAGAGCCGCTCGGGGTCCTCTCCGTTCAGGATCGGCGCGAGGAGGTTCTGCGCGTGCTCGACGAAGATCTCGCGCGGCACGGGGACCATGACCGCGGCGCCGAGACCCGTGGTCACCGCGGCACCGACGAGCGCCGTGACCAGCGGCCCGTCGGTCGCCACGGGTGGCGCGAGGTGCTCGTTCGCGAGATCCCACGCTCCGGCCGCCAGGCTGAAGCCCGCGCCGGCGACCAGGGAGGCGATCGTGAGCGCGAGCTGGCGCTCGGACTCGCGGTCGTCGTGGGCGGTGATCACCTCGGCGAGGAGCGCGATCTGGCATTCGCATTCGAATTCGGTCGCGAGCATCTGGGGAGACAGCGCGGCCAGGCGCTCGTCGAGCGCTTGTCGGAGCGAGAGGGAATCGAGGGTCGGCGCGCCCCCGCTCTGCGCGTGCGCCCGCAGGGTGCGGGCGAGAAGAGGCTCGATCCCCGCGGCGACCGCGGTGCGTCGGACCTCGGGCGGCAGGGCGTGCAGGTACGCGAGGAGCTCGGGATCGGTCTCGGGCCCGGGGAGCGCGCGGCGGTACGGGCTCTCGGCCCCCGAGACCGAGCGTGCGCAGCGGAGGACCTCGGCGTCGGAGATCGCCAGCGCGCACTCGGGCGGCGTCGAAGGCCGCAGCGAGCGGAGCGCCACTCCACACCCCGCGCAGAGCACCGAGATGAGAACGAGCGCGGCTCCCCGAGGGACGCCCGCGCTTTCGGTCCAACGCCGACGATGCCCATCGAGCCGCACGCCGCGCCGAGCTTGCGCGGGTCGCGCTTCCTCGGTCAAGGCCGAGCCGCGCTCGATCGGCGCGGGTGGGGTGCTCCGCACATCGAGGCCCTCTGCCGCGGGTCCGTGAGACCGGCCTCGCGCGGAGGGTGCACGCCCTCGAACGGTCGGTCCGCAATCGCCGCGCTGCGCGCCGCACCGGTGGTGCATGGTGCAGGCGCGTGCCCGAGCTCGAAGAAGAAGTGACACGGCTGCGCGCCGAGAAAGCCGCGCTCAAGCAGGCGGCGCGGCTGCACGAGCTCCGGCTGCGAACCTTGATCGAGAGCCTGCCGTTCGACTTCTGGATGATGGACGAGTCGGGCCACTGCGTGGCCCAGAACGCGGCCTCCCGCAGGCACTGGGGCGAGGTGGTCGGCGCGCGCGAGGCGGCCGCGGGGGACCCGGCGGTGGTCGCCGAGTGGCAGGCGAGCAACCGGCGGGCGTTCGCCGGCGAGACCGTCCGGAGCGAGGTCGAGTACGAGCACGGGGGCGAGCGGCGGCAGTACCTCAAGGACATCGCTCCGGTTCTCGACGAGGGGCGTGCGCGCGCGATCCTCGACATCACCGACAGCAAGCGCCTGGCCGCGCAGATCGAGCGAAACGGAGCGGCGAGGCTAGAAACAGCGCGTCGTCGTGGACGC
This sequence comes from Deltaproteobacteria bacterium, assembly GCA_046342295.1. Taxonomy (GTDB): domain Bacteria; phylum Myxococcota_A; class Polyangia; order Polyangiales; family Sandaracinaceae; genus JAFLCL01. The sequence continues at coordinate 29,237 of JBKDQC010000669.1, read as the reverse complement.
CGAGACGGTTGCCCAAAGTCCGAGCCCACCCCGCGGACGGTCGACGGCGAGCCCGCGCCCCACGAAGAGGACGGGCTTGCGCCGCTCGAGGACGACGAAGTCCTGATCGAAGGTCTCCCCAGAACGGCGCGCGACGCGTCCCTCAAGCCCCGACGAACGCGAGCCGCTCGAGGCGCTCGACCGCTCGGCGCAGGAGCTCGCGCGGGGTCTTGCTCTCTCGCTGCGCCCGCTCGACCCACGCCGCCCAGTCCGCGTCCTCGAGGCGCCCGCGCACCTTGCCGTGCACGACGCGCGCGCGCTCGGCGAGCTCCCGGCGCTGCTCGGCGTCGAGCTTCTTGACCTCGAGCGGGCGCGCGCGGAGCAGGCGCCGGCGAAGCATCGCGACATCCTCCTGCGGCAGCGCCGTGACCTGCTCCTCGATCTCGTCGAGGAGCGCGCCGGCCTCCTCGCGCAGCGAGACGAGCGTCTCGGGCGTCACCGCGAGCACGACGCACGCGCGCGGGATCGTCCCGCCGCAGTAGAAGCCCAAGGAGCGCAGCGCGGTCCGCCGTTCGGCGCGCGAGACCCCAGGCCGGTAGAGGTTCTCGGCCTCGTCCAGGATCACGACGGGGCCCTCGCATCCCTCGACGCGCGCGAGCAGCTCGAGCCAAAGCAGCAAGCGTCGGTACGCGTCGCGCCGGTAGCTCGAGGCGCCCGGCTTGTCGTGCAGATCGAGCGCCGAGAGCAGCGTCACGAGCGATCGATCGTCGATCGCGCCCTCGACGAGACAGCTCGACGCGTGGCCGGACACTTCGCTGTCGCTCGCCTCGAGCGCCTCGAGCGCCTCGAGCAGCTTGCGGCGCGAGCTCTCGGCGCCGAGCCACGACTCGAGGCACGCGAACACGCTCCGCGACGTCTCTCGGCCGCGCGTCGACGTGGGCACGAGCGTGCTCTCGAGGAGTCGACGCAGGTGACGCTGCGGATTGCCGAGATCCTCGTCGAGTCGCTCGACGGCGAGGCGCATCACGGGGCGCTTGGTGCCGAGCGCGCGCGCCTCGAGATGCAGGAGGTGGTGCGTCTTGCCCGCGCCGTACTCACCGACGAGCACCGCGAAGACCGAGCCGTCGTGGCTCGAGGTCGCGAAGAGCTGGTCGATCCGGGCATCGACGTCATCGAGTCCGACCGTGAGCTCCGTCGTGGCCTCGAGCGGAGGCAGGCCCTGTGAGAGGCGCAAGAGCGCGCGCAGGTGCGGCACGCGCGTCTCGGGCACGCGCGGAACCTCGGAGAGGCGCGGCAGGAGCGTGCGCTCGCGGTCGAGGAGATCGGGCAGCTCGTCGAGGCGCACGAGCGTCGCGTGCGGCGTCGGAGCCGCCTCGGGCTCGAGCGTGGCGACGCGCGTCGCGAGCGCCTCGTGCTCGAAGAGCGCGTGCCTGCGGGTCACGAGCTTGGCGTCTCCGGCGACGAACAGCTTGGTCGCGAGCATCCCGCCTCGGCCATCGGCGTTGTCGATCAGCTCGCGCAGCACGGTGTACGCGAGGTCCCGGCGGGCAGGGCTCAGCTCGACGAGCGCCTCGCCCTCGTCGAGCACGATCAGCGTCCCGCGCGCGCCGAGAACGCGGAACAGGCGGGTGAGCGCCGCGAGCGCGCTCTTGGCCGTCGCGGGGCCCAGCAGGCGGAGCTCGGGCCCGGCGTCGACGTCGCTCGCGGCCTCGCCCGAGAGCCACGCATCGAGGCGCCGGGACGAGGGCTTCGCGGTCGCACTCTCGAGAACCGCTCTCGAGAGCCGCCTCAGCTCCCCGACGAGACCCTCGGCCCGCGCGCGCTCGTCGAAGGTCTCGAGCGTGCGCTTGCCGTGTTTGTCCGCGAAGGTGCCGAGCGCGGCGACGAGCCCCCGCTTCTTCGAGCGTGCGCTGCCGAGATGCACGCTCGCCGCGAGGGCGCGCACGACCTCGGGCAGGCCGTGCAGGCCATGCTCGTCGAGCGAGGCGTGGGCGACCGCGTAGCCCTCGACGACCGCGCGGTCCTCGAGCGCGTCGAGCGCGGCGCGCCCCTGCTCGATCACCACGCTGACCGTGGCGAGCTCGGCCGCCGCGACCTCCGCCAGCGCACGCAGTTGGGCTTCGACGAAGGCGCGCGTGCTCATGGGACGGACAGGCTCGAACGCGTCGGACCGCGGCGTCAAGCCGCGCGAAGTCGAAATCGAAGTCGAAATCGAAGTCGCTCGGTCAGCGCTGGCGGGGCGCCGCGACGCCGAGCCGAGCAGGCTGTCTCTGCACGGGGCCTTTCTTCCGAAGCCGCGATGAGGGGGACTCCGTGCTCGACCTTCCGTTCCCCATGCTGCGTGGCCTCATCGGATCGCAGACGCCGCCCGCGCCTCGTCGATCGCGCGATCGTCGAGCCCCAGCCAGTCGCGGAGCACGGCGTCGGTGTCTGCGCCGAGCGCGCGGCCGGCCCAGCGCGTGCGGCCCGGCGTCGCCACGAGCTTGGGCGCGAGCTCCGGGATGACCAGCGGGCCCACGTCGGTGTCGAGGCGCTCGAAGAGGCCGCGCGCCGCGTAGTGCGGGTCGGCGAGCACGTCGCGCGCGTCCTTGACCACCCCGCACGGCACCGACGCACGATCGAGGATCGCGACGACCTCGTCCGCGGGCCGCGCGCGGGTGAAGGCCGCGATGGCCTCCTCGACGCGCGCCTGCTCGCGCACGCGCCCCTCGTTGTGCGCGAGCGCCGGATCGGCCGCGAGCTCGGGGCGACCGATCGCCTCGCAGAGCCGGGCGAACATCGTGTCGCCGTTCGCGCCGATCACCACGTTCCGCCCGTCTGCGCACGGGTAGAGGTTCGACGGAACGATGCCGGTGATCGTCGAGCCCGCGCGCTCGCGGATCACGCCGCGATCGGCCTCCGGGAGCATCGACTCGAGCACGGCCAGCACGCTCTCGGTGAGCGCGACGTCGATCACCTGCCCGCGTCCGCCCGTCGGGCTCGCTGCGCGGTCGCGCGCGTAGAGCGCTGCGAGCGCGCCGAGCGCACCGTGGAGGCCGGCCAGCGAGTCACCGAGCGAGAGGTTCGCCCGCGCGGGCGGTCGATCCGGGAAGCCGATCACCGAGCGCAGCCCCGCGACGGCCTCGGCCACCGACGCGAACCCCGGCCGGTGCGCGAGCGGGCCCGTCTGCCCGTACCCCGAGATCCGCACGAACACGAGGCGAGGGTTCGCCGCGTGGAGCACCTCGGGCCCGAGCCCCCACTTCTCGAGGGTCCCGGGCCTGAAGTTCTCGATCAGCACGTCGGCCTTGCTGGCGAGGCCACGCGCCAGGTCCCGGCCCGCGTCGGTGCGGAGGTCGAGCACGATCGTGCGCTTGTTGCGTGCGAGCGAGCGCCACCAGAGCGAGCTGCCCTTCTCCACGACGCGCCAGCCGCGCAGGGCGTCGCCCTCGGGCGGCTCGACCTTCACCACCTCCGCGCCGAGCCAGCCCAGGATCGTCCCGCAGAACGGGCCCGCGAGAAGCTGCCCGAGCTCGAGCACCCGCAGGCCCGCGAGCGCGGCGCCCGAAGGCTGCGAGCCGGCCTTGCTCACCGCCCTCCTGGATGCGCTGGATGAAGCCGGGCTTGAACGCGCTCGCGCCGCCGAGGCTCTTGCCGTGCGCCTCGGAGAGCTTCACCGAGCAGGTCTTCGGCCGTGGTCAGCATGAGCGGTACCGTGGATGGCGTGGTCGCTTTTCCTGCATCACCGACCCACGTCCGGAACGCTCTCACCGAGGGCGCAGAACCGTCAAGCACGGGGCCTCTCGCGGTCGCGGCGCTCGATGGGGTGCCCTCACCGAGGCGCTCCGCGCTCGTCGACCTGCACGGCGCGCCCGTGCTGCGGGCGCACGTGCGCCGTGGCACGGGCTCCTCGCGCTCGCCCTCGCGTTCATTCCCACCCGAGGGAGGAGAAGCGCTGCCTGAGGCGAAGGTGTCCGTCGCGATCGGCGCGGAGGAATTGCACTGGGCGCGATCTGTCGCGCGCCGCGAGGGAAAGAGTCTCTCGGCGGTCCTCACCGAGTCGCTCGCGGAGCGCAGGCGGCTGGCGGGGCTCCGCGAGGTCGTGTCGTGGACGGGTGAGGGAGAAACGCCTCTCTCCAGGGAGGAGCTCGCTGCAGCAAGCCGTGAGCTCACCGAAGGCGCGGTCGCCCCGCGACGCCGGTCCGATCAGGTTGTTCGTGCACGGGCCCTGAGAGCACGTGGCACTCGGATGGATCGATGCGGGTGCCAGGGGCTCGAATCGGCGGGAGGCTCTCGCCGACTCACTCGGCGAGGGGGAGGGTCTGCGGCCAGCTGAGTCGATGACGCGCGGAGGAGGGGCGAAGCCGAAGTCTAGGTCGAGGTCGAGCGCGGCGCCGAGAACGAAGTCGAAGTCGAAGGCGAGCGCGGTGGCGAGAGCGAAGTCGAAGTCGAGGCGGTGCCTACGTCTCTTGCCCGCCGAACAGGTGGCCTCGGAGCCCCAACGCCGTGGAGAGACGGCTCGCGATGGATCCGGAGGGGACGGCCGAGCTCGAGCCGCGCGGAGCGCCGGTCGGTTCAGGGGCGCCGCAGCACGCCCGGACCTTCGCCGCGCGCGGGCGAGAACGCGCCGCGCTCCGTGAACACCCGCGCGACGCGGTGCGCGGGGGGCACGTCGAAGGCCGGGTGACGGCCCGGGAGGCCCTCGGCGACGAGCATCGCGTCGCCCATCTTCGCGACCTCGTCGCGGGAGCGCTCCTCGATCGGGATCGCCGCGCCGTTCGGGGTCGCCAGATCGACGGTGCTCCAGGGTGCCGCGACGTGGAAGGGCACCCCGTGCGCGTCGCAGAGCACGGAGAGGGCGTAGGTGCCGATCTTGTTCGCCACGTCACCGTTGGCCGCGATCCGATCCGCGCCGACCACGGCCCACTGGATCTCTCCGCGCGCGAGGAAGTGGCCGGCCATCGAATCCGTGATCACCTCCACCGCGATGCCGTCCTGGTGGAGCTCCCACGAGGTGAGGCGCGCGCCCTGGAGATAGGGCCGCGTCTCGCACGCGAGTACGCGCGCGAGCTTGCCCGCCGCGTGCGCCGCGCGGATGACGCCGAGCGCGGTGCCGTAGCCTCCGGTCGCGAGCGCGCCCGCGTTGCAGTGCGTCACGATCGTCGCGCCCTCGGGCACCTCGAGCGCCCCGAGCGCGCCCATCGCCCGGCACGCGGCGACGTCCTCGCGGTGGATCGACTCTGAGTCATCGCGCATCGCGTGGGCCCGCGCCTCCGGCTCGAGCCTCGCGCTCTCGGCAGCGCGGCGGCTCATCCGCGCGATCGCCCACGCCAGGTTCACCGCCGTCGGCCGCGTGGCGCCGAGCGCGCGCCCCGCGATGCCCATGGCCAGGAGAAAGGTCGTCGCGTCCCCCCGCTCCACGTGGGCCTGGAGCGCGAGCCCGTAGGCCGCCGCGATGCCGATCGCCGGCGCGCCGCGCACGACCATGTCGCGGATCGCGCGCGCGACTTCGTCGACCTTCCGGTAACGGTGGTAGACGACCTCCCCCGGCAAGAGGCGCTGCTCGAGCATCACGACCTCCGGCACGCGGAGACCGTCCGAGATCGTGGGGCCCTCGGGCTCGAGCTCGATCGCGAAGAAGGTCTGCGAGCCCGAGAGCGGCGCCCGGGAGAGAGGCGGAAGGACCGGTGTCGGCATGGCCCTACTATGCGCTTGGTGGAGACGGCGGGCCGCGGGCCCCGACGAAGAGGCGGAGGACCGGAGCGTGGTGGGCCGCTATGATCGCGTCCCATGTCCCGGCGCCCGGCCTCCGACACCCTCTCGCGCATCGCGCCCGTCCGACTTCCGTGGACCGCGCTGCTGCTCGTCTGCCTCGCGGCGTGCGGCCAGCGCGGCGCCAACCGCGGCGCCATCCTGCGCTGCACCCCTGGCGAGCGCATCGACGTGAGCTGCGGCTGCGCCGGGCTCGGCGAGGCGTGCGACGGGCGAGCCGGGATCCGCCTCTGCGACGCTGCGCTCGCGCGCGGCGAGTGCACCGACGCCCAGGCCGTCACCGTCGCGGGGGAGCGCGACGTCTGCCGGCTCGAGGACGGGACCCAGTCCTGTCCGCTCGCGACCACCTACTGCCCGAGCTCGGGGCTCATCGCCGTTCGCACCTTCGCGGTTCCGTCCTACGACGACCGGACGGGGCCCTACACGTGTCGTTGGCAGCTGCGGAGCTCCCCCGCGTTCGCAGGGCCGAGCGTGACCTTCGGCTGTGCCCCGGGCGAGGCGGTGCTCGCCTCCTGCGGCTGCGGCGCAGGTCGCCGCTGCGAGGGCGACCCCGTGATGCGGGCGTGCGCGGTGGGCTCGGCCTGCTCGGACCAGACGAGCCGCCTGGCGTTCAACGACGACACCTGCGGGCGGTGTCCGGCGGTCGAGGCGACCTGCCCGGTCGACGGGCGCATCGTCATCGCGACCGCGCCGCTGTCGGGAGGCGCCGCGTACCGCTGCGACGTGGGCGCACTGGGCACCGAGAGCGGCGTGCTCCGGCCCGTTGGCGGGGTCTGAGAGCACGTGGCACTCGGATGGATCGATGCGGGTGCCACGGGCTCGCATCGGCGGGAGGGAGGCTCTGGGGCCAGACCCTCCGGAAAGAAACGTCAGAGCATGAGTCAATCCAAGTGACTCATGCTTCGAGCGGACGCTCCATCCGAGGGCTGGTACACGGATCGGCGTCTGGCCGATCCATGAGCGGGGTCGCGCGACACCAGCGCGTGGCGTGACCCGACCACCTGAGTGGCCGCTCGATCTCGGAAAGGTTGGGAAATGAGCCCGACCCGAGCCGACGGCTCGTGTGGCACGAGGGTCGCAAGGTCCTCGAGAGGCCTGTCCGCCGACTCTCTCCGCGCCACGACTGTCTCGAGAACTCGCCGCACACGTGGTGTCTCGAGCCCGCACCTCTGGAGATTCCGCCATGCGTGATGTCTCTGTCTTCGCCACGCGATGCAGTCCCCCTTCGTGGCTGTTCGCATCGGTGGGTCTGGCGTGTCTGGCCCTCGCGGGCTGCGCCGAGGGGCGCACCGTCGCAGGGGTCGACGTCGGGCGTCGGCGCGACGCCGGTGGGGTGGGCCGCTCGGACGCTCCGTCGCGGGGCACGTGCGAGCCGGCCTGCATGGATGGCTTCGTCTGCGACGAAGGCGTGTGTCGGCTCCTCGACGACGACGAGGACGGCGTGGGCGTGGCCGTCGACTGCGACGACTTCGATCCGGCCATCGGCCCGACCGCCGAGCGGACGTGCGTCGGGCCGTGCGGCGAGGGCCGCGAGCGCTGCGAGCTCGGCGAGTGGGGGCCGTGCAGCGCCGATTGCCCGCCGCTCTCGGAATGCAACGGGGACGGTCTCTGTGACCCAGGGGAAACCCCTGCGGATTGTGCCTCGGATTGTCCCGCCCCACCACGCTGCGACCGCGACGGCGTCTGTGACCCCGGGGAGAGCGCGGCGGACTGTCCCTCGGACTGCCCCGCGCTTCCGGCGTGCGACGGCAACGGCCGTTGTGACCCCGGAGAGACGACGGCGGGTTGTCCCTCGGATTGCCCGCCTCCGCCGATGTGCGACCGGGACGGTCGCTGCGAGTCGGGCGAGACGACGGCGGGTTGTCCTTCGGATTGCCCGCCTCCGCCGATGTGCGACCGCGACGGTCGATGCGAGTCGGGGGAGACGACGGCGGGTTGTCCCTCGGATTGCCCACCTCCGCCGATGTGCGACCGCGACGGTCGATGCGAGTCGGGGGAGACCGCGGCGGGCTGTCCGTCGGACTGCGGCTCGGGGTTCTCGGACATCGCGGGTCACCCGGCGGAGCCGGAGATCAACGGGTTGGCCATGCGCGGTGCCGTGGTGGGGTTCGCGGACGGGACGTTCCGGCCCGACGCTGAGATCACGCGGGCGGAGCTGGCGGCGCTCTTGGCGGCGGCATTCCTGTCATCGCGACCGGCGGGACCGATCAGCTTCCGCGATGTGCCCTCGACGGCGTGGTACCGGGAGGCCGTCGCCAAGTGCGTCGCGGCGGGCTTTCTCTCGGGCTACCCCGACGGCCGCTTCGGGCCGGACGACTCCGTCCCGCGGGAGCAAGCGCTCGTCGCGCTCGATTCGGGCCTCGGCTGGAGCGGAGGGCGCTTCTCCGCGGTCTCCGCGGCCTTCACGGACGCCGAGGGCGCGAGCGGGGTCTCGAGCTGGGCGCGCGATGGAGTCGCCGACGCGTACGCCGCGGGAGTGCTCGGCAACGCGGCGCTTCTGAGGTACGGCGGCGGCGCGACGTTGCTTCGACCGCGGGCGCGTGCGACCCGCGCCGAGGTCGCGAGCTTCGTCTTCCACGCGCTCTGAACCGTGAGGACGCGGGAGCGTGAGGCCGTGGAGTTTCGAGCGGGAGGCAGCGAGAGCTCAGCGCGTCGGCGCCGGGGCCATCCCCTCGACGACCACGATGTCGAACTCCGCAGCGCCGGCCCGCAGGGCGATGGCGTCCTGGTAAGCGGCCGAGTGGAAGCACGCGCGCGCGGCCGAGTAGCTCGGGAATTCCACGAAGTACGGGCGGCGTGGCACCGAGCCCTCGAGGACTTCGGTCACGTCGCCGCGAGCGAGCACGCGGCCTCCGTACGACGCGAGCGTGGGCCCGGCGAGCGCGGTGTACTTCCCGAACTGGGCCGGATTCGTCACGCTCGCGAGGACGAGCCAATACCCTTTCGCGGGGGGCGACGTGTCTTGGGCGAGCGCCGGGTAGTCGACGTAGCCCTTCTCGCCGCCGCCGTAGAAGGTGCTGCGGTCTCCGGCCGCGAGAGGCGCTCCGGTCTCGAGCCGCCGGACGAGGTCGGGGTTCGACACGAACGGTGCGCCGAACGAGACCGCGTGCGCGGCGCCGGCCTCGATCACGGCCTCTGCAGAGTCGCGGTCGTAGCCGCCGTTCACGATCAGCGAGCCGCGAAACAGAGGCCCGAAGGTTGCGACGGTGTCCTTCGGCCAGTGCGGGAATCGCTCGGCGTCGGGCGTCGCGCGCATCAAGTGCAGGTACGCGAGCGGCAGCGCGCTCAGCCGGTCGATCACGTAGGAGAACGTCGCGCGTGGGTCGGAGTCGACCATCCCGTTGTACGCCAGGGTCGGTGACAGGCGAACGCCGACGCGGCCCTCACCCCACACGCGGACGAGACGATCCATGACCTCGAGGACGAAGCGCGCGCGGTTCTCGACGCTGCCACCGTACTGGTCGGTGCGCTGGTTCGACGCGTCGACGAGAAACTGGTGCGGCAGGTAGCCGAACGCGGCGTGGAGCTCGACGCCGTCGAAGCCCGCGGCCTTCGCGTTCCTCGCGCCCTTCTCGAAGTCGTCGATCGTCGCGCGGACTTCGTCGGTCGTGAGCGCGTGCGGGACCTCGTAGTCCTTGGGCCCTGAGGCAGTGAAGTGTTTCTGGCCCTCGATGGCGATCGCCGAGGGGGCGACGGGAAGGCGCCCCCCGCGAACATCCGAGTGACCCACGCGCCCCGTATGCCAGAGCTGCATCACGATCGTGCCGCCAGCCGCGTGGACCGCGCGCGTGACGCTCCTCCAGGCCTCGACCTGCGCGTCACTCCAGATGCCGGGTGTGAGCGGCGAGCCGACGGCGTCCGGCGACACGTTCGTCGCCTCGGTGATGAGGAGCCCTGCCGTCGCGCGCTGGACGTAGTAGCGAGCCGTGAGCTCGCCGACGAGGCCGTTGGCGTCTGCGCGGCTGCGCGTCATCGGCGCCATGACGACACGGTTTGCGAGCTGCAGTCTTCCGAGGCGGATGGAGGTCGACAGTTTCACGAAGTGCCCTTTCCGGTGGCGAGAACGACGAGCGCCGTCACGTTGAGTCTGCCGAGTGTCCAGGACAAGCAGTGCTGCGAGGGATAGACTGTCCCGCCAATGGGCCACCTCGATCTCAACGCGGCGCGCGCATTCGTGCGCGTCGTCCAAGAGGGCAGCTTTCGAGGCGCGGCGCGTGCCCTCGAGATGCCGAAGACCACCCTCAGTCGCAAGGTCGCCGAGCTCGAAGACCAGCTCGGCGTCCAGCTCCTCGCGAGAACGACGCGCGCCCTCGCGCTCACCGATGCCGGCTCCGCCTTCGTCGAGGAGGCGGAGGGAGCGATCGCGCGACTCGACGCCGCAGAGGCCCGGGTCACGGAGCTTCAGCGCGAGCCGCGCGGCAAGCTCCGTGTGACCACGACGATCCCACTGGGACAGAAGTTCCTCGCCCCGATCGTCGCCGACTTTCTCGACGCTCATCCCGGTCTCGAGGTGACGGTGCACCTCACGGATCGCCAGGTGGATCTCATCGCCGAGCGTTTCGACGTTGCCATCCGAACCGGCGCCCTGCCTGATTCATCGCTGGTCGCCAAGCTCGTCGGGAGCTCCACCTACCGTGTCGTCGCGAGCGCCGCGTACCTCGGACGCCACGGAACGCCTCGGCGCCCCGCGGACCTCTCGGCGCATCGCTGCCTGCGCTTCGCCAAGTCGGGCACCGCGGTGCGGACCACGTGGCCCTTCGGCAAGGGGCGGCGCGCGACCGAGATCCCAGTGAGCGGGCGGCTCGTCAGCGACGACTTCGTGGTCCTCCAGAGAGCCGCGGAGCTCGGTCTCGGCGTGGCGCGCTTGCCCAGCGTGGTGGTGTACGACGCGATTCGTGCGGGCAGTCTCGTCAGCCTGCTCGAGGGCCACGCGCCTCCGCCGACTCCCGTGCACATCCTGCACGCGGGCGGGAGGTACGTGCCACCGCGCATCCGGGCCTTCCTCGACTTCGTCCATCCTCGGCTCGCCCAAGCGCTCACCGATGCCTTCGCGGCGTGAGGTGGCCGGGCTCGGAAGCCGAGGTCACGAGCGCGCGGTTCAGGCTCACGCGTGTACCGGTTGGGCGATGTCCGGCTCGTCTCACCCGCGCGGCCGCCCTGACGCCGGGAGCGTTTCGTGCGATGCCGCGCGCATGCCGTCGGATGCCTTCCGCGCGCTCTTCGATCGCCACGCTGCCTACGTCCTCGAGCGACAGCTGCTCTTCGAGAAGGAGGTCGCCGGGCAGCCGTGGGAGGCCGACGTGGAGGAAGGGCTCCTCGTGGTCGGTGCTCGGCGCGCGCGCGTCGAGGTGCTCGCGACGTATTCGTCGCAGAGCCAGACCCTGCTCTGGTCCTGGGCGCGCGCCGCGGAGCTGGGGCAGGGCTGGCCCGAGCCGGCGACCCGCGCAGCCTCCCGATTGCGCGATCTCGGGGCCGGGGTTGCCGAGCTCGAGTCCGGGATGATCTCGATGCCCTCCGAGGAGGCCGATGACGCCATCCTCGTCGCGCTCGGCGTGCTCGGGCAAGCAGGGCTCGCTGGCGGTGTCCCGCTCTCGTACCGCGGCGATCACGATCACGGCTCGGTGTACCTCTACGTCGATGCGCCCGAGCTCGTCGCGCGCGTCGAGTGCCCAGCCCTGCGCATGTCGAGCCTCTTTCCGCAGCTGCTCGCGATGGGTGTCCCGCTCTCCGATCCCCGCGCGGCCTTCACGAGCTACGCCCGCGCCCACCGCATGGACGTCACGCGTGGGCCGAGTGGCGAGGGCGAAGAGACCGTGCGCGCGCGCGACGCGACGGGCAGCGCCGTCGCCGCGCGCTTCGACGCCGCGGGCCGCTTGCTCGCCCTCACGAGCGACCTCACGGCCGAGGCGAAGACGACCTGAGGGTCCCGTGTCCGAGGAGCGAGGCCGAACGCCATCCGCGAGCGCAGCTCGGGCAGAGGCGCGCATCGGGCCCGCCCTGCCCGAGCCGTTCAGCGACCGAGCTTCTTCGTCAGACGCGAGGCGACCGAGTCGGGCACGAGGCGGGTGACGTCACCGCCGAGCCGTGCGGCCTCCTTCACGAGGTTCGAGCTCACGTAGAAGTACGCGTCGTTCGCCATGAGGAACATGGTCTCGATGGTCGGCTCGAGGTGGCGGTTCATGTTCGCCATCTGGAGCTCGTACTCGAAGTCGGCGACGGCGCGCAGGCCGCGCAAGACGACCCTCGCGCGCTTGAGCCGGCAGTAGTCCACGAGCAGGCCCTCGAACGAGTCGACCTCGATGCCGGGGGTGTCCGCGAACTCCTCGCGGATCATCTCGACGCGCTCCTCGATGGTGAAGAGCGCGTCTTTGCGGGGGTTCTTGAGCACCGCGACGACGATCGTCTCGAAGGCCACGAGGCCGCTGCGGATGATGCTCACGTGGCCGCGCGTCATCGGATCGAAGGAGCCGGGGTAGATCGCTGTGCTCATCGTTCGTCGCTCTCCGCGCTGCTCGCGTCTTGCCTGGGGGTCGGTGCGCCACCGTTCTCGAGGAGCGTGATCGTCGTGTCGCCGTAACGGTAGCGTGAGAGGAGGCGCAGCTGCGAGCTTGCGACCGAGCGCGCGAGCGAGGGGTCGATCCCCGCGGCGTCGCTCGTCCGGTGCTCGAGCACGATCAAGCCCCCGGGTCGAACCCGTCCGGAAGCGCCGAGCTCGGCGATCGCGTCGACCGCCGCGGACACGGCGTCGTACGGAGGATCGGCGATGACGACGTCGAAGAGGCCCTGCCCGAGCGCCCTCGGACCGGCGCGTACGTCGGCGCGGACGAGCTGGATCTGCGTGGACAGCCCGAGGCTCTCGGCGCTGGCCTCGATGTCCCGGGCCGCCCGAGGATCGCGCTCGAGGAGCACGGCATGGGCGGCGCCCCGCGAGAGCAGCTCGAACGCATAGGCGCCCGTGCCGGCGAAGAGCTCGAGCACCTGCGCGCCCTCGAGCGGCAGCCGGGACGCGAGGATGGACGCGACCGCTTCGCGCACCCGGTCGCTCGTCGGTCGCGTCACGGGCTCGGGGCGACCGAAGCGTCGGCCGCCGAGCGCGCCGCCGATGATCCTCAGCGCCGCGCCCGCGCGCGCGTCACGCGCCACGGAGACGGCCCTCCACACGGCGCGCGGCGGTCCCTTCGAAGCGCTCCGCCACCGTCAGAACGTCAGCTCGAGCCCGAGCCATCCACCCTGGAGGCTCGCGCGGGGCAAGAGCCGGAGCGACACGCGATCGGGCTCCTGCGCCGGGGTCACGAAGCCGTTGACCGCGAGCAGACCTGCACCTGCGGCGCCCGCCAGGACCGCGGCGCCCATGAACACGAACTGAAGGACCTCCGCCGAGCTCGAGCAGGCGCCGTTGATCGGGGCGGCGCGTGCGGGATCGCCACCCGTGTTCGCTGCCACGTTCGCGGGGTTGCAGATCGACAGGTTCGTCTCCCCCGGTGCAGCGACCAGCGTGGAGGTACCGTCGCCGTCCGGATCGCGGAAGGTGGCGACCCTCCGCTGGTTCGTCTGCGCCTCGAGCCCCGCGACGATCCACGCGACCGCGCTCCCGACGCCGACCGCGAGGAGCGCGAAGGCGGGCCAGTTCAGCCGGCCGAGGTCGTCACCTCCCGACGTCGTCGAGGCGTCCTGGCCCCGCAGGCCGCCCGAGGCCTCCGAGCCGTCCTCGGGAGCGGCCTCGACGTCGGGGGCCTCGATGCTCGGGTCGTCGCTTCCCGGGCGAGCGTCCCCGGGCGCTCCCGGCTGCTCCTCGGGAGGCACGCTCTCGGCGAGGATCCCCACCCAACGCCGCGCCGGGCCGCGAAGATCGTCGATGTCGGTACGGCCCGACGGAACGCGCTCGTCGATGGAGCGGAGAACCGACCGGGTCGCGACGTCGTAGAGCTGAATCCGCACCCGGAAGTCGTAGCGGCCCGCGCCCGTGGGGCTTCGCTCGACGGTGCCGTAGACGAGGCGCTGCGCCGCGACGGTCTCCGCGAGCTGCTGCACGCAGGAGAGCTCGGCGGCCTCGCAGCCCAAGGCGATCTCGAGCTGGCTGAGCAGCACGTCCCGCTGCGGCACGGCCCAGCCGCGGACCTGCCCTGCCGCGCGGCGGACCGCGGCCGAGAGATCACTGGCGAAGGCGTCGTCGCCCTCGAGCGAGGTGAGTCCCAGCACCATCACGTTCGTGGACTGGGCGCTCGCGTCGGCCGCGAGCACCAGCAGAACGAGCGCGAGCGTGCCGAGAGCAGCCAGGCCGCGGGCCAGAGAGCGCATGGAACCTCCGACCGAGACGATATCGAACCCCCCTCGCCTGGTTCAACTCATCCCGCCGGCTCCGACTCGCCCCTCCACGCCGGGCATGCCCCGGGTGCGGGGCTTTGGTACCTTGTGCCGTCTGTGGAGGCATTCTCCAAAGCCTGCCCGCGCTGCGCCGCCAAGTACGACGCCGCCGCGGTCTTCTGTCAGAAGGACGGCGCTGCGCTCCGCCTGCTCGAGGAGGACCACGACCCACGCCTCGGTCAGGTGCTGCTCGACCAGTTCCGGATCGAGGAGCGCATCGGCGCTGGCGGGATGGGGATGGTCTACCGCGCGCGCCAGACCACGCTCGGCCGCGACGTCGCCATCAAGATTCTGCACCCCGACCTCGCGCAGAACCCCGATGCCGTCCGCCGCTTCCACCGCGAAGCGCGCATCTCCACCTCGCTCGATCACCCCAACATCGTTCGCGTGTTTCTCTTCGGGCAGCTCCCGGACGGCTCGCTCTACCTCGTCATGGAGCTGCTGCGTGGGCGGCCACTGGCGGATCTCCTCCGCATCGAGCCGCGCCTGCCCGCGAGCCGCGCGCTTCACATCGCCGTCCAGGTCGCCGAGGGGGTCGGGGAGGCGCATGCGCAGGGCATCGTGCATCGCGACGTCAAGCCCGAGAACGTGTTCCTCGTGACCAAGGGGCGCGATCCGGACTTCACGAAGGTCCTCGACTTCGGGATCGCGCGCCTGCTGCGTGCCGACGAGCAGACCCAAGCGACGCAGTCGGGGCTCGTCTTCGGCACCGCGCGCTACATCTCGCCCGAGGGCGCTGCGGGGGAGGCGACCGACGCGCGCAGCGACGTGTACTCCATGGGCGTCCTCGCCTACCAGATGCTGTGCGGCGAGACGCCGTTCGAGGGCAGCTCTCCCGTCACGCTCCTGATGCAGCACATCCACGAGCGCGTCCCGCATCTCAAGACGCGCGCGGGGGGCGCGCAGGTGCCCGATGGCGTCGCCGACGTCGTCATGCGCGCGCTGTCGAAGAACCCCGACGGCCGCTACGAGGATGGCGCGCACTTCGCCGAGGTGCTGCGCGAGGCCGCCGAGCGCGCGGGCCTCACGCTCCGGCCCCGCCGCGCTGGCGAGCGCGAGCCGAGCGGGCAGGTGCCGCTCTCGCGCGAGGCGAGCGCTCCGGCCATGCCAACCCCGCTCGAGCAGCCGATGCCGGACCCCGGGCGGCCGAGCACCGAGGAGATCGTCGTGCCCGGGCTTCCCCGGCGTCCGGGGCCGAGCCCGGGGCGGGCGAGCACCGCCGCGGCCCTTCTCCTGCTCGTGTCCTTAGTCCTCGGGATCGTCGGGGTCGCCGGCACGTTCTGGGCGCTCGGACATTTCGGCGGACCCTCGCCCGAAGAGACCCGCGCCGAGCACGTTCGCTCGGCCGAGGAAGCGCTCGCGGCCGACCGCCTCGATGGCGAGGGCCCCGACACCGTGCTCGCCATCACGTCGGTGATGCTCTCCGAGCGCGCCGAAGATCAGGACGCCCTGCGGCTCCGACGCTCCGCGGCCTCTCGTCTGCTCGAGCGGGCCCAAGGGGCGATGCGCGAGGGCCACCGGCAAGACGCGATCGCGCTCCAGCGGCGTGCGCTGGTGCTCGTGCCCGACGACCCGGACATCGCGCGCGCGCTCGCGGAGCTCGAGCGTCCGCCCGGGCCTTCGGAGCCGACGCTTCGGGTCGCTCCCGACCCGGTCGCTGGCGAGTCCGTCGTGTTCACCGCCGTGCTGCCCTCGAGCATGGCCCTCGAGGTCACCGACCGACCGCGCTTCGTCATCGTTCGAGACGGCCGGCGCGTCGGTCGCCGCGTCGATGCGATGATCGGTCCGAGCCAGGGCACGCCGCCCGGGCCGACGTCGTGGGTCGCGAGCTACACGTTCGCCCAGCCGGGCCGCTACACCATTCAGTTCCACGGAGGGGAGGGCACCGACAGCCTGCGCGTCGCGCTCGACGTCGAGGTCTCGCGCAACCCCCATTCGCCTTCCGGCGGAGGCGGCGATCCTCCCATCACGACGCAAGGATCTCTCGGCCCTGGCACGAGCCCCGTGCCCACCGTCGTCGGGGTCTCCGTGCCCGGGCTCGGCACCGTCCCGCTCCCCACGCCCTTCGTCGCGACGCCCGTCGAGCCGAGCCCGACCAGGGCGGTCTCGCAGCAGCGCGAGCCCGCGATTCTACCGGCGGCGCGCCCGCCACCGGAGCTGCCTCCCGCGTGGACCAGCACGGCACAGTGAGCGCGGTCGCGCCTCGGGAGCCGGTCACGGTGGTCGTCACGCGGCGGGCCCGCGCCGGGCGCGAGGACGCGCTCGAATCGTGGCTCCACGACGTCATCGCGGCCACGGCTGGGTTCGAGGGCTACCAGGGCTCGACCGTGCTGCGTCCCGCGCCGGGCGCTCCCGGCGAGCACGTGCTCGTGTTTCGTTTCGCGAGCTTCGAGGACCTCCGCCGCTGGCAGACGAGCGAGGTGAGGGCCGCGTTCCTCGCGAAGGCCGAGGCCTTCACCGAGGCGGTCGAGATCCGCACCCAGCAGGGTCTGGAGCCCTTCTTCGATCTCCCTGCCCGGCGGGGCCTCGGCGAGGCCTCGCCACCGCCCCGCTGGAAGATGGCCGTCCTCACGTGGCTCGGGCTCTACCCGACGGTCCTCGCCGTCGGGCTCCTCATGCATCCGCTCCTCGCCCGACAGCCGTTCGCGCTCGCATCGGTACCGCAGACGCTCGCGTCCGTGGTCCTCATGACCTGGGTCGTCATGCCTCGCCTCACCCGCCTCGTGTCCCGCTGGCTCTATCCCACGCGTTGACCGCTTGCTTCCCGGAAGGAAGCGCGGGACGTTGTGGCCATGCGCGCGGGCATCAAGGAGAGCCAGGTGGGCGGATCGCGCGTCCGCTGTTCCCTCCGCCAGAACGTGCTCGTCGCCGAGGTCCTGCTCCCGCTCTCGGTCGCCGACCTCCCGGAGCTGTCTCGCTCGCTCTCGAAGCACGTGCAGCTCGCCCGCGCCCAGCGGGTGCTTCTCGACGCAAGACGCTCGGTCCGCCGCGACCCCGGCGACGCCGACGCGCTCGTCTTCCACGACGCTTTCACCGAGTGGGCGGTCGCCCAGACCGAGCCGCTCGCGCTCGTCCTCGAGGACGAGCTTCACATCGCCGAGATCAACATGGCCTCGCTCGGTAGCGGCGCCTCGGTGCGCGCATTCTCCTCGACCGCGGATGCGTTCCGACATGCCGCCAAGGCGACGAGCCGCGCGAGCACCGCCAAGGGTGATTCGAGCCCCGGCGAGCGACGCCCGAGCCTCTTCCCGCGACGCCCCTCCGAGACGGCGATCCTGAGATCGAGCCGCTGGTCCGAGCCGCCGAGCCACGAGTGAGAGCACGTGGCGTTCGGATGGATCGATGCGAGGGGCGCGGGCTCGCGCCCGGGTCGTGAGCGCGGGCTCATCGGTCCACGAGCGTGACCTCGCTGCCGAGCGTCGCTGCGATGACGGGGTGCCGCTCGCCGCGCAGCAGCGTGTCCGCCGCCTCCGCCAATCGCTGCACGCGGATGTCCGGTTCGAGCGCGCGATCCCGCTGGGTGTCCCAGAAGTTGTTGTAGGTGAAGAGGGGGACCGCCTCCACGCGGTCGATGGCGATGCGCCCCCCGCGCGCGCGGACCTCGACGCGGAGCCACGCGCCGTCGCGCGAGGCCGGCAGCCACGTCGCGATGTGCGCGCCCGCGGCGGCGCGCCGTCCGAGGCGGTACCTGAGGCCCTGGTTCGAGACGAGGTTGCCGAGCGAGTAGGCACAGAGCGCGTCGCCCCGGGGCGATCGCATGCGCTCGACGCCGTGGAGCACGTGCGGTCCGTGGCCGAGGATGATGTCCGCGCCGTGATCGACCAGGAGCCGCGCCCGCGCCCGCTGGCGTGCGCTCGGCCGTTGCACGAAGTCGTGGCTACAGAGGATCGACACCACCACCACGTCCGCGGCTGCGCGCGCCCGCTCGACCGCCGCGGCGACCTGCGCGTCGTCGTCCCAGCGCGCGATGAGCGCCTCGGGCGGGTCGTGGCCGGGCCCCGCGTTGACCCGCTCGGTGATCCCCACGAACGCCACCCGCGTTCCGTCGCGCGCGATCACGTGCGGCGCGAGCGCTTCCTCGAGCGTCGGCCCTGCGCCGATCGCGCCCACCCGGGCCGCGCGCACCGCGGCCACCGTGCGCTCCGCCCCGCGCGCCCACTGATCCCACGCATGGTTGTTCGCGATCGAGACCACGTCGATCCCCGCGTTCGCGAGGGCCGTCGCCAGCGCAGGCGGGGCGCCGAGGATCGGCGGTGAGCCCGACTCGACCGGGCGCTCTTCCGAGAGGGGCGTCTCGAGGTTCGCGAAGGCGACGTCACGCTCGCGGATCACCTCGCGCAGGCCCTCGAACACACGATCCCAGCCTCCGCTCCGGGCGGCCCGTACGACGCGGATGTGCGCCAGCACGTCGCCGCCGCCCGCGATGACCACCGGGGGCGCGCCCTGAGCGCGCGAGAGCCGAGGGGGAAAGGAGACACAGACCGCGAGCGAGGCGCCGAGCGCGAGCAGGGCCGCGGGCGTCCGCGGCGCCATGCCTGGGCGACGCACTGCGCTCACTCGAAGCGCTCGTAGCTGCCGCGTTGGGGTGGCGGCGGTGCCGTCATCGTGAGCGTCGTGGCGACCATCGCTGCCTCGAACGCCTCGGCCTGCGGGGGCCGAGGACGCGGAGGCCGTGTTCCGACGCCGCTGCCAGGAGACAGGACCGTCGTCGTCGAGGGCGGCGCGGCGGGGAGCGAGAGCAGGGGCACGACCTCGCGGTCGTGCGCGGTCGCGAGGTCGAGCTGCGCGGGCAGGTGACCGTCCAGGCGCAGCTCGAGGGCCGAGGGCTGCCCAGGCACCCAGTCGAAGGTCATCGGAGTCGTGCCGATCTGCGCGGCGCCCCGCCAGATCTGCGCCCCGCTCGGCGTGCTCTCGACGAGCACGCGCCGCGTGGCCACCACGACGGCCGTCGGCCGCGTCGGCGGCGGAAGGACCTCGACGCGAGGGGTGCTCTCGTCGGGGAGCAGCGCGACGCCGGCGGCGGCGATCACCGCGAGCAGCGAGACGGCGCCCGCGACCGCGTGCGGCACGTAGCGCCGATCCTGCATCACGCCGCTCGAGGAGCGTCGCCCCGAGGCCCGGAGCTCGCGCTCGCGCTCGATGTCCGCGTACGTCCCGCCGAGCGCCTGCTCGAACTGCTCGGCGGTCGAGAAGCGCTTGGCGGGCTCCTTCTCGAGCGCTCGCGCGAGGAGGCGCGCGAGCGTGCCGGGGATCGGGCGGTCGTGAACGACGTCCGTGACGAGCGGGATCTCCTCGCGGATGTGCTTGGCCATCACCACGACGGCGTCCTCGTCGGTGAAGGGCGCCTGTCCCGCCAGGAGCTGGAAGAGCAGGACGGCCACCGAGTAGAGGTCGGAGCGGGGGTCGAGGGCTTTGCCCTGCGCCTGCTCCGGGCTCATGTAGCGCGGCGTGCCGAAGACGGTCCCCGCCTGCGTCTCGAGCTGATCGATCGGCTTGGCGTCGTCGCGGAAGATCTTGGCGATGCCGAAATCGAGGACCTTCACGACGGCTTCGGAGTGTCCATCGACCCGCGCGAGGTAGATGTTGTCGGGCTTGAGGTCGCGGTGGACCAGGCCCTTGGTGTGCGCCTCGTGCAGCGACCGCAGGATCTGCTGCGCGATGGAGACGGCCTCCTGGATGTCGAGCGAGCCCTCGCGCTCGAGCTTGGAGGTGAGCAACTCCCCCTCGAGCAGCTCCATCGCGAGGAAGAGATGCCCCGCCGGATCCTCGCCGAAGTCGAAGACCCGCACGGTGTTCGGGTGCACGAGGAGGCTCATCGCCTTGGCCTCGCGCTGGAAGCGTCCGACGGTCTCGCGGTCCGACACGAGCTCGGCCTTGAGGACCTTGAGGGCCACGGGCCGCCCGAGGCCGCGCTGCTCGGCGCGGTACACCGTGCCCATGCCGCCGGTGCCGACCCGGCCGACGATGTGGTAGCGGCCGCCCATCAGCGTGCCCATGAGCGGATCGTGCTGCAGCGTCTCGAATTGCTGCGGCGACACCAGGACGGACCCGTCCTTGGGGCAGGTTCCCGAAGTCTTGTTCGGGTACGCCGTGGCGCAGGTCGGGCAATAACGCATGGGGGAAGCAGACGAGGGGCGCGGGCTCCGGGGGCGCCGAGGGCGACGATGTTAGCCCAACGGCCGCCCGGAGGTCACCGCATCAACCCGGGGCATCGACGGAGATGGGCGCGCAGCGCATCTCCCAGCCCGCGTTGTCCACGGGAACGCAGCGCGCCGCCCCGCACTGGTCGTCGTTGCAGCAGGCGTCCGCGCACCGGTCGTTCAGGCAGAGGCCGTCGCGGCAACCCGCGCCGCAGGTGGCTCCGGTCTCTCCTCGTCCCTGCGCCGCCACGCAGTGCGGGACGGTCGGAGAGCGGCGGGTGTACGCGCAGCCCCCATCGCCGCAATCGGCGTGGGTCCGGCACACGGCTGAGCACGTGAAGGGGGTGCAGATGCCCGAGGAGCACCAACCGTTGTTCACGCAGAAATCTCCAGGCCCGGCGAGGAGCCCAGGATCTTCGCACTGCGACCGGGCGCCCGGGCCCGAGGAGAGCGCGCGGCATCGGCGGTCCCCACAATCCGAATCACTCGAGCAAGCCGCCACGCCGGGGACGAGCCCCGCGGGGAAGCAGCTGCGGGCTCCGGTGCCGGGCACGAGGCAAGCGAAGCCATCCTCGCAGTCGCGGCTCGTGCAGCAAGAGACCCCGCAGAAGCCTCCTCCTCCGGGCAGACCGAACGCCTCGTTCGGGAAGCACGTGTCCGTGGCGCACTCGACCCCCGAACGGCACGGCGTCCCGATCGGTCGCGTGTCGACGCAGCGACCGTCGTCGTCGCAGTAGCGGCCTTGCCCGCACCGAGGATCCCGCGTCCCGGGAGTGCACTCCATCCCGGCCATCTCCGGGAGGCATCGGCCCTCGGGGCCGCAGAATGTACCCATCCCGCAGATCGAGCCTCCGGTGGTCCGGCAATCGACGAGCGGGTAGCAGGCCACCTTCGTCTCGCCGGGCGGCCGGTAGCAGACCTCGTCGTCCGCACAGCCATCGGTCTCGGTGGTCGCGGGGTTGCAGTCGTCGTCTCGTCCGGTGCTCGGTTCGAACTGGCGCTGGACATCGCCCCGCGAGTCACGGCCCGCCTCGTGCGGAAAGACCTGCGGGTCCGCGTCGTCGCAGTCCTCGAGTGCCTCCTCGAGCGCGTTGCAGGCCACGTACCGATCTCCGTCGACGTCGACGTCGAGGCCTTCGTCCACCGCGAAGTCGCAGTCGTCGTCCCGTCCATTGCAGATCTCCCCGGGCAGCGGCTCGCAGACCACCGAACGGCAGAGGCCACCGACGCAGCGTTGATCGCCGGGGCACGGGTCTTCTTCGCCGGGCGCCGGTGCGATGCAGAAGAGCTCGGAGGGAGGCGCTCCCACGACCACGCTGCACCCGCAGAGTGCGAAGGCCAGGCAGAGCACGAGCCGCGTGTGCAGAGTCGGCGACCGCATCAGAAGCGGCCTTCCACCGCGATGCCGCCTGGGCCGACGCGGAGCGTCGCCGTGCGGCTCCCGTTCCACTCCTCGTAGACGCGCTCGCGCAGGCCGAAGAGGAGCAAGGCACCGACCAGCGTCGCGCCCCCAAGGGCGCCGGCCACGTCGGCCACCGCTCCGAGGGTCTGCGCGTCGCGCAGCTCGCGGTCGTAGTCCTCGTACGTGTAGCCCTCGAAGCCGAGGGTCCGCGCGCTGAGGGCGCCGTGCATCGAGAGCGCGAGGCCCCCCGAGATCGCGGCGCCCACAACGATCACCCCTCCCGCCGCGAGCGTCACCCAGAACGGCACGTCGGCGATGCCGCGCTCCCGGACGAACGTGGGCCCCTGCTCGATCGCGCCGACCGTCTCGACGGTCGGCGGCGGGGCGGCGTGCTCACGCGCACCGCGGAGGAGCTCGAGGACCTGGTCGGTGCGCTGGATCTCCTCGATCTCCGTCGCGGGCGTGACGGCGCGAAGGCGCAGGTACACCGAGATCGCATCGTCGTAGCGGCCCATCAGCTCATAGACGCGGCCCAGGTTGAAGAGCAACGCCGGCGCGTTCGGGTCGAGCACCAGCGCGCGCTCGAGGTCTTCCGCGGCGTCGGGGTAGCGGCCCTCGCGGTAGGCGGCGCGCGCGCTCTCGAAGAACGTGACCGCCTCGCTCGGTGGCTCGCGGTCCTGTGCGGTCGCGGCGCCTGCGGGGAGGGCGGCCGTCAGCGCTCCGACCGCGAGCAATCCGCGGACCACGAGGGCCACCGAGGACCGCGAGAATGGACAAACGGGGCCGAAGGTGATGCACGGCGGAGCCATCGAGCCCGACGAAGGTACCTCGACGGGCCCTGCAGGGGGAAGCGACGAACGTGGGTCGAACGCCATCAGAAGAGATCGGTGACGATCGCGTCGAGGGCGAGCCAGTACCGCGCCGGGACGCGCAGCGAGCCCCCGTGCATCTCGAGCTCGCCGCGTTCGAGGCGCCGGGCGAGCGCGCTCTCGCGGCCATCGCGCAGCGCGAGGCCGGTGCTCTCTTCGATCGCGCGCGTGGACAACCCCTCGCGCGTCCGAAGGCCGAGCATGAGCGCCTCGCGCATCCGGTCCCGGGGCGAGAGCTGCTCGCGCCACGCCGTCACCGCCGGGGTGCCGCTCGCCTCGAGGTACCGCGCGGGCAGCGGCTCCGAGCGCCAGCGCTCGGCCGTCTTGCTCACCGGGTCCTCCACGCACCCGACCGCCCCCGCGCCCACGCCGACGTAGGCACCGCCGCGCCAGTAGTGGAGGTTGTGACGCGCTTCTTCGCCAGGCACCGCGTAGTTCGAGACCTCGTAGTGCTCGAGCCCCGAGCGGGCCATGCGAGCCTCGACCGCGAGGAAGGTGTCCGCGTAGGCGTCGTCGGTCGCGATGGGCAGGCGGCCCTTCTTGTGCAGCTCTCCGAACTGTGTGCCCGGCTCGATCGTGAGCGCGTACGCCGACACGTGCCTCACGCCCGTCTCGAGCACCCGCTCGAGGTCCGCGAGGAAGGCCTCGGGCGGCTGCCCCGGCAGGCCGAACATCAGATCGCCGCTCACGCGCGCGATCTCGAGGCTCGCGTCACGGAGCGCTCGGAGCGCACCCTCGGCGTCGTGCAGGCGGCCGAGCCAGGCGAGCCGCTCGGCGTCGAGAGACTGCACGCCGACCGAGACGCGGTTGACTCCGGCGCGCGCGAGCGCCGCCGCGCGCGCCCGGTCGAGCGAGGTCGGGTTGCACTCCACGCTCACCTCGAGATCCGAGCGTTGCCGCGTGAACGCCGCGCGTACGGCCGCGACGACCCGCCCGATCTCGCCCGGGTCCCACAGCGACGGTGTGCCCCCGCCGAAAAAGATCGAGGCGAGCTCGCGATCCGCGACCGCAGGCAGCCGCTGCGCGAGCTCGCGCAGCACGGCGTCCGCGTAGGCGACGTGCGGCACGTCCTCGCGCGAGGTGCCGTACGAGTTGAAATCGCAGTACGGGCACTTTCGGAGACAGTACGGGAAGTGGACGTAGACCGAGACGCTCACGGGAGGCCCAGGTCTGCCACGCGCGGCGGCGCCGTCACGTCGGCCCCCTCACGCCGTGGTAGAGACCGTGCGTGACCGCCGCGTCTGCCCCCGCTGCTCGCCCGCGCTACGCGCGCGTCTCGGGCCGGGGCCTCGTCAAGACCTACGGCCCGACGCGCGCGCTCGCCGGGATCGACGTCGACTTCGCGGCGCGCGAGGTGACGGTCGTCGAGGGGCCCAACGGTTCGGGCAAATCGACGCTCCTCGGCCTCCTTTCGCTTCTCGTCCGCCCCTCGCGCGGCGAGCTGCGCTTCGGGGACCGCGACGCGCGCGCCGACGCCACGGCGCTCCGCGGCACGGTCGGCGTGCTCGCGCACGCTGCGCTCGTCTACCCCGACCTCAGCGCGCTCGAGAGCCTGGCGCTCACGGCGGAGCTGCATGGCCTCGACGCCGGCGAGGCCCGCGGCCGCATCGCGGCACTGCGCGACCGCTTCGAGCTCGGCTCCTTCGCGGAGCGGCCCGCCCGCACGTATTCCCGCGGTCAGCTCCAGCGCCTCGCCATCGCGCGGACGCTCCTGCACCGCCCGACCCTCGTGCTCCTCGACGAGCCCTCGACGGGCCTCGACGCGGCGAGCACCGAGCGCCTCGTGGGCGCGGTGCTCGAGGAGCGTGAGCGCGGCGCGATCGTCGTCGTGGTCACCCACGATGCGGGCTTCGCCGAGGCCGTCGCGACGCGTCGCCTCCGCCTCGCCCGCGGGCGCGTCGAGGCCGCCTCGTGAGCCTCGCGCGCGCCACGCTCGCGATCGCCGGAAAGGACCTGGCGATCGAGCTCCGCACCCGCGAGATCACGGTCTCCACCGGATTCTTCGCGGTGCTCATCGCCGCGCTGACCTCGCTCTCGTTCTTCGTCGACGACGCGCTCTCGCGCAACGTCGCGCCCGGCGTGCTGTATGTCGCGGTCGCGTTCTCGGCCGTGCTCGCGATCTCGCGGAGCTGGGGTCGCGAGCGCGAGCAGGACGCGATGCGCGCGATCCTAGTCGCGCCCATCCCGCGTCTCGCGATCTACCTCGGCAAGGCGATCTCCACGCTGGCGTTCCTCGTCGTCGTGGAGGCGATCCTCGTTCCCCTCGTTGCGCTCCTCTACCACGTGGACTTCGACGAGGTGCTCGGTCCGCTCGTCGGCATCCTGGTGCTCGCCACGCTGGGGATCGTGCTCGCAGGCACGCTCTTCGGCGCGATGACGGTCAAGACGAGCGCGCGCGACCTGATGCTCTCGGTCGTGCTCTTCCCGCTCATCACGCCCGTGCTCCTCGGCGCGGTCGTCGCCACCCGCGAGCTCCTCGGTCACAACGAGGCGGAGGTGATCGCGTGGCTCAAGATCCTCCTCGCCTACGACGTCGTCGTCGGTCTCGCCGCGTCGGTGATGTTTGACCCGCTCGTCTCGGAGTAGCGCTCGCCACCCGAGACGACCGGGTTGCTCTCTCAACCGGGGACGGCGTCGCTCACGAAGGCTTCGAAATCGCGCGTGAGCTGGGCCCGCGACGGCGGGTGGAGGTACATCATGTGCCCGGCGGGATAGAGATGCTCGCGCACGTTGCGACGCACGTGAGGCTCCTGGCCGAGGTGTCGCGCCGCGTGCTCGTTTGCGAAGAAGGGCGTCGCGAGATCGTAGAGCCCGTTCGCGAACATCACGCGCAGATGCGGGTTGTCGAGCATCGCGCGGCGCAGCTCACCGACCACGTTCACGAAGCCGCCGGTGCGCCCCTTGGGAAGCTCCCACTTCCACGCTTCGTTCACCTTGAAGCTGATGAGCTCGTAGTCCCGGTCGTCGCTCACACCGAGCGTGCGACGGAGGTAGTCGCCCATGAGCGCACGGTAGGGCCCGTACGGCGCCGAGAAGCTCGGGTCTGCTTGCGCCTCGCCCGCGCCGGTGTCCACATCGTAGCCGACGAAGCGGGCGTCGAGGCGCCCGACGACCTGCCCGCGTTCGCGAAGCAGCTCCTTCGTGAAGCGTGCGATGTCGATGCGCAGGCCCTGCTGTACGAGCCAGGTCTTGGACAAGCCCGTGAGCGTGGAGAGTCGCGTGGCCATCGCGTCGAGCGCCACCGCATCGAGCGCGTTGCCCGCGAAGAGGGCAGGTGCGTACTCGCTCACGGCCAAGCTGCGGGCTTGCGCCATCGCGGTCTCGAGATCCGGCGTCGCGGTGACGCCATGGTAGGCGGCGACCGCCGCGTAGCTCGGCAGATAGATCACGTGCGGGAAGTCGTTGCCCCACTGGAACTCGAGCGCGGAGAAGTCGAGCGCGGCCGACACGAGGCAGACCCCGTTCAGCATGGCGCCCCGGTCCTGCAGGTGCGCCGCGAGGGCTGCCACGCGCGTTCCCCCGTAGCTCTCGCCGACGAGGATCTTGGGCGAGTTCCAGCGCTCGTTGCGGGTGATCCAGAGCCGCACCAGCTCTGCGACGGACTCGACGTCGGTCTTGGCCGACATGAAGTCCTCGTTCTTCGCGTCGCCCACGGCGCGCGAGTAGCCCGTGCCCACCGGATCGACGAAGACGAGGTCGGTCACCGTGAGCACGCTCGCGTCGTTGACCTCCAGGGTGTAGGGCGCCGGCGGTGGATGCATCGGATCGGGGAAGGCCGCGCGGTACGGTCCCATCCAGCCCAGGTGGAGCCACACCGACGAGCTCCCGGGACCTCCGTTGAAGGCGAACGTGATCGGACGCCGCGCGGCACCCTGCGGGCCGAGCAGCACGTACGAGGTCACGAAGACGGCGGCGCGCGGCTCCTCGTCGTCTCCCTTGAGGTGCAGGAGCGACGCGGTCGCGCGGTACCGGAGCGTGCGCCCTCCGATCGTGATCTCGTGCTCGGTCACCACGTCGCGCTCGGGCGGCGGAGGCTTCTTGTCCTTGCCGGCCGCGTCCTTCCTGGGTCCGTCCTTCGTGGCCTTGTCGACCGCTTCGTCGGCGTCGCTCACTTCGCCTCTCCCATGTACGGGTAACGGAACTCCGTGGGTGACACGAAGGTCTCCTTGATCGAGCGCGGGCTGAGCCAGCGCGTCAGGTTGAGGGGCGCACCGGCCTTGTCGTTCGTGCCGCTCGCCCGCCCGCCTCCGAAGGGCTGCTGACCCACGACCGCGCCGGTGGGCTTGTCGTTGACGTAGAAGTTGCCCGCGGCGTTTCTGAGGAGTCGCAGCGCGTCCTCCACGGGGCGCCGCTCGCGCGAGAACACCGCGCCGGTGAGCGCGTAGGGGGACGTGTCGTCGACGAGGGCGAGGGTCTCGAGCCAGCAGGCATCGTCGTAGACGTAGATCGAGACGAGCGGCCCGAAGATCTCCTCCTGCATGAGGCGGTGCTTGGGGTCGCTCACCTCGACGAGGGTCGGCTCGACGAACCAGCCCTCGCGATCGTCGCTGCCGCCGCCGGCGAGCACCGTCGCCGTGTCTCGCGCGAGCGCCTGGTAGCTCGAGATCCGCGCGAACGAGCGCGCGTCGATGACGGCGCCGACGAAGGTCGTGAAGTCGGCGACGTCGCCGATCTTCATCTGTCGGGTGTCCGCCACGGCCCGATCGCGCACTTCGGGCCAGAGCGAGCGCGGCACGTAGACGCGCGAGGCGGCCGAGCACTTCTGCCCCTGGAACTCGAAGCCGCCGCGCACGATGGCCGTGGCGAGCGCCGCGGCGTCGGCGCTCGGATGGCCGACGATGAAGTCCTTGCCCCCGGTCTCGCCCACGAGTCGAGGGAACGCGCGGTATCGGTCGAGGTTCGCCGCGACGCCCCGCCAGAGCGCGCGGAAGGTGTTCGTGGAGCCCGTGAAGTGGATGCCCGCGAGGTGCGGGCTCGCGAGCGCGACCTGTCCTTGTGTGGGGCCCTCGCCGGGAACGAGCTGGATCACGCCGTCCGGCAGCCCGGCCTCGCGCAG
Organism: Deltaproteobacteria bacterium; assembly: GCA_046342295.1. Classification (GTDB taxonomy): domain Bacteria; phylum Myxococcota_A; class Polyangia; order Polyangiales; family Sandaracinaceae; genus JAFLCL01. The sequence goes on along the minus strand of JBKDQC010000669.1, from coordinate 1,676 downwards.
CAGCTCGAGCACGTACCAGCAGCCGAAGAGGCTGGTCGTCGAGGGCTTCCACAGCGCGACGTTTCCGCAGAGCACCGGGGCCGTCGGCAGGTTCGCGGCGATCGAGAGGAAGTTGAACGGGCAGATCGCGAGCACGAAGCCCTCGAGCGGTCGCAGATCGCTTCGGTTCCACTGACCGGCCGGCGAGACCGGCTGCTCGTCGTGGAGCTTGCGGAGGAAGTGAACGTTCCAGCGAAAGAAATCGGCGAGCTCACAGACCGCGTCGATCTCCGACTGGTGCGGCGTCTTGCTCTGGCCGAGCATGCAGGCCGCGTTGATGCGCGCGCGGTGCGGTCCGCTCAGGAGCTCGGCCGCGCGGAGGAAGATCGCTGCGCGCGTCTCGAACGGCGTGCGTGCCCAATCCTGGCTCACGCGCATCGCCCCCGAGATCGCGGCTTCCACCTCGGCCTCGCCGGCCTCGTGCGCCTCGGCGAGCAGGTGACGGTGCCGGTGGGGCATCGGCACGCGCAGTGACTTGCCGGTGCGCACGGGCTTGCCGTCGATGACGACCGGCACCTCGATGGGCGAGGACGAGAGCGACCGGAGGGCGGCCTCGAGGCGTGCCCTCGCGGGTGTGCCGGGCGCGTGGGAGTCGACGGGCTCGTTGATCGGCGGCGGGATCGGGATCATGGCGCGGCACGGTACCGCTCTCGCCCGACCGATCAAAGCCCGGAACGCCCTGTCCGCGAGCCGCGCGGAGCCTCACCGGCGCTGCGACAAGAGCCACGCGTAGATGTCGCGCCCTGCGCTGAGGTCGTACGTCTCGGCCCACGAGTTGTGTCCCACTCCCGGATAGACGGTGACCCGGAGATCGCGGCGCGGGGGAGATGGGCAGTCCATGAGGCGTGTGGTCGGCTCCGTCGTCCCGAGAGGCGACACGACGTCGTCGGCATCCCCATGGAATGCCCAGATCGCCACGCGTCCCAGCTCGCACATCGAACGAGACCACGCGCCGCGCCCGTCGCCGGCGATCGGCACCATCGCGACGATCTGCGTGTCGAGGTTCTCGCCCAGGTAGTTCCAGCTCCCGATCGCGCCGCAGCTCAGGCCCGTCAGGTAGACCCGCGCCGGATCGACGGCGTAGGCCTCCAGAGCGAACGCGATGAAATCGCGGATCTCGCTCGAGCTCGGGCAACCGCCGCCGGAGTGCTGGGGCGAGAGCACGACGAAGGGGCGCTCCGCGGGCCACGAGTCCGTGTGCACGAGGCCTGGTGGCCCATTGCGCAGGAGGCTGGGTAGCTCGGTGGTCCCGTTGCCGTTCTCGCCGATCCCGTGCCAGTAGACGAGGAGCGGCCGCGGCGCACCGTCGCCGTAGCCGGGCGGGAGATACTCGAAGAAGCCGTTGGCTGCGGTGGTCGTGCCGAGCGGCCGTGCCGTCTGCCTCGTCGAAGACGGTCCGACCGGGCCCACGTCGAGCGGTGGCGCGGCGTCTGCCGAGAGCGCATCGTCCAGAAGGGCGGCGTCTGCTCGGTCCGCGTCCTGCGGCGCTCGAGCATCCGGGCCCGCCGAGAGCGCGGAGTCGAGCACGCCTCGGTCCGCATCGAGTGGGCCGGCGAGCTCCGCGTCCGCCTCGGGCGCGTTCAGCGTACCGGTGCAGGCGGCGGCCGCGCTCAGGATCGGCAGACCGAGGACGATAC